>JANOCR010000244.1:0-3569 GCA_031412355.1 Ilumatobacteraceae bacterium | reverse complement strand
AGAGAAGCCGATCAGCCTCAGGCCTGACAGCGCTGGGTTGTGGGAACGAAACCTGGACTGTGCGCGGGCGCGGTGACGAGGCCTGCGTATGTCTCCTGAAACTGGGCAAACACGCCGCTGCCACCGACGTTCTGCGCGGCGAGCTCAATTAGCACGTCGAGCGTTGCATCAGGTGGCCCGACGCCCAGTGAATGCTCGCTCAACAGAACCATCATGGCGGCTCGCTGCTCGCCGTCGATGGAGTCGACCGCGACGCCGCCCCTGACGAGCTCCTGATCCCAGTGCTCGAAGCAGCTGCGTGCCTCGACCATGAACTCGTCGTCGTACGGCGAGGCGATCACCTCGCCGAGCCGATCGCCGTTCAGGTCGGCGGCGAACTCGGGATCGGGTGTGTAGAACGTGAGGCCCTGATCGATGATCTCCAGCCCGAGTGCGAGTCTGGCCCGAGAGATCTGCATCCGGTCGGTGTAGTACGCACTGCCGTCGCCCAGCCATGCGATGTTGTTGGCGAAGCTGACGGTCGCTAGCACGGCGACGATCGGGACCCATCGAGCCTCGACCCGCCGCCGACCCCATGCCGCGGCGATCATGCAGACCGCAAGCACTCCACAGAAAAACGTGTAGCGGGTCGCGGCGCGCGCCTGCTCGGGACCGAGGACCGAACGCGACAGCGACGCTTCGAGATAGAACACGACGATGGCCACCACCATCGACACGACGAAGGCGCGGGAGCGGGTGTCAGGGACGAGCCAGAGGCAGGCGACGACGATGATGACGAAGCTGGCGACACCCAACGCGTCCATGCCGAGGATCGATTCGCCGACAGCCGACAACCCGGACTGGACGTAGTGGATGTAAAGCGGGATGCGCCCGGTGGCGACGGGTTGCTGCTGTGAATACTCTCCGCCGGTGATCAGGCGAACGGTCATGAACACGATCGGCGGAATGATCAACGAGATCGCGGCTGCGCGCCGTCGCTGGGTCAGCAGGTAGAACAGCGCGACTCCGGCGACCACCGGAAATCCGTAGCTGCTCGACAGGACCGAGCAGCTCAACCACACGGCGCTGACGATTCCTGCACGCCGCTGTGAGATCTCAGATTTCAGGCTCTCGCGGATGGCCAGCAGACCGAAGATCAATGTGAAGCCGGCGAACATCACACTCTGGGCAAACAGCGATTCGTATCCTTCGCCGAAGAAGGCGATGGTCGCCACGGCGAGCAAGCGGACTATGCGGCGGGCACCGACGCGGCGGCACACATCGTCGAGAATCACCAGCGTGGCGACACGCACGAGGATGTTGACGAAGATGAACGGCCAGTAGGTGTCGAGTCCGAACCAGCGAACGATGACCACGAAAAATGCAAGCGGGATTCCGATGACGTGCTCGCCGTCGGGACGGAACAGCTGCTTGAACTCGGCGACCGGTCCGTCGGCGTGAGGCACGACCCGCTCGATCACCAGGCGCCATTCGTCGAAGAAGTACCACTCGCGCCGGCCGACCCACAGCAGCATCACGACTTCGGCGGCGATGATGGATCCGAACGCCAGCCGCCACAGGGCGTCGGCGCTGATTTTCCGGGTGAGAGCCTGAATCGGGTTGGAGGTCAGGTTCCACTCGGTCATGGCGGCACGACCATAGCGTCGATGTCTGACGTCGCCGAGGGTCGTTCCCTGACCATCAGCATCGCCAGCGCCGAGGCCGCGACCAGATTGAGGACCATCAGGAACCATGGATCCAGTCTCGGCCGCCAGCCGGGAGATCGCAGCAGGATGTCGCCGCTCGCTCCGACCATGAAGCGCCTCAGGCTCTGATGAAGCGCGACGACGTTGATGATGACGAATGAGATCGCGCAGATCCGTGCCACCTGAGGCGCCGGGTTGCCGGGCTGGTCCTTGGTGATCGAGATCAACGTGCACAGTGCCAGTCCACCCAGCAAAGGCAGGTTGTACCGGCCCTGCCACACCGCTGGGGTCCGCGCCAGCGTGGCGAACACCGCGGGGTAGGCGATCCAACAGACGACGAGACCGAGTGTCAGCAACTTCGTTCTGCGATCACCGAAGAAGATCACCGCCGACGCAGCGCAGACGACCACAGCTATCCAGAGGCCATAGATGCCCGTCGGCAATTGCGTATCGAGCCAACCCAGGGTTCCGAAGCCCTGGCGGAGCAGCAGCGCGGTACGCCCGATTGCAACCCGGCCGATGTCGACCGTCGGCGCTTCGATGACGTACTTGTCGTCGGAAAGGCCGACGCCGGCCACCCGGCTCCAAAGCGAGGCGGCAACGATCGACAATGCGATGGGGATCGCGGCAACCGAGAGGTCGCGGAACCGGTCTCTGCCCGCGACCGTCGATGAGCGCCACTCGAGAACGAAGTACCCGGCGAACGCGATCGCGATCCACGGCAACGCCACGGGGCGGATCAGGATCAGCACCGCACCGATCGTCGACGCAACGAGGAGGTCGGTTCGACCCGCATGGCGTTCGCGCGTCAGGAGCCGGCCGAAAAACGCCCACAGCAGAAGCATTCCGGCAATTTCCAGGGCGGCGGGATTGGTGCTGGCCAGGATGAACACCGCCATGGGATTGCAGGCGAGCAATACGACGCCGGATTGTCGTCCAAAGCTTTTGCGAAATATCCACAGTCCGGCTGTCACGACGATCGTGGTGATTCCAATGGAGATCAACCGATACGTCCGAGCCGAATCGCTCTCGCCGATCACGCGAGCCGCGGTCCCGATCACCGCGTAGTACGGGACTGGGTATGTCGCCGCCGAGGATTCGTACGAAATCAGGGTCCTGTCTTCGGTGGGTATCGCACAGCCGGCATTCGCCTCGGGAAGCGAGGCAAAACACCATGGTTCGGCGCTGACCAAGCGCTGAGGAACGTCGTAGCGGCGGATCAACGTGCTGACGCCGGGTGTGGTCGAGCCCAGGAGTTGGCCGTGCGCTGTCGCGTAGGCCTTGACCGTGTGCGCCAACTCATCGGGCGCCCCGTAGCGAGGCGTTGCTATCGCCCATGTCAGCAGCACGGTGAGCACTGAGGCGAACAACGCTGCGGGCCATCGCAACTCTCGCCACGGCAGCCGCATGAGCGTCAATATAGGCACGGTTGCTACACGGGTCCGTCCTCTTGCCGGCGCCCCGGTCTCGCTAGCGTCTGGCGAATGTCGGGGTCGGGTGTATCGCTTCAGCACCGAACATGGCTGCGGTGGACCCCGTCCGTCTTCTTCGTAGTCGTTCTGGCGCGACTGGTGTGGTTGGCATGGACAGCGGCGCCCAGGGGTGTCGACTTCACCGACGAGGGCATCTATCTGGTGAGCTACCGCTACTACCGAAACCCGGAGATGGTGTACAACGGCGCCCCGGCCTTGTTCGGTCCTCTGTTCGACCTCCTCGGCTATTCGGTCGTCTCATTGCGCCGCTTGAAAATTGTTCTCGTTCTGGTCGCCGGTGTCGGCCTCGGGGTGGCAACAGCGATGTTTGTTCGCCCGGATCGCAGAATGACGTCGCGCCTCGATGCGTTCTCGGTGCGACTGGCAATCGTTCTCCTCGTGACCATCGGTG
>JANOCR010000243.1:0-3031 GCA_031412355.1 Ilumatobacteraceae bacterium | reverse complement strand
GCCGTGATTGCCGAACTCACGCGAGTCGCCACGGCCGGCTACATCGAGGTTCCCGAGGCGGCGAGCGCCAAGATCGTCGACTTCCCCAGTCACCTGTGGTGGGTGACGCTCTATGACGGGCTCTTGGTGTTCACGTCCAAGTCGGCCTCCTATTTCGACTCCGACATCGACCGATACCTCACTACCAGCGGTATGCGCCAGCCACTGGCTGATCTGCTCGACAAGCACTTCGACCATCGGGTCATCGAACTGCCCTGGACCGGCACTGTTGCCTGTCGGGTCGAGGGCTCGCCTTGCCCCGAATTGATCGCCGCGGCCCACCGCACAGCGGCTCAAAATCGCGGTGGCGAGGCGGTCGTCGCCCGAATGCTGACGGCCGTGCTGACCCTGCCGCTGCGCCGTCGCGCCCACCGCGGCCCGATCCTCTTCGACGACATCGTCCGCCCCGAACTGCGCACCGGTCGCAGCGAGGCCCTGACCGCCAAGATCTATCCCACCCGCTGACCAGCCAGCCCCTGCCCTTCCAGCCGCCCCCGCAGCCGCCCTTCCAGCCGAACACCACTCGTTTACGCGAGACAATCCGCGACCCACCGCGGATTGTCTCGCGCAAATGGTCAGAAGTTGCGGTTGCTGGGGAGGGGCGGTTGAATCCGGCGCATGCCTGATGGCGTTCGTCGCATGGCGACGACAGCGACAGGTCAGCACGGAGCATTCACAAGGCGCCAGGCACACGATGCCGGGTTCACAGATGCTCAGCTTCGCAGCCGAGTCCAGAGCGGCAGCCTCGATCGACCCGGTGTCCGCACCTTTCGAAGCCCACTCACCCCACGCTCGCACATCGGCGACCTGACTGCGCTGGTGCTCGACATTGGCCAGCCATGCTGGATCTCCGGTCCCACTGCCGCAGCGTTGTGGGGCTTCGACGACTTCAAATTGTCCCGGCCATTTCATGTCACGTTGCCTCGCGACCGGAAGGTGCAGCGCATCGGCGCTGTGGTTCACACAACAGGTTCGATCGGGCTGCTCGATCGCGCCCGAGTCGGTCAACTTCCGGTGACGAGCGCGACACGCACCATCATCGACCTTGCCAGATTCGAGTCGTCCGAACGATTGACCACCGCACTCGACTCCGCATTGCGGGACGGCCTGACATCGGAGGAGTTCGTTCACGGCCGGATCGCGGCATTGCGAGGCAGTGGCCGATACGGGATCCGACGCTTGCTCGAGGTGATCGACTTTGCCGAGCTGAGCCGCGGCGGGCACAGCTGGTTGGAGCGACGCTTCCTCGAGCTGCTCGGCCACGCGGGTCTTCCCCGCCCGTTGACCCAGCAAATCCTGACACGAACCAGAAACCGCACGGTCCGGGTGGATTGCCGATTCGAGGGCGTCAACCTGGTAGTCGAACTGCTCGGCTACGGCTCACACCGAACCAAGCAACAGATGGCTGCGGACGCCGTTCGGATGAACGCACTACAACTGGACGGCTTCGTCGTGATGCAGTTCACCTACGACCAGCTGGCGCTCGAGCCAGCGATGATCGTGGCCGAGCTGACCGCCGCGCTCGCACAACTCAGCCAGCCTGCCTGACCGCGTAGCCACGTTTGCGTGAGACAATCCGCGACCGACCGCGGATTGGCTCGCGCAAACGTTGGAAGCGGGCGAGTTACGTGTGGTTCTTGCGGTCGAACAGGGCCCATCTTGTGACGAGGAGCATGGACTCGGCGATGATGCGGCCCGACATCTTGGATGTTCCGAACAATCGATCGCGAAAGACGATCGGCGTCTCGACGATGGTCGATCCATTGGCGATCAGCTTGCGGACCAATTCGGTCAAGAACGCATACCCTTCGGCGGTCGTCGAGGCCGGGTTGATGCTTCGCAGCGCCTCGGCTCGGTAGGTGCGAAAGCCGGACGTGCAGTCACGCACGGGCAGCCGCAGCACGGCTGCTGTGTAGCGATTGCCCCAGCGCGACAGAAGCCGGCGACGCAGCGGCCAATCGACGGTTGCTCCGCCCGGAACGTAGCGCGACCCGATCACCGCGTCGGCACCGTCGGCCACCAGCTGCAACATTGTCGGGATGACCTCGGGGTCGTGGGAGAAGTCGGCGTCCATCGACACGATCGCCTCGTACCCCTCGTCGAATGCGGTGACGAATCCGTGGCGATACGCCGCACCCAGCCCCTGCTTGCCGGCCCGGCGCAACACCTTGACGCCCCCGAGCTCACCGGCCACGCCTTCGGCGAGAGCAGCGGTGTCATCGGGACTGTTGTCGTCGACGATCAACACATCGGCCTCGGGCACCGCCAGCCGCACGGCGCGGAGGAACCCGACGATATTCTCCGCCTCGTTGTAGGTCGGCACCACGACCACGGTACGCACGGGCTGCGAGCGTAGCCGCCGCACATGGAAAGGCACCCGTCGCCAGGCGACGCTAACCTGACCGGCTCGCATGGCCTCGGCACGACATTTTCCGCTCGACAGAATTGTCGGTCCCTTCGCCGATCTGTTGCTGACGACCGACCTGCCGCAACTGCCGCATGAACGACGCGCCGAAGTGGTGCAGTTCGTGCAGAGGCGCGCCGAGGGGGTGCCCAGCTTCACCCGATTCGGCGTGACGATGATCGGCCTGTTGTACCGGGCGCTGATGCTGATGCCGTTCGGCAGTCGGGCAACCATGTTGCTGATGACCTGGCCCGTGCCGGTGTTGGGCGAGTACCCCAGGCTGGTGCGGTCGCTGGGGTACGCCTACATCTGGGAGCGCTGGCCCGACACCCTGCCTGACGGGACACCGGCATGAGCCCGGCGCCGATCCGGACGCTGGCCGCGACGCAGATGGACGCCGAGGTATTGGTCATTGGGTCCGGTGCGGGAGGTGCAACAACGGCAGCAGTGTTGGCCGAGGCCGGTTTCGACGTGCTGATAGTCGAGGAGGGCGAGTGGGTTGAGCAGGGCTCGGTGGTTCCTTTCTCGCTCGAGCAGATGGACCGTCAGTACCGATCCGGCGGCGTCACGGTCGCGTTGGGAGCACCG
>JANOCR010000242.1:0-3495 GCA_031412355.1 Ilumatobacteraceae bacterium | reverse complement strand
ACGTCGGTTACGGTGTCACCCTCGACCTGCAGGTACACATCGATCTCGTCGCCGCACAACGGGTTATGACCGACCGCGTGCGCCGCCGGTGGCGGAAGCTCGCCGCGATTGCGGGGCGTGCGGTAGTGGTCGAGGATGATCTCGCGATACAGGTCTTCGAGGCCCGGCATGATGTTGTGGCTCCTCTTCTTCGGCTCAGAGCCCGAAGATATCGCTGGCGCCGTCGAGTGCATCTGCCAGAGCGTCGACGTCGTCATGGTCGTTGTACAAATAGAAGCTCGCACGCGCGGTCGCGTTGACACCCAGCAGGCGCATGAGGGGCTTTGCGCAGTGATGGCCCGCCCGCAGACAGACGTTGCGCTGGTCGAGCACTTGCGACAGATCGTGCGGATGGATGTTGCGGAACCCGAAACTGAACGTGGCCCCGCGGACCTCGACGTTGGTCGGGCCGTGCAGGCAGATGTCTTCGCCGTAGCGCTCGTTGAGCGTGGTCATCGCATACGTGGCGATCTCCATCTCGTGATGTCGAACGTTGGCCATGCCGATGTCTTCGAGGAAGTCGACGGCGGCGCCGAGACCGATGGCCTCGACGATCGGGGGAGTGCCGGCCTCGAACTTCGCCGGTAGTTCGGCCGGAGTGAACCCGTCGAGGCGCACGTCGAGGATCATGTTGCCGCCGCCCAAGAACGGTGGCATCGCGTCGAGCAGCGCCTCGCGGCCCCACAGCACACCGATGCCCGACGGGCCGCACATCTTGTGACTGCTGAAGGCGACGAAGTCGGCGTCCCACGCTTGCACGTCGGTGACGTTGTGGGGCACGTACTGGCAGGCGTCGACGATGGCCAGGGCACCTGCGGCGTGCGCTGCATCGCAAAGTTGACGGACGGGCGTGATGGTTCCCAGCACGTTGCTCATCGCCGTGAAGCAGAACGCCTTGGCGCCATCGAGCAGGGTCGGCAGGTTGGTGAGATCGAGCTGCCCGTCGATGGTCAGCGGCACCCAGCGCAACTCGATTGCGAGCTCGGCAACCAGCATGTGCCACGGCACGATGTTGGCGTGGTGTTCCAAATGCGTCAGCACCACCACGTCGCCGGCGCGCAGGTTGGTGCGGCCCCAGCTGTAGGCCACAAGGTTCAGGGACTCGGTGGCGTTCTTGGTGAAGATCAACTCCTCGGCGCGGGGTGCGTTGATGAACCTGCGCACCGACTTGCGGGCGCCCTCGTAGGCGTCGGTCGCCTCGGCTGCCAGTTGGTAGGCGCTGCGGTTGATGGGCGCGTACGACGTCTCCATGAACTGTGTCATCGCATCGATGACAGATCGAGGCTTTTGCGAGGTGTTGGCCGAGTCGAGGTACACCAGCGGCTTGCCGTTGATCTGACGTTGCAGCAGCGGGAACTGGGCCTTGATCGTGGCCGTGTCGAGCATGGTCATCGGAATGCCTCGTAGCCGTCGCGCTCCAGTTGTGCCGCCAACTCCATGCCACCGCTGGCCACGATCCGACCACCTACCAGGATGTGTACGTGATCAGGCTGCACTTCGTCGAGCAGTCGCTGGTAGTGGGTGATCAACACCACACCCATTTGCGGTCGATCGCTGCGGATCTCGCGGATGCCTTTGGCGACGGTGCGCAGCGCATCGATGTCGAGCCCGGAATCGGTTTCGTCGAGGATGGCCAACTCGGGCTCGAGGATGGCCATCTGCATGATTTCGTTGCGCTTCTTCTCGCCACCGCTGAACCCCTCGTTGAGGTACCGGTCGACGAACGACGAATCCATGCCCAGCCGCTTCATCCAGTCCATCGTCGCCAGACGCAACTCGAGCACGCTGAGGTCGATGCCTTTGCGCGCCGACAGGGCTTGGCGCAGGAACTGGATGACCGAGACGCCAGGGATCTCTTGTGGGTACTGGAAGGCCAGGAACATGCCGGCCTTGGCGCGCACGTCGGGGGGCCAGTCGGTGATGTCGTCGCCCTGGTAGAAGATGCGACCTGACGTCACCACATACTCGGGGGAAGCTAACAATGTGCTGGCCAGGGTGCTCTTGCCCGAGCCGTTGGGCCCCATGATGGCGTGGGCCTCGCCGGCGTTGACGGTCAGCGACAGGCCGCGCAGGATTTCGTCGCCTGGGCGGAGGCTGGGGGCGCCCTCATGAGCTGCGGATTCGTTGGCTGCCGATTCGGTGACCGCCGGTTTGGCATGCAGGTCTTCGATGCGGAACAGCTCGTGGGCAGCTGTGGTCATGGCGACCAGTGTATTTCCCCTATGGCCGTAGTGGAAACCCCACTCATCGAGTGTTTCCGGCCCACCACCGGCCATCCGAGTGTCTGCGGCCCGCCCGGGGTGGCCGGAAACACTCGGTCAGGACCGCAGGGCCCGCCAGATCGCAGGGTATGACGGGTATTCGAAGGATTCGTCGACGTAACCGGCCTCGCCCAGGGCCTGGTGGAAGCGGGGCAGGTTGCGGAATGGCACGCCGGAGTCGACGTGGTGGGCCAGGTGCCACCCGATGTTGTACGGCACGAGAATGAACCTGGCCACGGCATGTTGCCGGACCGAATGGGTGGTTTCGCGGCGGTCCCGGGAGCGCTGCATGCCCCCGTGCTCGGCGATCGAACGCAGCCGGTTGATCACTCGCCACACGGTGAGGTACGGCCCCAGCCACAGCACCGGGTACAGCCACCAGTACCCGGCGGCGATGGCTGCGCCGAGCAGAAGCGCCTGTATCGCCAGGATCTTCCACACCGTTCGGCGCGATCGGCGGTCGGGGGAGCGCACATTGCCGAGCAGTTGGCGCATCAACTTCACACCGGTCTGGCCGGTGGCGTCGCGGATCAACTTGCGGCGGAAGCTGGCCGGGCCGATCGGGTAGCCGGCGTAGAGGGCCATGTCGGGCTCGTCGGGCCCGAACTCGTCGCGGTGGTGCGCCATGTGCACGCGCCGATAGGCGTCGGTCGAGGTAAACGCCGGGAAACCGAGCAGCCATCTGCCCACCCAGTCGTTGGCCCGCTTGTTGGCGAACAGCAGCCGGTGGGCGGCCTCGTGCATCAGTGACGCGAACTGGGCGTGGGCCCGGCCCATCAGCAGGAATGCCGGGATGGTGCTGAACGGCGCCCAACGCACGCCGGCCCACACGACCACGCCGGTCTGCAGGTACAGGGCCAGCACCGACCAGGCGTTGCGCCACGACGGGATGCGGCGGAGCTGTTCGCGGAACGCTGGTTGCGGCCGACCGTCCTCGCGCACCAGCTCGGTCGGGTGCGCCTGCGGCAACCGGGTGGGGACCATCGTGTACACCGGCCCATCTGACCGCCCGCTGCCGATCGATGTCAACCGGGACGCCGAGCCGGAGCACTCGGGGTCGTTCACTCCCTGCCGAGCAGGTCTTCTTTCCAGGTGCGGAACCTGGTGTGGTGGCGGCCGCTCGGGCCGTGGCCGTCGCCCGAGTTGTCGGGGAAGAGTCGGAACACCTGCTGCACCGTGAGGTCGTCGCGGCGGC
>JANOCR010000241.1:0-17021 GCA_031412355.1 Ilumatobacteraceae bacterium | reverse complement strand
CACTCAGCCCGATGATCTCGACATGTCTGAGGAAGTGATTCGCGCCGACGGATATCTGAAGCCCGAGTGGTTGACGAGCGACTTCGAATGGACACCGGATCGACTGGCGCGATGGGCGCAACTCGCTGCGGAAGTCCGCCGGGTGCAGGACGCCCGACTGGGAGAGCTGACGGGCCGACCGAGAGCACGCGCGACTGCCAGATCTGAGTCCGCTGCGGAACTGTTGTGTGCCGAACTCTCGCTCGACGGTCTGCCCATGGATCGCGCGATCGCTGAGTCGATCGTCGAGTCGTTCATCGGGCCGCGTCCGAGGTCCGAGGCCGACGCGGCCGAGCAACGTCGGTCGCGTGATGCAGAGGTGTTGCGCCACTCGTCCAACGCGTCCTGCGACCTCCGCAACCCCGCGCAGGTCAAGTCGTTGTTGCGCGGAATAGGCGTCGAGCTGCCCGACACGCGTGCCTGGCGGTTGGAGGCGATTCGCGAGTCGCATCCGATGATCGAGGCGCTGCTCGAGTGGCGCAAGGCCGAACGAGTCGCGACCACCTTCGGCTACGCCTGGCTTGACGACAACCTGGGCCCGGACGGCAGGCTGCGTGGCGACTGGTCCGGGTCCGATGGTGCCGCCGGGCGGATGACCGCGACGGCCGGACTGCACAACATGCCTGCCCATCTGCGCTCCGCTGTGGTCGCCGACGCGGATCATGTCTTCGTCCGCGCCGATCTCGGCCAGATCGAGCCGCGCGTCCTCGCCTCGGTCTCGGGTGATCGCGCCCTGGCTCAGGCGACAGCGGCCGACGACATGTACCTGCCGGTCGCCGAACAGCTCGCGGTCGACCGAGCAACGGCAAAGGTGGCCGTGCTCGGGGCGATGTACGGTCAGACAACGGGTCACGGTGCCGCGGCCCTGCGCGGTCTCGAGCTGGCATATCCGGTGGCCATGCGGTTTCTCACCGACGCGGACCTCGCTGGCCAGGTGGGCCGCGACCTCCGCACCTACGGCGGGCGATTGGTGCGCATGGGATCCAGCGGCGCCGCTGATCTCAGCGACCGTGACAGCCGCAGTCGGGCGGCCGCGCGAGGTCGGTACGGGCGCAACGCAATGGTGCAGGGCGCCGCGGCCGAGTTCTTCAAGGTGTGGGCCGTGACCGTGCGGTCGCGCGCGGCGTCGCTTGACACCCGGATCGTGCTGTGCCTGCACGACGAGTTGCTGCTGCACGCACCCGCCCGGGACGGCGCTGCGGTCGCTCAACTGCTCGGCGATTGTCTGGCCGACGCTGCCGGGATTTGGGCGCCGAACGACACGGTCAGGTTCGTCGCCGATGTGAGTGTGATCGAGCGCTGGTCGGACAGCAAGAGTTGACGGGCGGCACCGAATCAACCTCCGATCGACCGGAGGTATGGTGCCGGGATGAGTCCCCGCCGAACACGGCAGCTGCGCCTGGCGCTGTCGATGAACGGTGGTGTCAGCCTGGCGGTATGGATCGGCGGGGCGGTCAGCGAGATCGACTGCCTACGACGCGGAGACGAGTTCTGGGGCGATCTGCTCAAAGGATGCGGATTTCAGCGCGAGGCGCTGGTCGACGTGATGACGGGTGCCTCGGCAGGCGGACTGAACGCAGTGTTGATGGCCCAGGCGATCCGCTCGCAGACACCGTTCTCCGAGTTCTTGGAACTGTGGCAGGACCACGCTGACATCGACAGGTTGTTGAAGGGTCCCAGGCACGCGACCCGCAACGACGCGCGGGCGGTGCTGCAGGGCGAGTATTTCCGCCAGTCGCTACGCGACGCCCTCGACAAGCCCGTGGGTTCAATTGCTCTCGAACAGGACCTCGCAGTCTTTGCCAGTGCAACACTGGTTCGGCCGAATCCGGTCGAGTTCAGAGACGTCCCCGGCGCGGCGATCTGCGAGACGCGCAGCGACGCGTACTTCCACATCGCCCGGCGTGGACCGTCGAATCGCGGGCTCGATTCGTTCGAGCCGTCAGATCGCGTTGTCAGCAATCTCGATGCCTTGGCGCTGGTCGGTCGGGCCACGTCCAGCCTCCCCGGCTTGTTCGAGCCGGTCGAATTCGACCAGTTGACCTTCGGCAGCCGGCTTGTGGGTGCGTTCACCCGACTCCGCAGCAAGGTCGAGGTCATGGACGGTGGGGTCATCGACAACGTGCCCATCTCGCGGGCGATACGCGCCATCGCCAACAGCCCCGCCGAACGCCGTGTGCGTCGTGTGTTGTTGTACCTCCATCCGGACCCCGGCGGGCGTCGCGGCGCAGGCGCGGAGCAAGATCCCACCACGGCGTTAGAGGTCGTGCGGACGTTCTTCGGGAAGCGCAAGGAGACGATACGCGAGGACATCGAACTGCTGCGGTTGCACAACGACGCCGTCGACCGTCGCCGCGAAGAGGGCGAAGCACTGCTGCGCTCGTTTGCCAGGCCCGGCTACCAGGTCGACAGCGACGAGCGTGCTGCTCTGGGCCGCAGCACCTGTTCGGCGATGTTGCTGCGGGCAGCGATCGATCCGCCGAGCGAGCTCACCTGGCATGCCCCAAATGTTGCCCGGCTTGTCCCGTTGGTCGACGGTCCAGATGATCCGTCGAAAGCCGAGCTCGCCACCGATATCCATGCAGCCGTCGCCGACAACCCTGATGTGCTGGTCGCCGTGGCAACACGTCGAATGGTTCTCGGGCTGCAGCGTCTGATCGGTTCGATCGCTGCAATCGCTCCCGATGTCGACTTCGAAGACGTCCAACCCCGGATCTACGAGTTGTTGCTGTTGTGCGATGTCGTCACCAGTTACCAGTTGGCTCGGTTCCTGGGCCACGGCGACGGCTCTGCACCCACGACGCGACTGACGCAATCGCGCGAAGAGCTCGACGTCATCCTCGTTGCCGATGAAGTCGACGACGAGACATGGAAGGCACTGGCGTCCTGGGATCTGTCGGGCGCCACATCGTCGGCCGACGGGCGCAGTCTCGGCGATCACCTCCGCTTCCTCGTCGAGACGATCGTGGAACACCTCCCGCAGCTTCCCGACGATGTCGAAGCGCCAGCGGCCGACGTGCTGCGCAACCTCGTGTCCGGAGCCGCCAGCGCCGAGGATCTCGACCTCGCGCTACTACCGCTTGCGGCCGAATCGGTCGCCAGCGACCAGCCCATCGAGTTCGTGCGAATTGCCGGCGATGCCTCATCGCCCGCCTCGTTGGCGTTCGAAGCTCACAACAAACGTCGCCAGCCGAAGATCGCCGGCCTGCAACTGCATCACCTCGGTGCGTTCTTCGATCGTGACTGGAGGACCAACGACTGGTGGTGGGGCCGACTCGACAGCGTCCGGGCCTTGCTCGATGTCGTACTCGACGACGAGGCGCTGGAAGCCTTGCGTGAGAGCGACTTCCTCTCAAAGCAGGGGTTCACGGATACCAATCGTTCTGTCGAGGACATCAAGCACTGGCTGTTGAAACGACGTCAGCACCAGCTCCTCGATCAACGCTGCGGAGCGCAGCCCGACTTCGACGCGGCCACAGGGTCGGACGAGTTCATCGCGTGGGCTCGAAGCGATCGACGCCTCAGCGCGCTGCTGGGTAGCCGGGAGCTGACCAGCACTGCCATTCGTGGCGTGATCACCTCGTCGAAGATGCTCCGGCATGGCCTTGGCAAGGTTGCCCAGATAGCGCTGACCGTCTCGCGCCCCACGCTGCTGGCACTCGCTGGGGTCGCGCTCGCCGGCCGGCGCGCCGCAGTTGCGGTCGCCTGGACCGTGTGTGTGATGGCCGCGATCAGGGCTGGTACAACCACGGACAGTTGGGCGCTGTGGAGCATCGGCGTGGCTCTGTCCGTGGCTATCGCGGCCTTGGTGGAACTGAAGATCAAACCGGCGCGCAGCAGTCTGTGGGACATGCGGCCGTATGCCTACGCCCTGGTTGGTGTGATCGCCGGCGCCGTGGCCCTCGCCAACAAGGACTCGCTGTTGCCGAACGACTCGACGAGTGCTGGCTGGAAGTGGTGGTTGATCCCACCCATCGCCGCCGGCATCAGCGCGGCAATGCTCTTCTTCTGGATGCGGTGGTGGGCGGCCATGATCCTGACCGCGATCACAGCATTGCTGTACTTCCTGTTCGCCTATGCGGCGGCACGCGAGCACGCTGTCGATCCGTTGGCCAATTGGCCGACGTGGTGGGCCTTCCATTCCATGTGGGTCTGTTGGCTCGTGGCGGTGCTCGGCATTCCGATCGTGATCGGATTCCTGCCCGACGCGATGCTGCGACCCTCCTCCGACACGACCGGGAAGGACGCCGATGTCCAAGGATGAGTCGCCTGATCAGGCGATGCGATTGCTGGCGCACCTGACCGACGGCGTCACCAGCCTGCTGTTCACGAGTCGCGGAGGCATGCCGTGCCTAGCGCATTGGGGGGCGCCACTGGGCCCGGTCGATCAGCGCCTGCTCGCCGCTCTGGAGCGCTCCGTGCCCGGCGGGGGGCTCGACGTCGATCCGCCGATCGGATTGCTCGCCGAGTCGAGCGTCGGATGGTTCGGCAATCCGGGCCTCGAAGGTCATCGCCACGATGGGAGTGATTTCGCTCCCCAGTTCGTTTTGCGCTCGCACGACGCAGATGGGCACCACGCCGACTTCGTGCTGGCCGATGAGTCAGCGGCGCTGTCGGCGCACATCGTTGTGGTGCTGCACCCGAGCGGCGTCGCATCGTTCGCCGCGTCGATCACCAACGATGGTGAGTCCGAGTACTACCTGGAAGCATTGCGGCTCAGTATCCCCGTTCCAGCCCAGGCACAAGAACTGCTGACGGTTGGTGGGCGCTGGACCAACGAGTTCGGTCAGACACGCAGCTCATGGATCGGCAACTGCCTGACCGTGGAAAACAGGCGAGGCAAGACGTCGCACGAACGGCTCGGTGTCGTCTTTGCCGGCACTCGCGGATTCTGCGAGCACAGCGGAGAGGTGTGGGGATGTCACATCGGTTGGAGCGGCAACTACGAGATCATCTGCGATTCGGTCACCGACGCTCGCCGGTCGATCCAGATCGGTGAACTGCTGACGGCGGGCGAGGTCACTCTGGCGCCGGGCGAGAGCTACGGCATGCCCGCGGTGTACGCCGCGTACGCGGGCGACGGATTGAACGCCGTGTCGAACTCGTTCCATGCGTTCCTCAGGGCCCGGCCGCAACATCCCTCAACGCCGCGCCCGGTGTTGCTGAACATCTGGGAGGCGGTGTACTTCGATCACGATCTCGACACGTTGCGCCGGCTCGCCGACACAGCGGCAACGTGCGGAGTAGAACGCTTCGTCGTGGACGACGGTTGGTTCCACGGCCGCCGCAACGATCGTGCCGGCCTGGGTGATTGGTGGGTCGACAGGGAGGTGTGGACGCACGGCCTGACACCGCTGATCGATCACGTGCGCGGCCTGGGCATGCAATTCGGGATCTGGGTCGAGCCCGAGATGGTCAACCCGGACAGCGACCTGTATCGAATGCATCCGGAGTGGACTTTGGCCGACGAGCGCTACCCCGTGGTGCTCGGTCGCAATCAGCTCGTGCTCGACCTCGGACGTGCTGAGGTTGTCGAGTATCTGTTCGGGCATCTCGACGCGCTGCTTCGCGACCACGACATCGCCTACGTCAAGTGGGACATGAATCGCGATTTGGTCGCGGCGACGTCGGCGGGCCGTGCGGGCGTGCACCGCCAGACGCTCGGCGTCTACGACCTGTTCGATCGGTTGCGTGCAGCACATCATGGCGTCGAGTTCGAGACGTGTGCTTCGGGCGGCGGCCGGGTCGACTTCGGGATCTTCGAGCGCTCCGATCGGGCGTGGACGAGCGATTCGATCGACGCCCTCGATCGTCAACAGATCCAGCGGGGGTTCTCATTGCTGTTCCCGCCAGAGCTGATGGGCAGTCACATCGGGTCACCGGTCGCCCACACCACCGGCCGATCGCATGGGCTGGCCTTCCGGTCGATCGCAGCATTGTTCGGCTCGCTGGGAATCGAGTGGAACCTGCTGACCGCGTCGGATAAGGATCGCGCCGACCTCGCCGAGATTGTCGCGCTCCACAAGCGTCTGCGCCCACTGTTGCACCACGGCATCGTCACCCGCCTCGATCACCCCGATCCGAACGTCATGGTGCACGGAGTTGTTGCCGTCGATCGGTCCGAAGCCGTGTTCGCCTGCACGCGGCTGCAGTCGGGTCCGTCGCTGCACACAGCGCCGATATGCCCACCGGGGCTCGACCCCGACCGCACGTACAGCATCGCCCACCTCCCTGTGGGCGGTAGTCGGTGGGGACCCGCCCGCTCGCAGCCCGCGTGGTTGACGGGCGGTCTGACCATGACTGGCCGCCAGTTGGCAGCCGTTGGCTTCAACGCCCCAGTTCTCCTCCCCGAGACGTCGATGCTCATCCACATCACCGCCGCCGACTGACCCGCCCGCAACGGCAGTGTGGGCGCGGTATCACGCCACGGGTGGCGCATTTCGCGCCCGTACAAACTTTCAGCGGGCTTGGGCGGCGGCGCTTTGGACGGCGGCGAGGATCTTCACGTAGCCGGTGCAGCGGCACAGGTTGCCGGAGAGGCCGATGCGCACCTCTTCTTCGGTGGGCGCCGGATTGTGGCTCAACAACGCGGTCGCCGACATGATCATGCCCGGCGTGCAGAAACCACACTGCACACCACCCTCGTCGAGCAGCGCCTGTTGCAGAGGATGCAGGTCGTCGCCGACCATCACGCCCTCGACGGTCGTGATAGGCCGGTCCGCCGCCTGTGCCGCGAGGTACGAGCACGAGTTGACCGGGTTGCCATCGATCAACACCATGCACGCACCGCACTCGCAGTCGTCGCAGCCTTCCTTTGTGCCGGTGAGGCCGATCTCGGTGCGCAGAACGCTGACCAGGTTGCGGTCGGGTTCGACAGTGACCGGGTAATCGATCCCGTTGACGTTGAGGTTGATCGACATGCTCACGATGCTGCTCCAATACCGAGGCTGCGGTTGACGGGGACGGCGATGGTCTCGCCACGGGCACGTCGGGTGGCGGCGTCGACGGCCCGACGAGCCATCACACCGATGCAGTGCTTGCGATACGTGTCGCTGGCCCGCAGATCACTGATGGGCACGGCTTGAGCACTGGCCAATGCGGCAACGTCGGCAAGCAACGAGTCGTCGACCTGACGGCCAACGAAAGCAGCGGTCCCGTCGACGGCGATGATCGTCGGTGCGACAGCCGTGAGGGCGATCGACACTGAGACGAGACCTCCGTCGGCACCGAGTTCCACCGCGGCGGCCGCACCAACAACCGCGATCTCCATTGCCCGGCGGTACTCGAGGCGCACGTAGGCACTGCCCGACGTCGCCGGTTGAGACGGCAGATGAATGGCCACGCACAACTCGCTGGGCTGAGCCGAGGTTCGCCCGGGCCCGGTCCACAGGTCGCCAATGGGAACGCGTCTTGAAGCGGTGGTGGACTGCAACTCCGCCTCGGCACCCAACACGACGAGCGGTGCTCCGGTGTCCATGGCGGGGGATGCGTTCATGACGTTGCCCCCGATCGTGCCGATGTTGCGGGTCGATGGCGATCCCACCAACGCGCTGGCATCGGCGAGGGCGCTGTATGTGGCGACGATTGCCGGGTCGACTTCGAGTCGCGCGTGGGTGACTAGCGCCCCGATGCGAAGACCGTCTGGCGTCGGTTCGATGAGGTCGAGCGAGGCGATGCGATCGATCGCCACAACGGAGTCTGGAAGTGGTGCCTTGCCCTGGCGGGCGCCGACGACCAGGTCGCTTCCGCCTGCCACCGCACGTGCGCCCGTGGCAACAGCCGCGAGGGCCTCGTCGAGTGATGACGCAATGGTGAACTTCATGACTGACCAGCCCCCGACATCGTTTCCCACACGCGTTCGGCGGTCATCGGCAGGCGACGAACCGGTCCTCCGAGAAGCTTGGCCAATGCATTGGAGATCGCCGCGGCGGTTGCGACGTTGGGCGCCTCGGCCAGGCCCTTCGCACCGCGCGGCCCCGCGTCAGGAGTGGCGATCTGAACGAAGTGCGTGTGAATGGTGGGTGCATCCGCACAGGTCTGCAGCTTGTACTCCAGTAGCGCAGCGTTTCGTTGTCGGGACTGGTCGTCGTACACGGTTCCCTCGGTCAGGGCCTGGCCAATGCCCATCATGACGCCCCCTTGGATCTGCCCGAGGGCGCCGGTCTCGTTGATGATCGTGCCCGAATCGTGCGCTGTTCCGACCTCGACGACGCGCACGACGCCGGTGTCGCGGTCGAGCCGCACGCGCACCGCATGGCAGGAGAACTGCGGTGCGACGAACGAGGCCATGCCGACATCGCCGACACAACTGGATCCGAGCAGCGGCGGCGCCGATGGGGGAGTGCCCGACCCGTGGGCGATCAACAACTCGCCGCCGGAGGCGATCCCAGCCAACTCGGTTATCGACACGGTCGAACTTGGGGTACCGGCAACGTGGGCGTGACCGTCGGCCAGCACGATGTCGGCGGCGGACGCCTCGAGGTGCTCGGCCGCCAACGCCTTGAGTTGCTCGGCGATCTGTCCGGCCGCCGCCACCACCGCACGGCCGTTGTTGAAGATTGTCTGCGAGCCCGTGGCTCCCATGTCGTACGGGGCAACCGACGTGTCCTGGTAGATCAGCTGGAAGTCTTCCGGCTCCATCCCCAGTTCGTCGGCGGCCAGTTGACGAAGTGTCATCACCGACCCGGTGCCGCATTCCTGCGCGCCCGTGATGATCTGGCCCGACCCGTCGCCATCGATCTTGATGTAGGCGCCAGAGGGCACCGCGAAGCTGGGCCACCAACCGATGGCGACGCCGATGGCCTCGTCGTCGGGCAAGGTGCGTCCGTAGCCGACGAGTTTCGTGGCTTCCTCGATGCATTGCTGCACGCCGATCTCGCCGTAGGTCTGCCCGCTGGGTCCCTCGACACCGGTGTCGACCGCATTGCGGCGACGGAAATCGACGGGGTCCATCCCCACCGCGGCGGCGACCTCGTCGGTGTGCGACTCGACGGCCCAACAAGACTGTGGCGCTGTTGGTGCACGAACCGAGCCGGAAGGCTGGTGGTTGGTGTACACGAGGTGGGCGGCGACGTAGAGGTTCGGAATGCGATAGGGCCCTGAGACATGCATCGCTGCCAACTGTGGGAAGAAGCCGCTGTCGGCCGTGTACGCGCCGTTGTCGATGGCGATCCAGGCTTTGCGCGCAGTGATGGTGCCGTCGTTGCGAACACCTGTGGTGATGTCGATCACCATGCCTTCGCGCCGGCGGTCGGGTGCGAGGAACTCTTCGCGTCGCGAGAACACCAGCCGCACTGGACGCTTCGACGCTTTGGCCAACGCAGCGATGTGTGCTTCGTAGTGGAAGCCACACTTGCCGCCGAACCCACCACCGAGGTGGGGAACGATGATCCGCACGCGGTTGGCCGGCAACTCGAGGGTCTCGCACACGCCGGCGCGCGCATCGAACGGCACCTGTGTCGAAGTCCAGATCGTGACCTTGTTTCCCTCCCACTGTGCAACGACGGCACGCGGTTCGATCGGCGCGGCATGGCTGCCATCCGCGACGTATCGACTGGTGATCACATGATCGGCCTCGGCCAGGCCGGCATCGATATCGCCCTTGGCGATCGAGGAGAAGGACGCGTCGTTTCGATCGCGGACCAGTGCGTCGGCGGCGCCGTACTGAGCCCAATCGGTGTGCACCAGCGGCGAGTCCGCGGCCAGCGCTGCCTCGAGATCCATAACGACGGGCAGTGGCTCGTACTCGACGACGATCGCGTCGACAGCCCGCTGGGCAATGGCCGGCGTGGTGGCGGCGACGGCGGCGATGACCTCGCCCTCGAAGCGCACGACGTCGCGGGCGAACAACGTGCGGTCTTGCACGAACGGCCCGAATCGAACGTCGGGGACGTCGTCCGCCGTCAGGACGGCCATGACGCCGGGGATGGCTCGCGCCGCCGACACATCGAGCTTGGTGATCCGCGCGTGGGCGATGCCGGCGTAGCGGAACTTGGCTGCGAGCATCCCGGTGAGTGTGAGATCAGCGGTGTATCGCCCGCTACCTGTCACCTTGTCGGGTCCGTCGGCGCGAATGAAACGTGGCTTGGTTGCTGCCGTCATAGTCGCCAATATGCCACGTCGGGCGTCGTCGGGTTTCACGGGACTGCGCGGTTACGCACACTCACCGTTGTCGACGGGGGTGCCGGTAGCCAGATGATCGGCGAGCAGCGAGGTTCGCATCGCCCATGTTCGGCCCTCCGCTTGCCGACTGGTCGCCCACAGCAACGCCACCGCTTTGCCGTCGACCACCACCACCGCGCCCGAGTCACCTGCCTGGATTTCGACGTTCAGCTCGTAGCCAGGGCGGATGTGCGTGCCGTCGCCGTAGATGTCGGCAGTCCGAATGTCGACCAGTCGCTGCACCTCGGCGCGCAGCTCCAGGGGCTCACCATCGCGATACACGATGACCGAGCCATGGTCGCCGGACTTGGCTGTGCCGATGTCGATCGGCTGGGCCACGTCCGAATCGACCTGCAGCACGGCGAGGTCGCGAACCGGATCGAAGTACACGACGGTCGCGTCTGCGGAGCCCCCCGTGCCACGAACCTGCACGCGCGTCGCTCCGGCCACGACGTGGGCGACGGTCGCGATGCGACCTTCTGCGGTCATCATCCCCGCGCCGTGGACCTCGACTGTGCTGCAGCCCTCGGCAATGATCTGCACGGCCGCATCGCCAATCGTGACCCGATGCTCCCCTCCACAGGACGCAGCCATCATCCCGGCTACGACAACGGACACGACTCGACACGGCAGGTTCATGGTGGGTCCGCCAATCTTTGTCGTATCGGTCCGGCCAGCTACCATCCCGTACGAGTTGAGATGACTGTGACACGGGACTACTCATTGATCGGCGAGGATTCGCGCCGCGCCGTCGAGACCGGTCTGTCGCAGGCGCAGTGGTACCGCACCGATGTCCCTCGCAAGCGAATGAAAGAACTGATGCAACGTCGCAACGGTCCCGCGATCCGTGACACGCTCTTGTGGATCGGTCTGCTGGTGCTGTTCGGTGGATTGGGCGTTTACCTGTGGTTCTCGGTCTGGTCGTTGCTGTGCTTCGCCGTATACGGAGTCCTCTACGGCTCGGCATCGGATGCGCGATGGCACGAATGTGGGCACGGCACGGCGTTCAGGACGCGGTGGATGAACACCGTCGTGTACCACCTCGCCTGTTTCATGATCATGCGTGACCCCACGGTCTGGCGCTGGAGTCACGTTCGCCATCACACAGACACGATCATCGTCGGTCGCGATCCCGAGATCGTGGCCATGCGGCCGCCAGCGCTCTGGCACATCGCTGCCAACTTCTTCGGCATCTTCGACGTGCCGCTGGCGTTCAAGCACATGATCATTCATGCTTCGGGTCGGCTGACGGCACAGGAAGCAGCGTTCGTGCCCGACTCCGAGAACCGCAAGACCTATTGGACTGCCCGCGCCTGGCTACTCATCTATGCGGGCGTCATCGCTTCGTGTGTGTGGTCGGGCAGCATCCTGCCGGCGATGCTCGTGGGCCTGCCGCGGCTGTACGGCGCCTGGCACCACCTGATGACCGGGCTCACCCAACACAGCGGCCTTGCCGACAACGTCACCGATCATCGCCTGAACAGCCGCACCGTGTACATGAACCCCGTCACCCGATTCGTCTACTGGAACATGAACTACCACGTCGAGCATCACATGTTCCCGATGGTCCCGTTCCACGCACTGCCCCGTTTGCACGACGAGATCAAGCACGATCTGCCTGCGCCAGCTGCCAGCATCTCGGCCGCGTTCGCCGAGTTCATGCCTGTGTTGCTGAGACAACGCAAGGACCCGGCGTACTACATCCACCGCGAACTGCCCGACAGCGTCCCCGCTGTCGGCGTCTCGAGCTAGGCCTCGCCGTGTCGAAGTGGGTCGTGGTGTGCGGGCTCGACGACATCGATCGCGAAGACGTGGTGCCGTTCGAGCACGACGGCTGTCTCTACGCGATCTTCCGCTCGCCCGATGACCGGTATTACGCAACCGACGGCACGTGCACACATGAGCGCACCATGCTGGCCGACGGGTTGGTGATGGACAACATCATCGAGTGCCCGAAGCACAACGGGCGTTTCGACTACCGCACCGGCGAAGGCAAGGGTGCCCCGATCCGCGTCAACCTGAAGACGTACCCCACGCGGGTCGACGACAGCACGGTCAGCATCGACATCGGCTGACTGAGCGGTCGTCGTCTCAGGCCAGCGCGGCGCGCAGAGCCGCGAGACGAGCCGGCGCCACGCGGTACCAGACCCAGAGCCCGCGCTTCTCGCGCTCGACCAGGCCGGCATCGACAAGGATCTTCATGTGGTGACTGACCGTGGGTTGCGAGCGTCCCGACGGCTCGAGTAGATCGCACGCACACACCTCGTCGCCCTCGGCCGAGGCGATGCACGACAACAGCCGCAGCCGGATCGGATCTGCGAGGGCAGCGAATGCCGCTGCCAGCAACTCGGCATCGCGCTGGCCCAGCATCTCGGCGCTCACTGGCGAGCAACAGCCGACGGCGTCCACCGGAGCAGCACGGGTCTTAGCAGCCATGCGAGACACTGTAGCGAATTCGCGGGTATAGATTGACAAATGTCGATGTAGTTGATTGAATGCCTGTATTGATAATCATCAATCTATATCATCGTCATTCAAGGAGCATCCAATGTCTCGTGTACAGCTAGCCCTCAATGTTGCCGACCTCGACGCTTCGATCGAGTTCTACACCAAGCTCTTCCAGACCCCGCCGGCCAAGGTCCGACCCGGGTACGCCAACTTCGCGATCGTCGACCCTCCGCTGAAACTGGTGCTGTTCGCGGGGGCCGGCGAGCCGGGCTCCCTGAACCACATCGGGGTCGAGGTCGAGTCGACCGACGAGGTTGCCGCGGCGATTGCTCGTGCGTCCGATCAGCACCTTCCCAGCGAAGTGCAGGAGAACACGACGTGTTGCTTCGCAGTGCAGGACAAGGTGTGGATCAAGGGACCGGAGAACTCGTGGGAGTTCTACACCGTGCTCGCCGACGCGCCTGTGATCGAGTCCGAGGGAGGATGCTGCGCGACTGCCGAACTGGTCTGAGCGACGCTCAGTCCAGAGCGGCCAGTGCTCGCGCCAGCGGCTCGAGCCTGGTGACGCGATACGGCGCGCGCATCGAGAAGATCACCAGATCGGCGCCCGCTTCCGCGTAGTCGGCGGCGCTGGCCGCCATGGCTGACGGGTCGTCTTGTTCGGCCCACATCAGGTGTACCGATCGGCGAATCTCGGTGGGATCGCGGCCGATCGTGGCGCAGCGTTGGTCGAGGATGTCGCTCGAGGCCTTCCACGTTGCCGGGCTGTCGGGTCCGGCAAGATCCCATATGTCGGCCCACCTGGCTGCTGCCGGAAGCGTGCGATTGGGGCCACGTCCGCCGACCACGATCGGGATGCGCGATTGCACGGGCTTTGGCTCGCAGCGGGCGTTGGTCAGCCGGTAGTACCGCCCGTCGAAGTCGGTGTACTCGTTGGTCAGCAGCGAGACGATCACCTCCAAGCCTTCGTCGAATCGATCGAAGCGTTCCTTCATCGACCCGAGCGGGATTCCGTAGGCGTTCGACTCGGTCTCGAACCATCCGGCGCCGAGGCCGAGGTTGAACCTGCCGCCCGAGATGTGATCCAGCGTGGCCGCCCCGTTGGCGGTGATGGCTGGATGTCTGTAGTGCATGCCGTTGACCATGCACCCGAGACGCAACCGCGTCGTGGCCTGCGCCAACGCCGCCAGGACCGCCCAGCTCTCCAGGTGAGGGCCGTCGATAGGGGGAGTGAGCGGGTAGAAGTGGTCCATGGTCCAGGCCGATTCGAACACCTCGATGTCGTCCGCTGCCCGCCACACGTCGAGAAAATCGGCCCACGGGCCGTGCTGCGGTGGTGTCTTGATTCCAAATGCGACCATCCGACAGACCGTAGACCAACAATCCAAATCGCCATGCGCTCAGGCAACAGGGCTGCAGCCCTTCGGCCTCTCGTGTCAAGAATGAGTCTTAGGACATCACGTAAGGTAGTTAATAAACCACTGCTTGACCCGAGTATTACATCAAACGCCGATTTGGCGAAAGAAATGCTTGCTAAGACCTAAGCCCTTAGTTATAGTCCGCTCACTCTCGGTAGCGGACGGCTCCAGAGGACGAGGACGGAAGGGACGGGCGTGAGCACCAAGCTGCTTTCACGCGTATTGGCGATTGTTTGCCTGTGCGCAGTCACTGTTTTGGATTGGTCGGTTTCGGCATCGCCGGTCTCGGCGGCAGGGGGCAACGTCACACTCGACGTTCTCGTGGCGTACACCAGCCCCGCCCAGTTGCCGTTCCGTAGCTTTCCCGTCACGGCGGGGGACCCGATCGACGACTTCAAGTGGCTGATCAACGAGGACAACATTGGCGACGTCGCGTTCGATCCGTCACGGTGTCTGCCAACGAGCGCGCAGGATGCCAACACCCCCTTGGCTGGCACGGCCTACCCGGGCCCGGGCGAAGAGGTTTACCCGGACCTGTGCACCTGGCCATCAGTTCGCGCCATCGACGGCCATAGCAAGATCGTTGCCAGCGGCGACCAGGACGACATTGGCGGTGGCCTGAATCTGCCCGCCGGCAAGTACCTCATTTCGGTGATGGCCGACGATTTCAAGATCGACGGCGCCCACTTCACCGTCATCGAAAATGGGACGCATGAAGTCGTCGTGAAGATGAACCCGCTGCCGTTGCCTTCAGTGACTGTGCGCGTACAGGTCTTCAACGACAATGCGTCGACCAATGGCCAGTTCGACGGTGTGCCCGAGACGTACGTCCCCGCCAACGGACCGGCCAATCCGGAGCGCAACAACATGGAGGGCTTCACGGCCCAGATGAGCGACATTGCCGGCGAGGTCAACTTCGACGTGTACGGCAACGCGCTGTGCACCGAGTATCAGACGAACCTCGCGGGTGAGATGATCTTCGACGGTGACGGCGCGCCGATCCCCGTCGAGTTGAGCAACGGCGGCGCCAGCGGCGGCCAGTTGGCCGGTGGCACGACGCAGTGCATCTCCGACAGGGAAGGCAACATCTACATCCCGAACGTCGGCCCGAACCGCTATGCGGTGAAGGTCATTCCGCCCGACCCGCAGACCAACGCCGAGTCCGACAACCCATGGATCCAGACCACCACGCTCGAAGGCGGTCACGACTGGGACACGTGGAACATGGAAGGCTCCACCGGCTTCGACACCGAGCTTGTCGTCGGCGGCGAGAACGTCCCGTTCGTCACGTTCGGATTCGTGCAGCGCCAGGACGTTCTCAACAACGCAGCGGTGACGGGCAAGATCAAGGGCCGGATCATGGTCGGGCGCACGTACATCGCCCAGACGACCGGCCTGCCCAACCCCGGCAACATCTGGGGCGGCGGAACAGGCACCGAGCTCGATGGACCGGTCGAGGACGGCTGGATTTCGCTGGCCTGCCTGGCAGGTTGCGTCGGCCCGACAGATCAGGCGCAGATCGTGCAGCGCGCCAACCCCGATGGCACGTTCCAGCTCGACAGCGTTCCCAACGGCACGTACACCGTGACCCTCTGGGACGAATCGCAAGTCCGAATCCTCGACTTCGTTCAGGTCTCGGTGAAGAACGGTGGAACCGTCGACATCGGCTCGTTCCCTCTCGCCGGCTGGTTCACCGACCTCGAAGGTTCGGTCTTCCTCGACCAGAACGCCAACGGTAAGCGTGACGGCGTCGGCACGGCCTATGAGGAGCCGGGTGTGCCCGAGTTCGGGCTCACGCTGCGAACCAGGGTCAACACGCTGATGGATCAGGGTCAGGCCAGCGCCGTGACCAACTCCGAAGGCGAATGGGACATGCATGCCTACCCGCTGGGTCAGTTCCTGATCCTCGAGGCGTACCACAGCGGCTATCGCACCACCGGTGCCACCTGGACACTCGGCAACGACCCGACGCCACATACGCAGCTCACCGACCAGGTCGACTGGAACGTGCTCAACATCTTCGGCCTCGGTGGCCACTTCGACGTCGGCGTGCTGCCGTATGGCCCTGAGGAGAACGGCGGCATCGTCGGCACGGTGCAATACGACGTCACCCGCAACGAACTGAACCCTCGCAACGCAGCTTCGGAAGACTGGCAGCCGGGCGTCCCTGGCGTGACCATGCAACTGTGGATCCCCAACCCCAATGGCAGCTTGGAGACGGTTCCGGCAGGTCAACCGAACGCCGGGGCAATCAGGCAGTACGGCTACGACCAAATGGGCAATCTGTGCGCCCGCCCGTTCGACGAGTACGGCACCGTTGATGTGCCCGAGGATGGATGCGATCCAACGCCCGACACCACCGGCAGCGCAACCACGCAGGAAACCGAGAGCTGGATCCGCCCCTACGGCTGCATCGCTCGCACCGCCGACGGCACGCCGGCGTACAGCCAGTCGCTTCCACAATCTGTTCCCGGTGACTACGGCAGCGCGGCGGAGTACCCCTGCGTTGAAGCGCCTGTGCAAGCCGTGCAATTCGGTGAGGACGGCGCCGTCGACGGTAACTACGGCTTCGGAGATCTGAACCACGGTGACTACCTGGTCGAGGCCATCCCGCCTGCCAGCCCCGTTGTCGCCGGCGGCAATAACACCGCCTACAAGTTCACCGACGAGGCGGCGGTCAACGTCTTCCAGGGCGATAGCTACGTCTCACAGGGTCCATGGGCCTACGACGGCACGCTTGGCAGCGACCCGCCAACCCCGGTGGCGATCAATGACTATCGCGCCAAGACCGTCGACTCACCATGCGCAGGCCGCCTGCACGTGATCAACACCACCAACCCGGCGGATCCCGATTACCAGGCGAACCCGACACTCACCGACAACGGCGGTACGCCGGTGGAAGGCATTGCCCGTCCGTACTGCGACGTCAAGCTCATCAGGGTGCAGGATCGTCGC
>JANOCR010000240.1:0-33104 GCA_031412355.1 Ilumatobacteraceae bacterium | reverse complement strand
CGGGGAGATCGGCCTCGGCTGTGTCGGCCGGGCCGAAACAGAGGATGTCGGTGCAGGCAATGGCTCGGTGGTGGGCGCCGATGATGTCGCGGATCACGCCGCCGACGCCCGTGTTCGCGCCGCCGAACGGCTCGATCGCGGAGGGGTGGTTGTGCGTCTCCGCCTTCACCGCGAGCGTGACCCCGGGGACGAACGAGACGATGCCGGCATTGCCGACGAACGCGCTGCGCAGGAACGGAGCGTCGATGGCGGTTGTTGCGTCTCGCAGTTGTTGCAGCAGCGGCGTGATGGCCTGCCCGTCGTCGCCGGTGATGCGGGCACGGAACGTCTTGTGCGCGCAGTGCTCGCTCCACGTCTGCGCGAGGGTCTCGAGTTCGACATCGGTCGGGGCCCGGTTGGCGTGGGCGAAGTGCTGGGCGATCGTGCGGAGCTCCGCCGGGTCCAGCGATAGGCCGCGCTCGCGGTTGACGATCGCC
Source organism: Ilumatobacteraceae bacterium (assembly GCA_031412355.1). Classification (GTDB taxonomy): domain Bacteria; phylum Actinomycetota; class Acidimicrobiia; order Acidimicrobiales; family Ilumatobacteraceae; genus JAENVT01. Next base: position 32,628 of record JANOCR010000240.1, on the reverse strand, counting down.
AACGCTTCGTCGTCGAGGCCGCGGATCTCGACGAGCTCCACCCCGGTGTCGGCGGTTGCCGCAGCGTCGATGAACGTTGGCTCGATGGGCCCGATCGACCACCGCTCGATCACCGGGTTGGCGAGCAGTCGTCGGGCCAGCGCCGACATGGTGGCCTCGTCGACGTCACCCGACACCTCGTAGCGGGTGCCGGTGGCCACCGCGGCGATGGGCGAACCGGTCGTCTCGGCCGCCAGGGCCACGGCTTGCGCCGAGGCATCGGTCACACCCGGCAGCAATGCTGTCTCGATAGCAGCGGCCGAGGGCACCGTCCAATCGCCGGTCTGCAGCAAAGGGTCGACGAGCAATGTCAGCAGTCCGGCGCGGTCACTGCCACCGGCGACAAAGACCAGGTCAGCGACATGAATAGCGGTGATCGTGGTCAGTCCCAGCGCATGGGCGTCGGCCAGCAACGTAGCGGCGCGAGGATCTGTGGCGGTTGATCGAATGGTCAACCTGTCGACTCCGCGCACCTCGCTGAAGTTAGAGGAGCAAGTCGGACAGGCTCGCGCGCGCGAACGAAAAGTAAGCTCCGCGCCCTGTGACTCGTCTCGTGCTCATTCGCCACGGAGAATCCAAGACCACCGTGGCCAGGGTGATCGGTGGACACCGAACGTGCAGCGGGCTCTCCGACCTTGGCCGTCAGCAAGCCGAGCGTCTGCGTGATCGATTGTCGGTCGGTGGCGAGATCGTCGCCGATGTGTTGATCGCCAGCCAGTACTCGAGGGCGCGCGAGACCGCAGAGATCATTGCGCCGGCTCTCGGTGGGCTCGCCGTCGTCGAGGATCCGGGTTTCGGCGAGCACGATCCGGGGCCGGACTGCGACGGGATGGCGTTCGACGACTACGTCGAGCGTTACGGCACCGGTTGGTGGGAGGGCGACCCGTTCGGCACCAGCTTCCCCGGTGGCGAGACGATTGCTGCGTTCCAGTTCCGCGTCGGGCAGGCGATCCGGCGCACGATCGACGTGTACGCCGACCAGACGGTCGTCATCTGCTGCCACGGCGGCGTCGTCGACGCAGCGCTGCGGTTGGCGCTGAAGTCGCCGGCTACCGGCGCATTTGAAATCCGCACGCTCAATACCTCGATCACCGAGATCCACTTGGTCAAGGACAACCTGTGGCGGCTGATCCGGTACAACGACACAGGTCACCTCGTCGGCCTACCGACCCAGACCACGCCAATACCGCCCAACTGACGCTCAGATCGGCGCTGCGCGCTGTGAAATGGACAGCGTCGGGCGAACAGGGCAGCCCCAGAAGGCGACGTGCCAAAATTGGGGCTGCCCAGTTCATCGGGCGACCCGGTTATCCGGCCAGGCTCTGCAGCTTCGCGCAGTTGAGGAATGCCGGGAAGTCCGGGTCGATGATGAAGCGCTCGAGATAGAGGCCTCCGCCGATGGGAACGATCGGGGGGCCCGTCGGAGCCGGCACGATCTTGGCTTGCGCCTTGTCGAAGTTGAAGTCGATCAGCAGCCCACCTAGGTAGGGGGTGAGCTGAACGACCCCGCCTGCGAAGACTGGCTGAGCGAAGTTGCGCTTCGTGTTATCGGAGATTCCTGGCGGCTCGATCTCACCTTTTCCTGCGCACCACGCCGCATAGATCTCGTGAATCACCGCTCCGGCAGGCGCAGCGACCATACCCGTGAGCAGGGTGGTTGCTAACACCATGGCAATGATCATTCGCTTCATGATCTGTCCCCTCCCTTGATTGTCGTGACGATGGGAAACCCCCGTCATCCCCGCGCCCAGAATGCTCGCTCCGGCACGCCGGCGCAAGAGGGATTAGCGCACAGAACAACTAGCGCCCAGCTGGCCGATCTGGCGCTGTGCTGACTTCCATGTCAGCTCCTTGAACGACCGTCGTTGTATGAGCTGACCCAGAGCGTCGGACGAACTGATCGGTCGTGCGATTGGAGCTAGCCGTCCAGTGGAGAACTTGCCCTATTCACCTCACCGTGCTGCCGGTGTCAGCAGAAGGGGAGTGTCGAGCCGATGCCAACGATCGGACCGCCCAGCTCCAGCAGCGACAGGCTGGCTCCCGCGGGAGTCTTGGTGGGGGCGGTTGCCAGATGCAGGCCGGAGGCGTCGTCCGGCGTGAACGGAAAGAACTGGAACAGTTCGTCGTACGCCTCGGAGACGTCGGTGAACAGGGAGCCGACGGAGATTCCCTCCCGGGTGCGAAGGCCGGTCGGCGCGGGTAACGCCGGGATGTTGGGCTCGCGCCGGTCGCCGTAACCCGAGACAGAAGGATCGCCGACCGACCAACTCCAGATCGACTCGGTCCCGTCCTTCCTCCAGAAAGCGATCGACAGGTCGCCCCATCGCAGGATGCGTGATTCCTGATTGGCGAGGCAGTCACCGATGCCGCCGTCGGAGATGGGTGGCAGCGTGTACCAATCCGTGTCGTTGGTGACCGAACCGAGCTGCGCCGAGACAGCGTCTCGCACGTCACCCACCGACGCCGGTCCGACCGCAAAGCCGAAGGCGGTCTGTGCGTTCACGTCGAGGGCGACCGAGCCGAAGCCCGGTAATGTCGTCGCGCCGCCAGACCCGCCGGACCCCCCGGAGCCGCCGGAGCCGGCGCCACCTGATCCGCCCGATCCCCCCGAACCGCCGGACCCGCTGGTATCGCCTGGTCCTGCGGACCCGCCAGTTCCGGACCCTCCAGAGCCACCGCTTCCACCGCTTCCACCGGAGCCGCCGGATCCACCGGAGCCGCCGGTACTGCCGGCACCGCCAGATCCTCCGGAGCCGCCCGACACCGTCGAGTTGTCGGATGAATCCGACGAGTTGGCCGTCTGGTTGGATGCCCCGGTGCCGCCGGCGATCGTCGTGGCTCCCGATCCATCTGGGGACACGGGTTCCGAGCCGGCCGTTGTGTTGCGCGTCGCCGAATTCGAATCGTCTTCGTCGGGGCCACATGCCGCCAGCATGGCCAATGGGATCAACATCACGAGGAGCCGCCTGTAATTCATCTCCTCAAATCTACGGAGTCAACTCGCCTTTCGGGACGCGGCCTTCGCGGCCGGCCGCGCTGCACGCTTGGCGGCCGGCCTGGTGGCCGGCTTGGCATCGGCTTTCGCGGCCGCTGCCAGCAGCTCATTCATCGAATCCTGCAACAGTTCGGTGAGGTACCAGAGGTCGGGAACCAACTCACGGCAGGCGACGAAGCCGAAGTCGAGGTTGCCGTTGTAGCTCTGCACCGTCATGTTCAACCCTTGGCCATCGGTGAGTGTCGACACCGGGTAGAAGTGCTTCAACTGGGCTCCCGCCATGTACAGGGGCTCGCTCGGCCCCGGCACGTTGGAGATCACCAGGTTGAAGGGAGGGTTCATCCGGTCGGCGATCCGCAATCGACTGGCCATCCGCATCGCCCGGGCAGCGATTGCCGGTGGAGCGAACTGCGTGTAGTCCATCAGGGTCTCGGCCGGGATGGCCGCGAGGTTGCCCTTGGCGATGTTCATGCTCTGCTGCACCCGCTTCAGGCGCTTCACCGGATCCTTCTCGTCGGTCGCCAACTCGGCAAGCAGCGCAGAGACCCGGTTCTGATACGTATCGGTCTCGTTGCCACTGCGCACGCTGACCGGCACCATGGCGATCAGGCTTTCCTTTGGTAGGCAGTCATGGTGCTGCAGATAGCTCCGCAGTGCGCCCGAGCACAAGGCCATGACGACGTCGTTGAACGTGCAACCGAACGCCCGCCGCACCGTCTTGGCGTTCTCGAGAGGAATTGTCGTGTAGGCGAAGCGACGATGCGGGGTGATTATCTGGTTGAACGGCGTGCGCGGTGCAACGGTCGGCGGCAGCGCCGGCGGTCGATCGGTGTCGTCTCCGTACTGCGATCGCAGCCGCTTGCGCATCAGCGAGCCGAGTGGTCCGGGCATCGGTTGGGCGATCAGATCGACGAGTGATCGCAACCCGCCGCTACGTGACGCCCTGGCCAGATCGCGCGCGGTTCGCACGCTGAGCCGGATCATCTTTTCTGGCCGCCGCAGGTACTCGCCGAGTGTGATCCGCAGCATCTCCTCGTCGCTGGGAATCTCCTCGGGATCCCACGGCGCCGGCCCGGCAGTGGGGCGGAAGTCCGGGTCGAGGTCGAGGATGGCTGCCAGCATGAGAGCGCCGGACGCTCCGTCGATCGCGGCATGATGGATCTTCGTCAATTGAGCGATGCGGCGGCCATTGTCGAGGCCCTCGATCACGTACAACTCCCACAGCGGTCGAGACCGATCCAGCGGTCGAGCGATGATCCTGCTGACTGCCTCGCCCAGTTGTTGCGGTGTGCCGGGCGGCGGTACGGCGTGGTGGCGCACGTGGAAGTCGATGTCGAAGTTGGGATCCTCGAGCCAGTAGGGCAGATCGAGGCCGAGTGGTACCTCGATCAGCCGTCGCCGGTAGGGAGCGAGGAGGTCGATGCGTTCGAGAATGGTCTGCTTGGTCGCTTCGAGCCCAGCGCCACCGGGCGCGCCGGTGGGGTCGTAGATGTTGAGAGAGGCGACATGGCCAAAGGCGCTCCCCGTTTCCATGTTCAAGAAGCTCGCATCGATTCCACTCAATTGGCGCATGGTTGCACTGTAAGCCCGTTCACGAGCGTGGTAGTACTGGCAAATGCCGGAGAACAGCGAGAGCGGTCTAGAAGAGGTTGCCGACGGGTGCCACGCATACGTTCAGGCCGATGGCGGGTGGGGATGGAGCAATGCCGGGCTGGTCGTGGGCGACGGTGTGTCGCTGCTGGTCGACACCTTGTTCGATCTGCGGCTCACCCGGACGATGCTCGATTCGATGGCCCCGATCACACTGGCCTCACCGATCGCCCAGCTCGTCAACACCCACGCCAACGGAGATCACTGCTTCGGCAACATCCTCCTCGACGACGCTGAGATCATTGCCAGTTCGGCAACCGCGCACGAGATGTCCGAGGTGCCGCCCTCGCTGCTCGCCGGTCTCAACAGCGCGCCGGGTGAAGTGGGCGACATGTTCCGGAGCTTCTTCGGGGCCTTCGACTTCGATGGGATCGAACTGCGCTTGCCGGATCGCACATTCGACGGTCGTATCGATCTCGATGTCGGTGGGCGGGCCGTCGAGTTGATCGAGGTCGGCCCGGCTCACACCAGTGGCGACACGCTTGCCTACGTACCCGACGCCAGGACGATCTACACCGGCGACATCCTGTTCGTCGGCGGCACCCCGATCGTGTGGGCTGGCCCGCTGAGCAATTGGATCGCGGCGTGCGATCTGATGCTGGGCATGGATGTCGACGTCGTGGTTCCGGGCCACGGCCCGATCACCGCCAAGGGGGGCGTCGCCTCCGTTCGCGACTACTTGTCGTTCGTGGACGAGGCCGCAGGGCGAATGCAGGCGTCGGGCGTCGATGCGTGGGAAGCGACACGCGAGATTGCCGCGGAGATCAAGGCCCGCCCCGATTTCGGCGCGCTCGGCGAGTTCGGCCGGATTGCGGTCAACGTCGACACGGTGTACCGCCACCTCGACCCGGCGTACGAGTCACCGAATGTTGTCGAGCAGTTCAGGCGGATGGCCCTGCTCGAAGCCGAGGGCTCAGCTCGCTGACGTGTCATCGGCGATCGGTACGTAGGCCGACTTTCGTTTCTTCACCGTCGTGCCTGATCGCAGTGCGATCGATCGGCGCACAGCCAGCACCCAGCCGGCGATCACACACGCGCTGAAGACGAACCATTGGATTGCGTACGACAGGTGCGGGCCTTCGTCGAGAACCGGATCGACGATCGGTTGCAGCGAGTCGGCGTCAGGCGTTTGTGCCTCGACGTACATGGGCTGCACCGTCGCATCGAACTGTTGCGACAGCACCTCGATGTCGATCCGCCGGATCTCGGTCAGATCCTCGACAGCCTCGTCGGCGGGTTGGCCCGTCTTGCGCTGTTCGCTCACTCGCAGGCGTCCGGTCACCTCGACCGATCCCTGTGGAGGGGGTGGGACGGCGTCGGCGGTCGGAACGAAGCCGCGATTGACCACTAACAGCGAGCCGTCGTCGAGTTGCAATGCGTCGACCACATTTCGTCCCGTGTCGCCGTTCTGCGAGCGGTTGACGACTAAGAATTGATGGTCAGGCACATACGTCCCTGTGACTCGCACCTGTCGCCATTCGATCGTCGACGGATTGGCCAGGTCGGCCCGGATCTCGTCGAACGCAACGACCGGTTGGCCGGAGTTCGCCCGGACCTGCGCGTTGAACTGTTGTCGCTCGTCGAGGCGCCGGAGCTGCCAGAGGGCGAGGTTGATCATGGTCACCACTGCGACGACGACGAGCAAGTGGAACGCGATCCACTTCGGCGTCACAAGGAAGCGATACGTCGATCCCGGCCCGGCAGGCGACGCGGCGGGATCGGTGGCCATCAGCGTCGCAGGCTACCTTCGCAGTCGATGACACCAGAGGGGCTTACCGATTCGTGGTTGAGCTCGGTGTTGTACACCGACGTCGAGGTTCGCGGCTCGACTCGTATCGGTGACGGGTTGGTCGGCATGAACGTCCGCCTGGAACTGGATTCCGACGGATCGGTGCCGAGTTCGCTGATCGCCAAGCTGCCGTCGCCCGACCCGACGAGCCGGGCGACCGGGATCGCGTTGCGTAACTACGAGCGCGAGGTCGGCTTCTACCGCGAGATCGCACCCACGGTCGACATCCGCGTCGCCCACTGCCATCACGCCGAATGGCATGCCGATACCGGCGACTTCGTTCTGCTGATGGAGGACCTCGCGCCGGCGGCACAGGGCAACCAGATCACTGGCTGCGACGCGACCCAGGCGCGAACCGCTGTGTTGGAGTTGGCCAGGTTGCATGGCCCGCGTTGGGGCGACCCCACCCTGCACGACATCGAGTGGTTGAGCCGGCGGACCGAGAACGATTCGCAGCAGTTGGCGATGCTGTGGGGGATGTTCCTGCCCGGGTTCATGACCGCACTGGGCGGGTACCTGTCGTCTGACGCCGCAGGGGTGATCCATCGATTCGGTGAACGGATCGCCTGTTGGGTCGACGGGCGTGATCCGCCGAGCACGGTCACCCACGGCGACTATCGCCTCGACAACCTGATGTTCGCCAGTCCCGACGGTGGTGCGCCGATCGCCGCCGTCGATTGGCAGACGCCGGGCCACGGACTGGGCATCACCGATGTCAGCTACTTCCTCGGCGCGGGGCCGCAACCCGTTGAACGTCGCCAGATCGAACGCAGCTTGGTCGACGAGTACGGGCAGGCGCTGGCTGAATACGGGGTCGACGTCGACGCCGGAGAGTTGTGGCTGCAATACCGGCGCGACGCGTATGCGGGAGTGGTGATGAGTGTGATCGCCTCGCAGATCGTCGGCACCAGCGATCGCAGCGAAGCGATGTTCGCAGCAATGGCGACGCGCCACGCGCAGCACGTGATCGACCTCGACAGCGAGTCGCTGCTGTGACCGACCTTCCCGACTTCCACATACCTCACGCCGAGAAGATCGAGTGGATGATCGAAGAGCACGGGTGGGCGATCGAACCGGTGGCCGCGCAGCCCGAACTGAATCCGCCGGTGGCCGGGTACATCTACACGATCGGGTTTCCGCATGCGTTCGACTTCCCGGAGGTGGTGCTGTTCGGGTTGACACCTTCGGCAGCCCGCGGTCTTTTCGATCTGCTCGCCGATCTGTTGCGCGGCGGCACCGACATCCCACGCGGCGTCGAACTGATGGGTTTGTTCGACAACGATCTCCGCTGCGTGTTTGCCCCGGTCGATCTCGCCCTCTGGGGACCGCTGTTCACGACCGGGCTGGCGTGGCATCGCGGGTCGCCGTTCGAGGTCGTGCAGTTGCTCTGGCCGGACCGCAACGGCTTCCTCCCCATCGAGCCGGGGTTCGACAGACGTCTGGTGCTGGCCCAACCGGTGATCGGTACGCTGATCGAGTGAGCGTCGCACCCGTGCTGTTGTTCGACGGGGACTGCGGATTCTGCACCACCTGTGTCAACTGGGCCCGCCGCCACATCCGCCGACTCGATGCGACCCTGCCGTACCAACACGCTGATCTCGGGTCCCTGGGCGTCTCTGCCGACCAGTGCGAACGCGCCGTGCATTGGGTCGGTGCAGACGGCACCGTGCTGAGCGCCCACCTGGCCATCGCCCAGACGTTGGCCGACGCCGGCAAGGGCTGGGCCGTCGTGGGCCGAGCGATCCGGTTGCCCGGCCTGCGCCAGATCAGTGGGGCGGTGTATCGATGGATCTCGCGGAATCGGCATCGCCTGCCGGGCGGAACGCCGGCCTGCGACCCGGATGCTCATCGAAGCCCCGACGCTCGTTGAGTTCGGTGGCGAGCCAATCGAGAGCCGGTTCGTCGTTCGCAAGCAACTGTTCTCGTCGTGTGGCATCGATCGGTGCTGCTGACAGCAGCGTCGACCAATCGGAAGCGGGCATGTCGAGGGCGATGCGCAGCGCCTGTGTCAGCGCAGCGATCGGGTTGGCGTCGTAATCGGCGAGTAACCGTTCGACGTCGGCCTTCTTCAAGCGGGCGATGGCTGTGCCTCGATGTGCCGTTCCTCGATGTACCAGGGTGCACCGTGTTCGGCCAGCAGCGGCAGGAACGGATCGGCGGAGAACGCTTCGGGCCCCTTGACCCCTTCGCCTTTCCACTCGCCCGTGGCCATCATCTCCAGCGCGACGGCCGGGTGCACCGCCGTTTGCCAGACGACCGCTTGATGATCGAACTCGGCCATCGTCCACTCGTTGTCGACGATTTGGTAGATGTACGTGCAACGCGCCGCGCCGTCGAGGCCAACACCAGTGACCAATGTGCCAGCACACGTGCGACCCGTCATGAGGTGACCCAATTCGGCAGGATTTGGCAGCACAGCGGCGACAAGATCGCGCGGCGACACATCGACTCCGCGAACCGACACGGGCTTGGTCGAGTCCAGCCCGAGCTTGTGCAAGGTGGCCAATACCTCCAGGAACTCGTCGCCGAGGCCGTACTTGAAGGTGACCCGATCCACGTCGATCCAGCGCGGCATCAGCAGCACTTCCTCGTGCTCAACATTGACGCACTTCAATGGGCCGATTCCCTCGGGAAACACGAACCGCTCCGGCTCCGAAAACGGTGCCGTCGTGAACCAGCCGCGGTCGCGTTCGTAGACGATGGGCGGGTTGAGGCATTCCTCGATGGTCGTCCAGATGCTGAACGTGGGTGCAAAGGCGAAGCCTTCGATCACCAGATCGCTGCCGTCGCGCACACCGATCTCGTGAATGGTCGAGAACAGATGATCGGCTGCATACCGGGCGGCGACGTCGGAGAAACCTGGCTCGACACCCATGCCCACGAGAGCCAGCAATCCTCGATCAGCCCACGCATCGCTGGCCGCGAATTGAGCAGCACCCAAGCTGACGCCGATCTGGTTGTAGGGATCGGTCGGATGTGGCGACGACAGGTGCATGGCCATGTCGAGGTAGTGGCAACCGGCCTCGAACGCGGCTTCGAAAATCGGCGGGTTGAAGCGCGGATCGCACGCATTCACGATCACGTCGGCGCTCATTGTTGCGGCGAGTTCGACGACATCGAGTCGCGACGACGCATCGACGCGGGTACTGCTGACCCGATCGGAGTGCGCAGTTGCGGCGGCACGCGAGGAGCGGGAAGGGTCGACGTCGGCGATGACGATCTGTTCGAAGGCGTCGCGCCTGGCGCAGATTGTCGCCAGCGCGGACCCGACTCCACCCGCGCCGACGATCAGGACTCGCATGACCCGAGGGTACTTGCGACCATTCGACCGACGCGATTTCGAGTCGCGGCCGGCAGGGGACTAGAGAGCGAACGCCCGCCGCTCGGCCCCGACGTTCACCAGCCCGGCGATGCGCTTGGCAAGGTACGGGCTGAACGAACCGCGGTATCGAATCTGCAACTCGGGCAGCATCCAGTCGTGCCCGGTGATCTTGCCGCGGCAGGAGGCAGTGCCGCAGGCGCACTCGAACTCGTCGTAGTCGCTGCCGTCTGTGGTGGCGTAGTCGTAGACGAGTTCTTCCCCGACGCTGATGTCGCGCCCCGCGACCAGCACGACGCTGCCACTGACGAGACAGTTCGGCTCGCAGGAATGGTTGATGAACTCGGCAGGCTCTGGCTCGAGAGTGCCGGCCATGTACAGATGCTCGTCGATCTGCACGCTGCGAACCTGTTGGCCGACCGGCAACAGATCGAACTCCTCACGTGTCACGCAGCGTCCTCCGAACGCGGCGATCACTTCGCCGGCTGCGATCGACTCGACGGCAAAATTGCCGTACCCCTTGCCAGGGGTCGCCGTGGGGCGCGCCTTTGGAGTGAGGTAGCACGTGCTCATGCGCAACAGCATGACTGCTGACACCCGCAACGTCTACTCGCTGATCAGTCAGCCGTTCTGATCAGTGGCTCAGTCAGGCTGAGGCATGAATCAATCGGGGCGACGTTCTCGGGGAAATGACACGTGGAGCAGGCCGCGAGATCGCTACAATTTCGACGGTTCGCATCACGAGTGATCGTCGGCTTCGGTCGCCGGTCCGGCAACCGGGGAGGAAGCCCCACGGTGCCATCCCGCCTCGGCGGGGATGTGGCCCTGCTCGCAGGGCAACTCAGCTTCCCTCGTGCGGCGTCCACTACCGATACGAACGCGAGGAGGAGGGACATGGCGGGCCAACCACTGCCGGCGAGCGGTGCCTGGCGTGTCGGCGACCCTGTCGGCCATCGGCAGTTCCTCAACTTCACCCGTCCGTTCGCGCTCGACGGCGGCGTAACGCTCGACGAGGTGACCGTGGCCTACGAGACGTGGGGCCGCCTCGACGACAGCCACGACAACGCCATTTTGCTGTGCCACGCATGGACCGGCGACAGCCATGCCGTCGGCCCGATGGGTCATGGTCATCCCGGCGCCGGGTGGTGGGATGGCGCGGTGGGCCCGGGCATGGCGATCGACACGGACCGGTGGTTCGTGGTGTGCGCCAACGTGTTGGGCGGCTGCCAGGGCTCGACCGGCCCCGCCTCACCGAATCCCATGGACGGCAAGCCGTACGGCAGCCGTTTCCCGGTCGTGACCGTTCGCGACATCGTGCGTGCCCAGGTTCGCTTGGCTGACCACCTGTCGATACCCGCCTGGCATTCGGTGATCGGGGGTTCGATGGGCGGCATGCAGGTGCTGGAGTGGGCGATCACCTTCCCCCATCGCGTGCGTTCGATCGTGCCGATCGCCACCTGTGCACAGGCGACCGCTCAGCAGATCGCATGGGGAGCAATCGGCCGTAGGGCGATCCGCATGGATCCGAACTGGCGTGGCGGCGACTACTACGACGCCGACGACCACGACGGACCTTGGGAAGGGCTGTCCGTGGCCAGGATGGTTGCCCAGGTGACGTTCCGCAGCGACAACGTGTTCACCGATCGTTTCGGTCGCGAACTGGCCGATGGTGCCACCCTGCGCGACGGCTTGGATCTGTGGCAGCGGTTCGAGGTCGAGCGATACCTCGATCATCATGGCGAAAAGCTCGTACGTCGATTCGACGCCAACAGCTACCTCATCATCGGCAAGGCGATGGATTTGCACGATGTCGGCCGCGGACGCGGTGGGCTCGAGGCGGCGATGTCACGGATACAGGTACCGACGTTGACGATCGGGATCTCCAGCGACATCTTGTATCCGTCGTATCAGCAGCGCCAGATCCGCGAATTGCTGCTGTCGGGCGGCACACCGTGCGAGTACGTCGAGATCGATTCGCCCCACGGCCACGACGCGTTCTTGATCAACCTCGATCAACTCTCCGCGCCCCTCGGCGAGTTCGTCGAATCGGTCGCCAAGGGCTAGCTCGACGAACGGTTGCTCAGCACCTCGTCGAGGACCGCCACCGAGCGGCTGTGCGCAGGGACCTTGATCGTCATCCGCTGCGTGTTGCCGAACGTGTCGAGACTGCGCAACACGTAGACCTCGCGCCGAGGTGGTGGCTCCGGAGCCTTGCCTTCGATCGACCAGTAGGACACGTCGTGATGCATACGGCGTTTCACGTCGACCTGCAGTTGGCCGTTGGGTTGCACACTGACCCACACCTCGCGCTTGCGGCCGTCGGTTGTGCCTTGCTGTGACAGCCGTTGGCCGGTGGTCAAGAAGCGGGTTCCGTCCTTCGACACATGATGTGGCTCCATGCGGTAGCCGATGTACAGCAGGCCCGCGCAGACGGCGACCGCGAGAAGCAACCACAAGACCTCCACGAAGCCAAGCTTGTCGCATCGGGTGCGATGTTGGCCAGACCTGCCGGTGTGCGAACGCCGACGGCATGCGAGAATGGCGGCGTGACCGCCAAGTCTTTGCGCCGCGCCCTGGAGGGCATCATCGGCGGCGACTTTTCCGACCCGACCAACGAGCGCCTGATCTACCTGTCGGCCGCCGGACTGGCGCTGGTCGGTATCGGCCTGCTGGTCGCCACCATCTTTTGGTGGCGGCGTGGTCGTCAGGAGCACCCTGCCCTGGCGCCGCTCGAGGTGATGAGTGGGCGGGCGTGGGCAAAAGCGCCCGAAGGCGACCGGCGGCGACGTCTCGATCAGGTGCGTCCGGCCGGTGCGGGACTGGCCATGAACGAACTGATGGTCTACGAACCGGTCGACCTCGAGGCGCTGGTGCGCAGCGTTCCCCAGGCGTTCGACGATCTCCGCGAGCCGGGCGAGGCGATCCCGTTGCCGGCGGCTCCCGAGCCCGAGGCGGTCGTGGTTGAACCGGTCGTGGTTGAGCCGGTCGATGAGGCCGCGACTCCTGACCCCAAATCGGTGTCGACCGAGCCTGCTGTGTAGTCATCCGTCACACGTCCGCCTCGTCGGACGATGTGTGGACTAACCTGCCAACACGTGGCCGACTCTCTGGATATCGAGGCGATGCTCGCCCGATTTCGCGAGCGTGCCGCCGCGGTGAAGAGTCGCCCGCTTCCGCCGGTCGCCGGCGAGGAGCGTCAGCGGTTCCTGCAACAAGCGCAGTCCGACTTCATGGATTTTGCGATCGTCGGCGATGCAACGGCATCGATCGAGGACGGCATTTTGGTGCTTCGGGTCGATTTGCGACCCGCCGATAAGAAATCGTGAGATCTCCGGAAGGCCGGGCTCGCCTGGCTATCTCCATCGGCGCGATTGCCGTATTCGCGTGGGGTTTCGGCCCTCTGCTGGTTCGTGGAATCGACGCATCGGCTCCGACCATCGTGTTCTGGCGGTTGTGGATGGCGACCCCCGTGATGGTGTGCGCTGCATACTTCACCGGCGGCCGGGTCAGCATCCCGTTGCTGAAGATCGTGTTCGTGCCCGGCGTGCTGTTCGGCGTGTCAATGATGGTCGGCTTCACGTCGTACCAAGAGACCTCCATCGCCAACGCCACACTTATCGGCGCTCTGCAGCCCGTGCTGATGCTGTTCATCGGTCCGATGCTGTTCGGCGATCGGTCTGGCGCTCGCCAGATTCTGTTGGCTGTGATCGCCCTCGCTGGCATCGCCACCGTGGTGTTGGGAGCCAACCAGTCATCGGGCGCATCGCTGCGCGGCGACGTGCTGGCACTGATCAACCTCGGACTGTGGACCGCGTACTTCGTTCGCATCAAGCAGGTCCGGAACCAGGGCGTGCACGCCGGCGCACTGATTGCCGGTGTGTTCTGCGTTGCCGCACTCGTCGTCTCGCCCTGGGTGCTTTTGACGTCTCGTGATCTCGGTGCGATCCATGGCGCAGATTGGCTGTTGATCGTGGCGATGGTCCTGGTCGCCGGCCTCGTCGGCCATGGACTGATGACCTGGGCCCAGCGTCACCTGGACATCACCTTTGCTTCGCTGTTGATGCTCGGCAGCCCTGTGATCTCTGCGATCGGTGCCTGGGTCGTGTTCGGGCAGCGGCTCAGCCTCGTGCAGATTGCGGGCGCGCTGGTAGTTCTGGCTGCACTCGGAGCCATCGTGTTGGAGGCGCGTTCCAAGGCCGTGCCCGTCGAGATCCCGTTGTCGGTTTCTGCGGGCGACTGATAACGTAGGCGACCGCTAACGCGGACGTGGCTCAGCTGGTAGAGCATCACCTTGCCAAGGTGAGGGTCGCGGGTTCGAATCCCGTCGTCCGCTCCATTTGAAGCCGTGGTTTCGTTCGATCTCTAGGAAGCCTCCTGAGTGATACTGCGAGCTGAGCGGTCCCCGTTCAATTCCTCGCGAATTCGATCAGGGCGCTTATGTCGCCATCGTCGGCATGGCATTCTGAGGGGGCGGTCAAAGGTGAGATGCTGTGTCCGGTAGCTCCTCGTGGTCTGCTCAGCCGACGCCGAGCTTCTCGGCGGCCATTCGTGTGCCCTCGACTCGATTGGTGATCTTCTGGAAGGCGACCTCACGGGCGTAGTCGGGTGACCCGTGGTTGGGCTTTTCGTCAATGCTGAATGGCGAGAAGCCGCAGTCGTCGGTGGAACCGAGGCGGTCCTTGGGGATGAAGTTGGCGGCGCGCACGAGGGCATCACAGATCTCCTGGGGGCTTTCCACCAGCGGGTTCCCTGGGTTGGTGACCCCCACATAACACATCTGCGCGATGCCGTCGGCGGCGTCACGGCTGTACTTGCCGATCGACTCGTATACACCGTCCTTTTCCCGTTCGCTGGCCAGCTGCATCAGGAAGTAGCCGGCGTTGATCTTGAACATCTCCGGGAGCAGATTGTTGCACGGTACGCCGGCGCTGTGAACGGAGTCGCGGTCTCCTCCGGGACAGGTGTGGATGCCGATGTTGACCCGCTCCTCGGGCGTGAACCGGGCCATGACTCGATTGTTGAGGTCGATGAAGTGCGGCAGCATGCCAGCACCTGTCCACGGATTCCGTGGGTCGGCACGGGTGGCCAGGCGCCCTTCGGTGAAGTCCACCGATACGCGTGCCGCCCCGGCGGCGAATGCCTGTCGGATGTCCTTCTCGCATTCGTCGATCAGATCGGCTTCGAACTCCTCGCGGCTGTATCCCGGCACATCGGTGCTCAATGGGTACAGCAGAGCCAGCATCGACGGGGCGATGACCGCCTGCTTCATCGGTCGATTCGTGAATCGACTGCCTCAAGGTGTCGGCAGCGTACGACCGGGTTCAGAGACTGCTGCGCACAGAACTAGCCGCCCAGAACAACGGGGCTGCCGCGGGTGCCGCTCGCGCCCGAACGGCGTATGTGCCTTACACTCAACCGTGGTGGCCGCCTGTCCGTTGGGTCGGCAATCTCGCAGAGGTTCTATGCGTTAAACGTAAGTCGGTTGGAACTTCGAGATCTCCGGTCGGCGCAACGCGCGATTCCACCTTCGCAGCGCCCAGGTACCGGCGATGGAGTGTGCGCTGAACGGGCGCAGGGTCTCGTTCGACGAGGCAGTTGATGCCAACGTTGCAGAACTCGAGATGACGCTGTGCCGGAACCGAACGTCAAGGTCAGATGAAGACCGTTGCAAGATCGCGTGAAGTTCACCTCAAGTTCCTGCACACGGGTGCCGATACCAACGTGGGCCAATGGAAGGTGAAACTCATGAAATGGACCTTCGAACGTCGCCTCATTGCGCTCGTGCTTGTAGCGCTTGTCGGACTTGTCTGTGTCAGCTTGGTGAGTTACCGCGCGCTCACGGGCCACACGCGTCAGATCGAAAACCTTGTACAGAACCAGAAATTGTTGAGCTTCCAGGCGGACGCTGACATGATGCACGACGCGTTGCGCGCCGACGTCGTGTCAGCGTTGCTCGAGAATCAACCATCCGCCCAAAGCGATGTCATACAAGAAGTCCGCGGCCACGCGGCCAGGAGCCTCGAGGACATGTACGACGCGGCTGCCGTTGTCGCAGGACTCGGTCTACCTGATTCCGACCCGCTGGCCTCGTCGTTCGCTCCGGCATCCGCCGCGCTGGCTCTCTATGCCGAACATGCCGTCGCCATTGTGGAACTCGCGGGCGACGATCGCTCAGCGGCGAATCTGTTGTTGCCGTCCTTTGTCTCGGAGTTCGAGGCCGTCGAGGCGCAAATGGGTCAGCTCACGGAAGTGATCGAGAGCCGAGCACTCGTCGCTCAGCGCGATGCGGAAAACGGAACGAACGCTGACGCGACTCGCACCGCGATGTCGGCTGTCTTTGCGCTCACTCTGTTGATCGTGGTTGTCGAGTCCACCCGTCGAAGTGTTCGCTCGTTGCTCGCGGCGAGAGACCTCGCCGAACGGGACGCCGCTCGAATCAGTGAGACCGTTCAACGCGACGCCGTGCGGCAACACTTCAAGAACCGTGTTCACGATGCGTTGGACATGGTCGATAGCGAATCCGACGTATATGCAGTCGTTCGTCGTTCGATGGCAGCGACCACTCAGGACGCGCCGGCAGAATTGCTACTCGCAGACAACAGCCAGGCTCACCTGCGCCTCGCTGTCGATTACCCCGAATCTGGAGGACCCGGGTGCCCGGTCCAGTCACCGTGGGATTGCGTTGCGGTGCGTCGTGGACAGACAACCGTGTTCGAATCGAGCGAGGAACTGAACGTCTGCCCCAAGCTCCGCGACCGTCCGGGCGGAGCCTGCTCCGCCGTATGCGTCCCAGTCAACTTCATGGGAAGAGCGCTTGGCGTGTTGCACACGACTGGGCCCGACATGCACCCATTCGACACACAAACCGTCGAGCGCCTGACCGTGCTCGCCACGGAGGCAGGGACCCGAATCGGTACGGTTCGCGCATTTGCCAAATCCCAGCTCCAGGCGGCGACGGACCCACTCACGGGATTGCCGAACCGCCGGAACCTGGAGGAAAAGGTCGACGTAATGCTGCGCTCGAACACCCCGTTTGCGGTTGCGGTCGCCGATCTCGATCACTTCAAACAGATCAACGACAAGTACGGCCACGACGCAGGAGACCGTGCACTTCGGCTCTTCGCCCGCGTGCTCCGGTCTTCGTTGAGTGACGATCAAATCGCAGCAAGGTATGGCGGCGAGGAATTCGCAATCGTTCTCCCGAACACGTTCACCGACCACGCAGTCGAGTGCCTCGAGCAACTGCGTCTAGATCTCGCCCTCGCACTCCTTGATGGCCGATGCCCGCCCTTTACCGCAAGTTTCGGAGTATCGCTGTCCGATGCGGGCGACACCCTCGACGAGATCATCGCCGTTGCCGACGAAGCACTCTTCATCGCCAAAGAAACCGGCCGCGATCGCGTCGTCGTTGCGGGCGAGCGAGTCTCGACGAGCGCGGCGAACGCACGCACCTAGTCGAATAGAGGTGGCTTCCGGTCCCGATAGACGCATGCATGCCCGCCTCGCCACACTCCGGGCTCAGCCCCAGTCGATGCTCTTGGTCATAGGCGGGATGAACGCCAGGACCGCGACGTCAGCGCGGGCGGCCGACAACGAGTCAGCCACGTCACGATCGAGATGATGTCACGATGCCGATCACAGCGGCCAGTCGCGACGTCGCCTCGCAGAAAGCGGGTGGTGCCCCCTGGGTCGCGTGGAGCCCTCACAGCCATGATCCGACGCCTACATCTGCGATGGTAGACCGATATACGGTCTGGGCGGACTGGACGGACCAGGCGGACGAGTGGGCGGACAGGACACCACGTCACGGGACCGGACTCACCAGACGGACGGTTCTCTTCACGTTGCCAAGGTGAGGGTCGCGGGTTCAATCGCCGGAGATGACGATCCTCTGTTCGTCGCGTGCCACGTCGAGAAGCACGTCATCGTCTGCCTGCTCGAGTCCGCGTTCGAGGGTATGGACAGCGTTGTGGCCGGCTTCGCGGAGCAGTTGAGCAAGTCGCGGCGATCGGTTCTGGTCGACGAGGAACTTCACGCGGTGGGTTGAAGCGGAATCTCGCGATCAGCGACTGCGTCGGCAGCGAAGCGCAACGCTGCCGAAATATCGTCGAGTTCCAATGGCGGAAGCTCGGCAACGATCTCGTCGGGAGTCATGCCATCAGCGATCATCCCGACAACTGTGGCCACGGGAATGCGCAACCCGCGGATGCACGGCACGCCACCCATTTGTCGCGAGTTGACGGTGATGCGATCCATCACGCCATCGTATCCGCGCACTAGTCGCTAGTGCCCGGGCAAGACGAGCAGGCATCGGCGACGCTCTGGCACGTCATGAGCACCGCCTGAAAGCCGCCAACTGAAACGGACTCAAGTTCCGGCCAGGGCACGCACGCAAGAGTGTGTGGGTCGGCCTTGCTCCGCCGATCGTCCTACAGCGTCCATGTGTCGGGTGCCCCAGAACGGCACTATGGGACGCGCCGTCACGAATGACCCCGCCACACCGGCAATCGAAAGCCAAGCTATCCCTCGACGTAGGCGACCAAGGGAGGGAGCACCCCGTGCTTCTCCATGACAGCGGCAATCTCCGGAGGCGGCGACCCGAGCGTCGCCATCATCGCATCGACATCGGCGACGTCGCACGACACGGCGATCATGTTGCTGCCGTCGTGTGCCACGTGGTCAACGATGTTCGTCCCACCGAGGCCCGCGACGGCCTCGGCTCGCTCCGCTTTGAACCCCAGCCAATTGTCGACATCAGCGACGCTGTGGGTGATGATCATTCTTGGCATCGGAAGCTCCTTCTACCGTCAAGCGTCGAGACCCACGACGCAGGCGGGAGCCTAGTTGGCTCGCGGCCACGTCGGTTCCGACGATGAGGGAGACGGCTACGGAGCGGACCACCGGGCGACCGCTCGTTCACAGCGAAGGACTCTGTGCTTTCGTGGACGCGTCTCCGAACGCCGGCTGCGTCGACCGGGTCCAGCTGCGCGGCGGTCGGACTTGCCACCACGCTGTGTGAATGGTGCCCGTCAGCCGAGGCTGCGCCCGATGCAGCATTGCGCGGCCAGGTGTAAGACGGGCGCCACGGTCGGAGCGACGATGGTCGCTTGGGCCGCCTGATACGCTCCGGTTCACCCCGGAAGGCTGTCGGCCCTGTCCGGCTGGGCGAGGCGTCAATGGGTGAGATCGATGAAGGTGTAGTCGAGGGCTATCTGCTCCTCGCAGACATCTCCGGGTACACGACATTCTTGACCAGCACAGAACTCGAGCATTCGCACGCGATCGTGACGGAGCTCACGAAACTGATCCGAGCGGCGCTGAGCCCGCCGATGCAGTTCGTGAAGCTGGAAGGCGATGCCGTGTTCTGCTTCGCTCCGCAGGCGGCATTCCCCAGCGGCGAGTTGCTGGTCGAGCTCGTCGAGTCGTGCTACTTCGATTTCACCAATCGGCTGTCGAACATGACGCGTTCGACGACTTGCACGTGCGATGCCTGCCGTGCCATCGGTGGTCTCGACCTCAAGTTCGTCGCGCACAAGGGGACGTTCATCGTCGATCGTGATGAGGATGGCCGTCTCGATCTCGCGGGTCCCGACGTGATCCTCGTGCATCGGCTGTTGAAGAACACGATCATCGAGCAGGGCGGGCCGAGTTCGTACGGGTTCTTCACCCGTGCGTGCCTCACGGGCGTCTCGACCGAGTTCGGGCTTCCTGCTCATGAAGAATCGATTGTGTCGTTCGCTCCGGTGATCGGTGTGGTGGAGGATCTAGCGGCGGTGGCGGCACAACGACGCGAGGCGCAGGTTGTGCGCCTCAGCGACGACGACGCCGATGTTGTCTTCTCGTACATCGTCGACGCGCCGCCCGCGGTGTGCTGGCAGTATTGGGTCGAACCAGGAAAGCGACTGCGTCACACGGGGGCTATCGAGACGGGAGTCGAGTTCAAGCCGAACAGCGAGGGTCGGGTCGCGACGGGAGCGTCGAGCCACTGTGCTCATGGCGTCGGCGGGGATGGTCTCCGGGAGTATCTCGACTGGAGACCCTACGAGTACTTCACCTGCCATCTCTCCCGAGTTGAAGCCGAAGGTGTCGAGCACACGTTCGTCGAGGGCCTGGAAACGTACGAGTTCATCGACCTCGGCGACGGCCGCACCGAGCACCGGTGGCTGGTCCGCGCGGACGACCGCACTCCCGAAGGGATCAGCGCCTTCGAAGAAGCCATTGCGTTTCTGAAGGAGTTCTCGACCGACCCCACGTGGGGCGATCAGATGCGCGGCCCCATCGCTGAAGACGCGGCCATGTACGGGCTCGACCGTCCGGTGAGCTGACCTCCTGCGACCTCCGCACGGCGCGCTCGTCGCTCGCTGGGAGCGCGGCGCGTAGGGAGCGGTTGTATACCTCGATCCAGGCAACCGAGTAGCCAGACCGTCCCCGAGCATCGGCTCCGGGGCTGTGCGCCTGGACGCCCTCGGATTGCCCGGACGAGCGGGAAACGCGGACCGTGCCGGATCTGGTAGACGGGCTGAAGGAGCACTTCGGCCCCGGCCGACTTCGGCTCCGGAAAACCCCCCATACCGCGCAACACGGCGACCGGCCGAAGGTAGCCGAAAACGCCGGCTGTGCCGCGCCGGCGGCGTTTAGTCGAGCGGAACTCTCCGACGCACGAGAATCGTGTCGAGATGGCTCATGACGACTTCGTCGTCGTTCCTGACGAGTGACAGCCGGACCGTCACGATGCCTCGATCCGGTTTGGACGAGGAAGGCCGAGTTTCGACGTACTCGTACCGAAGGTGGACCTCGTCGCCCGGGCGAAGAGGATGATGGAAGCGCACCTCGTCGTAACCGAACGAGGCGATCACTGCGTGTTCGGGAAGTTGGTGAATGAGACGCTGCTTCACGGCGAGGATGAACAAGCCCGGTGCTGTCAGGCCGCCGTTGCTGGCGGCAACCTCGCTATCGACGTGGATCGGAAGTGGATCCCACCGCTTGGCGAAGTCCACCATCTCGTCACGATCGACAACAACGGCCGGAGTCGTCATGTACTGGCCGGCGATCATGTCCTCGAAGTGGATCACTTGCTCACACCCGAGAGCGGCTACGCGGATGGCTGATCCTCGCGAGCGGTCGACTTCCCATCTCGGGGACGCTAGTCACCGCCATCACATCGACGAGCACGGACGCGAGTGTCACCAAACGCCGGATACGCGGCGAGAAAGCGTGGCGGTTTACGGGGTGTCCGTCGGACTGAGAATCGTCGGGAGGTCTTGAGCATCGGCGAGTAGGCGAACGACATCAAGGTGGTTCTCAGCGATGAAGTAGTACCAGTGAATCGGGAATCCTTTGACTGGACAGGAGCGGAGGCCGGCGATGTCGCACATCTCGCCAACGAGCGGGGAGCCGATGCCGGGCATGCGTTCGATGGACCGAAGCGAAGCCAACGCAGAGTCGAAGAACTGTTCGGCCAACTTGTTGCCGCCGGCCGAGCGGTAGTGCGCTGTCTTGTTGATCAGGTCAGCCTCGGCCAATGGTCGCAGCCATGCTTTGGTCACGTAGGCGTGCCCAAGGCCCGGTCTCGCAAATCAGCAGCGACGCGGCGATTGAGCGGGCGTCCAGGGCCTGATTCCAAGCCTGCCGTGATCAGGTCGCGCAGGCGCTTCTTCGCTTGGTCATCCTGGTCGCGGCGCACGAGATCACGCAGGTACTCGCTGGTGTTGCCGTACTGGCCTGACCGGACGCGTTCGTCGATGTAGGCGCGTAGCGACTCGGGGAGGGCGAAGCTCATCGTGTTTCCACTCATCCCAACATGATGCAATGAGTATCAACAGTTGTCAACCGGCGGAGAGCACGAGGCGTCAGGTGCTCGTACCTGACCCGCGCCCATCGATGGTGCTATCCCTGTGCTCGCGATTCCGCAGACAAGCGCGATGGTAGACCGGTAAACGGTCTGGGCGGACTGGACGGGCTGGGCGGACGAATCGGCGGACAGGAACCACGTCAGAGGACTGGGACGGACTCGGCGGACGGTTCTCTTCACCTTTGCCAAGGTGAGGGTCGCGGTTTCGAATCCCGTCGTCCGCTCTCTGTAAATTACCTTGTCAGTCGGCATATCCACGCCTCCAGTGCCTCGGCTCGGACCACTGCTGCCGACACGGTGTTGGAGCGACGTGTCTTTTGCAGGTGTACCTCAGTCGAGTGGTCACATGCGAAGCCCACGACAACGCCCTAGCCGGTGAAGGCAAACAGTGGTACGTTCCTAAACGACGAGGGGGGCTCGGAGATGGCTGTGGATCGAGCCAACGTTGCGGCCAGCGGTGCGCTGTGGTCAAGACGAGCGCGTCTCGCCGTCCCAGGGTCTTTGGTGGTTCTCGCTCTCGTCGGCTGGTGGCGGAGCGTGCGGATGGCGCGCGAGATGAGCGGGATGCCTGCAGGTGGCATGGACTCGATGGCTGGGCACTCGGTCACGTTCGTAGCCTTCCTAGTCGCATGGGTGGCGATGATGGCAGCCATGATGTTCCCGGCGATCTCGCCAGTCGTTCGGTTGTATGCGCTGGCCGCAACACGTGGCCGGGTGGCCCCGCTGCCCTTCTTCGTCGCCGCATATCTGGTGATCTGGGGTCTCATGGGTGTTCCCTCCTACTTCGTTTGGCGAGTGCTCGACGAGCCGCTCGCCAATGGATCCAGCTGGGCGGGTCGACTGGCGGCGATCGTCCTGCTCGCAGCCGCCGGCTGGCAGCTCACACCACTGAAGTCGGTCTGTCTTCGGCATTGCCGGTCACCGTTGTCGTTTTTCATGGAACACGGCGGGAACGCCAGACGGCGGCTCGGTGCGTTCAGAATGGGGGCAGCCCACGGGTTGTTCTGCCTTGGGTGCTGCTGGGCTCTCATGGCCGTGCTGGTCGCGATGGGCACGATGAACCTGGCCTGGATGGCGGTACTCGCCGGGCTCATCTTTTTCGAGAAGAACGCCGCCTGGGGGGAGCGACTCGCCACCGTGGGAGCGGGAGCCTTCGCTGTGCTCGGTATAGGGCTCCTCCTGCACCCGCAATCAATCAGTTACCTGACATGAAAGGAAACCCATGACAACCACCGAGACCAGAACCGAGTGGAGACTGAAGGGCAAGGGCTACGAATTCTGCAACTGCCAGCCAGGCTGCACGTGCAACTTTTCCGGCTTCCCCACCTCGGCCGACGGCAGCTGCAAGGCCGCCGTTGCCACCCGAATCAGCGAAGGACATTGCGGCGAGCTCGACCTGTCCGGGATCGACGCTGTCGCCATCATCGACTGGCCGAAGGCGATTCACGACGGCGGTGGCAAGGCGATCTTCGTCGTGCCACCCGAGGTCTCCGACGACCAGCTCGGGGCGATGGCCCAGATCTTCACCGGTGAGCTCGGTGGAATGCCATGGGAGATCCTCGGCACGACATACGAAGTGGCGGGCGTCGTGCGGGCTGCTGTCAACATCACCGACGATGGCATCAACAGCGGCTTCTCGATCCCTGGGGTGGGCGAAGCGCACGGAACGACCTTGAAGAACCCCGTCACCGACGAGCCACACGGCGTCTCGATCGTGCTCGACCAGGGCTTCATCTGGAAGAAGGGCGACTGCGGACAGGGCAGCTTCAACGTCGAAGCCGAGGGCATCAGCATGTCGTTCCAGAACAGCAACTGGATCTACTACGAATTCGACTGGACCAACCGGGGCTGAGCCGCACCCCTGAGAGACCGCCCAAGACGTTCGGTGCGTGCGGACCCAACGTGGGCACCTCTGGTAGAGGGCGCTGCCATCAGTGACGGTGCGCGCTCGCGATCGCAGCAACCGACCGATCCACGTCCGCTGTCGTCGTGCGCCAGTTGGAGACGGCGATGCGCATGAGACGTCGGCCGCGCCAGGTCGTCGCACCCATCCAGCACTCGCCGGACTGCTGAACTGCGGCGATCACCCGATCGGTCGTTGCGTCGTCACCGAAGTCGATGAGCACCTGGTTCAACACGACGTCATTGGCGATCGACACACCGGGTAATGCGGAAAGACGCTCGGCGAACATTCGGGCGTGCTGGCAGCAGCGATCGACAAGCTCCTCGACGCCGTCGCGACCGAGTTGGCGAAGGGCTGCCCATGTGGCGAATCCTCGCGCTCGCCGCGACGACTCGGGTACATAATCGCCTGGTCCGCGGATACCCCGCTCGCCTTGACCGGTGAGGTAGGCCGCCGTGTGGGCCATTGATGCGCGGTGGGCATCGGGATGGGCGCAGAAAACGAAGCCGCTGTCGTACGGAACGTTGAGCCACTTGTGCCCGTCGACGCCCCACGAGTCGGCGAGCTCGAGGCCGGCCGTGAGGTGACGATACGGAGCGCTGGCGGCGGCCCACAATCCGAACGCACCGTCGACATGGACCCACGCGTCGTGCTCCCGGGCGAGGGGGATCGCCGTGCGGAGATCGTCGAACGCACCCGTGTTGACGTTGCCGGCCTGGAGGCACACGATCGTTGGGCCAGGTGCACCAGCGGCCAGCACTGCACGGAGATCGGTGACGTCGATGGCCCCTTGCGGGCCTGCCTGTACCGGTTCGATGCACGCGACACCGAGGCCAAGCAACCGCAACGCCCGATCGATCGTCACGTGACGCTCTACGCTGGCGATCACCCGCACCGGGGGAGATCCCGCGAGCCCATCCTGTTCAACATTCCAACCCGCCGCGGCGAGGACGTGGTGCCGGGCTGCCGCGAGCGCCACCGTGTTCGCACCCTGCCCTCCCGGCACAAAACCGAATGTTGCAGTTTTCGGGAGGCGCAACAGGTCCTTGAGCCAGGTTCCGGCGACGTCCTCCACAATCGCCGCTGCCGGTGAGGTGAATGCATTGAATGCGCACTGGTCCCACCCCACAGCGAGCATGTCGGCGGCGACGGCAGAATCGAGCGAGCCGCCGATCACGAAGCCGAAGTAGCGCGGCCCCGCGCTGGCCAACAATGCGGGCTCGACGGCAGCGGCAAGCTCGGCGATGACGTCGGCCGCAGGCGTCGGCGCATCGAGCATTTCGCCGAGGCGAGCAATGATCTCGGCGGCGTCGAAGTTCGGGAACACTGCCAACTCGTCGACGCGCTCGCGGTAGGCGGCGATCCGCTCGGCCGTCGCCATCAGCAGGTCGCGCTGTCCACACGCCGCCCTCACATGGTCCATATGCCCTCCTTGGAGGGGTCGCTGGTTCGAATCTCGTCAGCCGCTCCACCAAAACACCAGATCAGCGGCCCCGGTAGGGCCGCTGATCTGCATTTCGGCTTGCGTGCTATGTCATGTGACTTGACGTCGAGTGACAACCTGACAGCGATAATCGGATTGTGGGGTCGGTGTCGACGCACCAACAATCCTTGTGACCAGTCCATTCGGCGGGTTCAGGTCAGCCCCCCGTGTACCGGAAGATCCACAAGCCGGTGTCGCGGTCGCTGCCGAGGATGTAGGTCGTCTCGGTCGAGTCTCCGGGAAGCCGGTGCGCCTCGACCCCCCAGAAGTCGTTGCCACGGGCATCGATGTAATGACCGACCTCCTCGATTCCCGAACTCCCGAACCTCACCACGCGGATACCGGCGTCGTACCACGACAGGTAAGCAAGGTTCTGCGCCTTGTCCATGGCGACCTCGTGTACCGACATCGTGCCGGAACCGCTGGCACGGGCGGGATCGATGGCCTCGGGGATCGAGTAGTTGTCGATCTCCTCCAGGGTCGTGCCATTGAGCAGGTGGATCGTGCCCCAACCGTCGAACGTCGTAGTGGCGTCGACCGAGGCGCCGAGTGTCCCGATGGCAGGCATGTCGGCGCCCTCGGCGCCGACATACGCTGGGGCGTCGTTGAACAGCAGGTGCCCGGCGCGGTGGCCGATGCAGATGGCCGATGCGGTGACGGTGAAGAAGTTGCCCTGCGAGCCGCAAGTGAACCCGTTCGGGGTCAGCCCGGCGCGCGTTCCACCGTGGCTCTGCATGACGATCACCTTGTCGTACCCGGCCAACTGCCCTGATTCGACCTTCTTCGAGAAGAAACACGTACCGCGGGTGAACACCACCACGTCAGCGCCCGTGATGGCCTGGCTCGGGACTTCAGCTCGATCGGAAACACCGTTGCCGTTGACGTCCTCCTCACAACCCGAACCACCCCAGACGGTCGACCCAGTGAAGGGAACGGTCTCGCTGATCGGGACGGTCCAGCCAAACTGACCACCGCCGTAGAAGCCAGCGTTTGTTCCGTCGGTGATCTGAAACCTCAGCCGGGAAGGAGAGAAGTCCTCGTCGGTGCCGATGATGAACTTGTTGTTGTGGCTCCATTCACCCTGGTGAGCGTTGCCCTCGGGCGGGTTGAAACCGAGCAGGGGATCTGGCACGGGGTAGTCCGAGTCGTTGATGAACAGCGGGCTGGCCGGGTTGGTCATGTCGAGCACGATCCATCCTGCGTCCCAGTACGACAGCAGTGCCAGAGTGCGGTTGTTGACCCTCTTCACCACCATGTCGTGGAGGAATATTGACTCGCCGTTCGCCAGCGGGGCATGGGCGTTGGGCCAGTCGAGGATCGACTTCTCGGCGATCTGAACCGGGTTCCTCGGGTCTGTGATCTCCATGATGTCGACGTCGGCAATCTCCTCGTTGTCGACGATGATCGCGAACGCCCGTTTGCCGTCCTGCCATGCGAACACGCTGTGGATCTGGCGGGCACGAGCGAGGGTTCCGCCGTTGGTGTCGCCCTTGCCGATGGCAAGCGGCGTGATGGCGGTCGGGTTGGTCACGTCGTAGAGCGACATGCCACCGACTCGGGCCGAGCTGGCTCCGCAGTTCTCGTTGTTGGTGACGAGTACGTCGCCTTTGAACTTGGGCGTGTTCAGCTTGATGACGTGCATGCCTTCACCCGGGTACGAGTCCGGGGGAAATGCCGTGAAGCTCACCTCGGTCGGATTCGCCGGATCTGAGATGTCGACGGTGTAGAAGCCGCCAGCGCCGCACGGTGAAGTGTTGAGCCGCCGAGCCGCCAGGTAGGCGTAGTTGCCGAACGCAGCCACATCGGCGATGTGCCCCGGCTTGTCGCCGCCCACGGCTCCGCTCACGGTGACTTGGCCGACGAGGTCGACGTTCAGGCTCGAACCCGGCAGGTGGCCATCTGCAGGGCCGTGTTGGGCGTCGTGGTCGTCGATCTCGTCCCCGATCAGGATGGTGTCATCACCGACCCGACCGCCGACGTCAGGCCCTGAATTTGACGAATGAGCCGACGCTGTCCCGACCACTAATGTGGCGACGAGCGCGGCAATCGGCAACGCAAATCGCATCCGCTTCATGAGTTCCCCTTTGAGTGCTGACCCCATTGTCGGCGGCCGGGTCGGCAGCCAGCTCTTGCGAAGACCCTGCCTGTTCCTTTCTGGCAGCGTAATCCGCCGCTTTCCGCTGCACAAGAGTCGACCGGGCAAACAGCCCGGCTGAGTACACCGAACGATCATCCGGTCGAGTCACCCGGAATTCTCATACCGTCGTCCGTCTCACCGTCGTCCGCTCTCTCTGAACAGCCATCGTGAACAAGGGGTGAATCCTCACAAAGCCCAATACACCGGTCGTGTCTGGGATTCCGTGGTGATGTCGGTCTCGCAGAGGTTCAGTGAGTTAAACGCAATTCTCTGGAGAGGAAGCTGTCGCGGTTCTGGGTCACGGCCACGGCCCGAGCCGGGCGAGGGCTAGGGCGGCCGCGAGCGTGACCGCAGCCCAACTGAGTGCCCGGAGCGCGCCTTCGAGCGGTGAGAGTATGGTACCCCGGTCGATGTCGACGATAGTGCCGTCGTTGTGCACGATTATGCCGCTGACGTCGCTGGTCTTTCGCCGCAGTGAGCGAGCGGGAGTGGACAGTTGCCGCTGGGCGCTGGACATGAAGAACGCGAAGACTCCTGCGGCGGCCGAGGCGACGTCGAGTCGTTGATGCTGGGCGTAGTAGCCGGTGAGTACAGGGAACGCGCCCCAGCCGGCGGCAAACATGGCGTCGGTGTGGAGGCGACCGTCGAGTAGTTCGAGGTTGTAGCCAACGGCGATGACGACACCGATGACGATGAACGCGACCAGTGGGAGGCCGACGCGGTCGACGCCGATGGCGCCGACCACAGCGGCACCACCGATCCCGACGATGGCGGCAATGATGAGGGATCGGCGAGGGATGGCGGTGTTGAGGGGGCGACCGTGGAGTTCGTCGAGTGCGTGCGCGCCGATGCCCACGGCAAGGAAGAATGCAACCAACGTGAACGCGAGACGAGTCGAGTCGACGGGGCCGACGAGGCACGCGCCGATGACGACGTACGACAGATGCCATAGCGTGTACGGAGGGTGCAGCATCGTCCACCAGTCGTTCACTGCCCCTCGAGATGCGAAACCTGGGCGGGCGTAGAACGCAGGCGGTAGTGGCCGCAGGCGATCCAGTTTTCGGTCGGGCTCGCTCATCGGGCGCGTTGGCCCCACATGACGATTCCCCCGCCGAGGCTCATCGGTCGAGTCTCGACGTTGTCGATGCCGGCTTGCTTCCACGCGGTGGTGGTCCAGTCGATCGGGTACTTGCGATAGTGGGTGGTGATGCTCGGACCGAGGAATCGTCCGACGTGGAACCATGCCCGGCCGCCGGTGACCCAACCGGCGATGGGGAGCACGATTCGGGTGTACCCCCACCAAGCGGCCCTCCACGATGGTGCCGTCGGGACAGCGAACTCGAGGCTGGCGATCGTTCCCCCGGGTTTCACGACGCGGGCCAACTCGGCGATGGTGGCCGCTGGGTCATTCACGTACCGCAAGAGGTACGTGAAGGTGAGCGCATCGAAGGTGGCGTCGGGGAACGGCAGCTGTTCGCCGCGCCCCAGAACCAGGCCGACCCGGTCGTGCAGGCCGGCGCGGGCGATGTTGAACACTCCCTGGTGGAGCATCGTGTCACTCAGATCGAGGCCGACGACGAAAGCCCCCGTCCGTTCCGCCAGATCCCGGGTGACACGTGCCGGCCCGCAGGCGACATCGAGCACGACAAGCGCGTTCGAGGTGGTGATACGTTCGACCATCGCCGTTCGCCATCGGCGGTTCTGGCCCATCGAGAGGATCTCGGCAAGCCGGTCATAACGGCCCGCCAATGGTGCAAAAAGATGACGGGCGAACACGTTGGGTTGTGTTCGGGATCGGGTGATGTCCATTGACTTGCTCCATCGTTGACACAACCCACGCGATCATCCAGCGTGATTGTGGGAGGTGTCATTGTCGAAAGCAGGCTACGACGTCGCCGTCGTTGGGGCGGGTCCGGCCGGCAGCATCGCCGCGTACGTACTTGCCAAGGGCGGCGCCCGGGTGGGGCTCGTCGACAAGGCCGGCCTCGGCCGAGACAAGGCCTGCGGCGACCTCGTTGGGCCGCGCGGAGTCCGTCTGCTCGACGATCTTGGTCTGAGCATGCCGGGCGCTCGAACCGTCGGCGACATGGTCGTGACGGGGCCGGGCGGTCGGCGGGTTCTACTCCCGGCGAGAGCCGGACAGACGTACCCGGGTCACGCCATCGTCGTGCCGCGAGCGCGCTTCGACGAGTCGTTGCGAGGCGCTGCGCTCGACGCAGGTGCGGTCGACATCCGGGCGCGGGTCGCTTCGGTCGATGAAGGTTCCGTCATCCTCGATGATGGTGGGGTTGTGCACGCCGACTTGATCATCGGCGCCGATGGCGCGACCAGCACGACGGCGCGCACCGCGGGTCTAGTCGATCGACAGCGTGTGCTGTGGGGCTTCGCCGTTCGGGGTTACGTGCCCGCCGAGGTAGCGCTACCGGTGATAGCGCTGTGGAACGACCAGCCGCGGCGCGGGTTCCCCGGCTATGGCTGGTTGTTCCCCGGACCCGATGGCGCCAACCTCGGTCTTGGTATCGGTCTCGGTTCGAGCCGACTCGAGGCCCGTCGCGCTCAGCGGCAGCTCGAGGCGTTCCGCAGCCATCTCGTGAACATCGGGTTGCTCGACTCGTCGGTCGAATCACCGATGCGGCAGCTCGGTGGGTGGCTGAAGATGGGTCTCGTCGGAACTCGACCGTCGTCGGGCAGGGTGCTGCTGGTCGGTGACGCCGCCGGTCTGGTGAATCCGCTTCAGGGAGAAGGGATCGCCCAGGCTCTCGCCAGCGGCAACGCTGCTGCGCTCGCGGTGCTGACGAGGCCCGGTGAGGCCGCCGATGCCTATCGGCACTGGATCGGCGCCACGTATGGCAGCTGGGCGTCGGTCACCACGCCCGTGCACACCGGTCTCGTCGACCACCCGCGGCGCATCGCTTGGCTCGCGTCGACGCTCACCGCCCCCCTCGTCGGGCCATTTGTTGCTTCGACGTGGGCGCTGTATTGGAACAACCTCATTGATGGCGCCATCAATACTCCAGCGGCCATCGCGGCGCGCGCCGTGCACCGCCTCGGGCGGATTGCCACGACGGGATCCCGCCTCCGCCGCTCCTTACGCCACGACGTGTGAACCATCGGTCCCCCAGAACCACGAATGTGAGATCGCAGGACCGGGGATGTCGCACATCTCGCCGACCAGCGGAGAGCCGATCCCGGGCCTGCGTTCGATGGACCGAAGCGAAGCCAACGCGGAGTCGAAGAGCCGCGCCTTGTGGTCCCCGAGGCTGTGCGTGCGCACCGCGCTCATCCTCGGGTCGGCGTGTGTTGTTGGCTCGTTCCTTCCACGCCTATTGAGAGCCTCAACGACCGATCGGCGACTGTCAACAGTCGGCGGGTTCTACCGCTTCGCACACATCGACGGTCGGATAACCTCCAACCCAGCCCAATACGTCCGCCGCCCCAAAGTCCCCACCTGCCCGTGGCACACCGTTCCCGCAGTTGATGCGGAATAGCGTGGGTTCGTGGACTTCCCGATCGAAGAGTACGAAGCCGTGCGCGCCGCTATCCAACGCTATGTCGTTGCGTGCCAGGCCGCCGATCACCTTGCGGTCCGAGCCGCACTTCATCCGAAGTGGACCATGTCTGGCGTCGATGTGGAAACTACCGATGCCGGGGCCACGTTGGAGGACTTCGTGAGCTGGGTGGCGGAGCATTCACCACCCGATGGCTATCGCACGACGATCACCCATCTGGACATCGCTGGTGATGCTGCATCGGCGACGCTGGTCGAGGAGAGCTACTACGGCGTCGACTACGTCATCTTCTTCACCCTGGTGCGCTATGACGGAGAGTGGGCGATCGTGACCAAGACCTACAGCCAGGTTCCGCCTGACTCTCGGGACGCCTCCTGACTATCGCAGACGGCGGCACAAGTGATGCACAGAGATTGATACGGGCGCCATCAGGCGAGCGTTGTCATCGACGTTCGACCCCGCGGATGCATGGCACGCCCCCCCTTTGTCGCGGGTCGACGGTGATCCGGTCCATCACGCCTCGTATCCGTTTGCCCGCTGTGCCAGCAGCCGGTTTCGTATGGCGTTTCGCTGACGCGTGACAACCTCTGGTGTTACATGTAACATTGTGCCATGACTCGACGTCAGTCATCAACCCCCACCGCAATCCGTGTCCGCGCGCATCGCCAACGGCTCCGCGAACAGGGATTGCGACCGATTCAGATCTGGGTCCCCGATGTCAGGTCACCGCAGTTCACCGAGCAAGCGCACCAGCAGTCGCTCGCGATCGCATCGAGCCGACACGAGGCAGACGATCAGGCCTTCATCGACGCCTTGACCGACGACGAATGAACCGCGGCGAGATATGGACCGCTGCGGCTGGCAGCGGCTACGTCGGCAAACCTCGACCCGTCGTGATCGTCCAAGACGACCGCTTCGACGCAACGGCGTCAGTGACTGTCTGCGCGTTCACCACCGACCCCACTGACGCCCCCCTAATCCGACTGCTCGCCGAAGCAGACGAGGCGACTGGTATCCGCGAATCGAGTCGACTGATGGTCGACAAGATCACCACGATCCCACGCTCCAAACTCGGCGAAAACATCGGCCAGCTCAGCGACGACGACCTGATCAGGCTGTCACGCGCACTCGTCGTTTTCCTTGGACTCGCCGGAAGCTGACCAACTCGCACACTTCGGCGCGCAGAATCACAGCGCCGCGCGCCGGCGCCGCGCCGCAGTGCGGCCCTACTGTGGTGTGCTCGCGCAGCTGTTCAACGTGTTCAACGCCCGTTCGGATCGTCGCAGTGCCTTCCACCAGCTGTTCACCAATCCGCTGCTGTGGGGTGCAATCGCACTGTCGATCGTCCTGCAGGTCGCCGTGGTCCAAGTGCCGTTCATGAACGACGCATTCAAGACGAGCCCGCTGAACGTCGGCGACTGGCTGATCTGTGCGGGGTTGGCGAGCCTCGTGCTTTGGGCAGGTGAAACCAAGAAGATTGCCGCGAAACTCCTGTTTGGGTCGACCACCTCCGTCAACGACTCATTCCCTGGCGGGCCACCACCACCTCGGTTTCCACGTCTGCGGGAGGCCCGCCAAGTCGTTGACCCTAGGAGGCTGGGGGAACATCAACTCTAGATCTCGATTTGGCAGCTGTGCTCAGCCCAGGACGTCCCGTGCATCATGCTCGGATTGTGGTCGCCGCTGAAGCCGCCCATGACGTGTGCGCAGTGCGAGACGTGGCTCCCAAAGTTTTGCCTTTCCTGTGCGGGCTGGGCGGCAGCGGGTCCGGCAACGGAAAGCCCTCCGACTGCTATTGCAACGACGATCGTTCCTTGCATGAGTGTTCGCTTCATGATTGAGCTCCTTGGTTTGGAATGTGGAATCAGGATGCCTCGTGTGCGTGGTGTGGACATCGGGGGAAACGCTGATTTCCTTGCGGCAAACCCACTGGCATCCTCGGCGCCTTGGAGC
>JANOCR010000239.1:0-2496 GCA_031412355.1 Ilumatobacteraceae bacterium | reverse complement strand
ACCACATGTCCTTTTGCTCGTGGGTGCCGAACATGGTCAGCACCTCCATGTTGCCGGTGTCAGGCGCCGAGCAGTTGCACGCCTCGCTGGCGATCACACTGCGGCCCATGATCTCGGCCAGCGGCGCGTACTCCGCGTTGGTCAGGCCGGGCCCCCAGTCCTTGTGTGGTTGGAAGAGGTTCCACAGGCCGCGCTTGCGGGCTTCGGCCTTCAATTCCTCCATCAGCGGAGGGTGATGATGCGGATTGCCACTGGCGGCCAACTGCGCGTGGTAGACGCTTTCGTTGGGGTAAATGCATTCATCCATGAAAGCGAGCAAGGTGGTCCGATACTCGTTGCAGCGGTCGGTGAAGGCGAAGTCCATACAGCAAACGTAGACGCCCGACCGTTCAGCGACCCCGGTCGCCCGACGTGTCTACTGCGTCGCTGGCTCGCAGCAACCGTGGCCCCATGAGCTTGGCCATCAGGTGCTCACCTGCTGTCACTGGCGGGTAGCGCGGTGGGTCAGTAGCGCTGGTGCATGTCGGCAGGCATTCGATCACCGCATCCCAGTTGCCGTCGAGGAAGAACGCTGCACTGCGACGAACGGCCGCACCCTCGACCGCCGCGGGCGGTACGACTCGGTGAACGGTCGAACGCCATTGATCGTTGGTCCACTGCGCTGTGAGGTCGCCGAGGTTGATGACCAGCGCACCCTCGGCGGGGATCACATCGATCCATTCCCCATTGGGGGCGACGATCTGCAACCCAGCGACGGGCTCGGCCCACAGCACCGTCACGATTCCATAGTCGGTGTGCGCTCCCATGCGCTGCTGGCCGGGTAGCGGGGCGGGCTCGCCGGCGCGACGCTCGTAGCGGATCGAGCGCATGGTGGTGGTCGATCGATCGACGAACGGCGCGAACCAACCCTCGGGAAGGTCGTGCGCGACTGCGAACACGTCGGTCAACATCAGCGCGACCTGCCGCGCTGATTGGAAGTAAGCGACAAGCGCGTGCCGCAGATCCGTGGGATACGACGGCCAGATGTTGGGGGCGAATGCTCCGCGCCGCTGGGCGGCGTAATACGGGTCCGAATAGTCGACGTCATCCTCGCCGATGTTGAAGGCCTCGAACAGATCCGGCGGTGCGTCGCGGCCGATGCTGTACGACAGGGCTTCGGTGCCACTTGCGGCGTACCCGCGATTGATCGACGGGTCGCTCGGTGTACAGCGTTGCTTGACCTCGAACGGCTGGGCGAAGAACTCCGAACTGGCGTCGACCATCGCGTCAATCTGTTGCTGCGGCAGTCGATGACCGACGACCTGGAAAAACCCGAACTGCCGCGCTGCGGCGTCGACCTCGCGGCCAACGGCCAGACGATCGGAATCGCTGCCCCACCACGACTGGAGGTCGATGACCGGGATCTGCATCGAGCTACTTCACCCGAATCTTGCGTACGCCGCGCTTGTCTTGCGCTTTCAGCTGGGCGCGCTGCTCCTCCTCCAACGCAAGCTCCTCCGCAACCAGACGCTTCATGCTGGCCAAGCGCAACGGATCGAGACGACCGTCTGCGATCGCCGCCTGCACTGCACACCCCGGCTCGTCCTCGTGCTTGCAATCACGGAACCTGCACTCGTCCATCACGTCGAAGACATCGGAAAATGCCCGTTCGATCCCGCGCCCGCTGCTCCACAAGGTGACGGCGCGCACTCCCGGCGTGTCGATCAGCCAGCCCCCGCCGGGTAAGCGGACCAACTCCGTTGCCACGGTCGTGTGCCGACCGCGACCATCTCCCTCACGCACCGCAGCCGTCGCTTGCGCTCGACTGCCCACGAGGGCGTTGATCAACGTGCTCTTGCCGACACCACTGGCGCCGAGCAGGGCGATCGTTGCATTGCCGGCGGCGAATGCGGCGAGATCATCGACACCCTCGCCGCTGATGCCGCTGGCGGTGACGATCGTGACATCCGGAGCGGCCGCATGCAGCGACTCCACCGACGCTGCAGGGTCGTCGACCAGATCGCGTTTGGTCAACACCACGACCGGGCGCGCACCGCTGTCCCACGCCAGCACCAACTCCCGCTCCAGCCGGCGCTGATTGGGGGGCGAGGTCAGTGCGTGTACCAACATGACGACGTTGATGTTGGCGGCGATGGTCTGAGACTCGGCCCGATTTCCTTCGAACGACGCCCGGCGCACGAAGGCACTGCGACGAGGGAGTACCGCCTCGACACGATCGAGTTCGATGGATGGCACGACCCAATCGCCGACGGCGACATCGGCGCCGACGTTACGGACGCGCAGGGGCTCGACATCGAGGTTGCGCAGCACCGTGCTCCAACCCCGATCGAGCCGGGCTACCCGGCCGGGCAGTTCGGCGAGCCCGAGGGCATGCCATGACGTCTCCAGGGCCTCGCTCCACCCGAGCCGAATGTCACACCGTTCGTCGATAGTGCCGAGGGTAGCGTCGCGCCTGACGCAACCGCCGACGGCCTGGGGGCCGCTGATCAATTTGGA
>JANOCR010000238.1:0-1835 GCA_031412355.1 Ilumatobacteraceae bacterium | reverse complement strand
TCGAGGCCGGGTTCGCGCAGCAGGACTCCAGCTGCCTGCGCGGTGAGCGGGTAGGCGAGGCGACGGTCGGGGTTCGATTCCGAGACGGTAGGTCACTGGCGCATTTCCCCTGACCGTGTCGAGGAACGAACGCCGAGCGGCGCCGAAGCCGGGGGCGAGGAGCACTCTCATCGGTTCTGGGGGAATCCGAGGTCGACGGAACTAGTGCTGGGGTCCGGCCACCGAGATGTCACGACCTTCGTCTTTGTATAGAAGTTGACCCCTTCCGGCCCGTACATGTGGGTGTCACCGAACAAGCTCGCCTTCCACCCTCCGAAGCTGTAGTAGCTCACGGGCACCGGAACAGGAACGTTGACGCCGACCATGCCGACCTGCACGTCGAACTCGAACTGACGCGCAGCCCCACCGTCGCGGGTGAAGATCGCCGTGCCATTGCCGTACGGGTTGTCGTTGATCAGTGTCAACCCTTCCTGGTACCCGCTGATGCGCGTGACGGTCAGCACGGGTCCGAAGATCTCGTCGTCGTAGCACGCCATGCCTGGCTTGGCGTGGTCGATCAACGAGGGGTTCAGGAAGAAGCCGCCGTCCGGCGCGTCTTGTCGACCGTCGACGACCAAGGTTGCACCTTCGCCCTCGGCAGCACCGATGTAGCCGGCGACCTTGTCGCGGTGTTCACCAGTAATCAGTGGCCCCATTTCGCTTTCGGATTCGCTGGCTGGGCCGACCTTGATCGCCGGGATGCGGTCCTTGATCTTGGCGACCAGATCGTCGGCAATCGATTCGCTGGCCAACACGACGGAGATGGCCATGCAGCGCTCGCCGGCCGAACCGTAGGCGGCGCTGACGGCGGCGTCTGCGGCCATGTCGAGGTCGGCGTCGGGTAGCACCAGCATGTGGTTCTTGGCGCCACCGAGAGCCTGGACACGCTTGCCGTTCTTGGTCCCGGTCTCGTAGATGTACTTGGCGATCGGTGTGGACCCGACGAAGCTGACGGCGGCGATGTCGGGGTGCTCGAGGATGCGGTCGACCGCGACCTTGTCGCCGTTGACAACATTGAAACACCCGTCGGGAAGGCCGGCCTGCTTCAGCATTTCGCCGATGAACATGCTTGCCGACGGGTCCTTCTCGCTGGGCTTCAAGACGAAGGTGTTGCCGCACGCCAGGGCATTGGCGAACATCCACATCGGCACCATGCCGGGGAAGTTGAACGGTGTGATGCCGGCGACGACTCCGAGTGGTTGTTTGATGCTGTACACATCGATGCCCGTGCTGGCCTGCTCGCTGTAGCCACCCTTCAACAAGTTGGGGATGCCGCAGGCAAATTCGATGTTCTCCAGCCCGCGGGCAACCTCGCCGAGCGCGTCTCCGAGAACCTTGCCATGTTCCTTGCTGATGAGCGAGGCGATCTCTTTCCGGTTTGCATCGACGAGTTCGCGCATGTGGAACATCACCTCGGCCCGCCGGGAAAGATTGGTGGCCCGCCAAGCAGGAAACGCCGCCTTGGCCGATGCCACAGCCACGTCGACCTCAGCAGCAGAAGCAAGATCAACTGCCGAAGCCTGCTGCCCGGTGGCCGGATCCCAAACCACCCCAGACCGCCCAGAAGTCCCTTCAAGCGCCTTGCCATCGATCCAGTGACTGATTCTGTTCATATTGTTTTCTCCTTAGAAGATTTCAAGTGAGGGAAGGGCCGGGGTTCGACGACGAGACGATAGGCCGGGCGCATTTCCCGGCCGTGTCGAGGAGCGAACGCCGGACGTTACCGAACGGCCGACCATGTCGAGGAGCGGACGCCGACGGCGACCGAGCGGGCTAGACGAGGTTTTGACTGAGCC
>JANOCR010000237.1:0-3504 GCA_031412355.1 Ilumatobacteraceae bacterium | reverse complement strand
CGCGATCTGCTGCGCTTCGTCGCTGCTCTGACCGACGGGACGCTGCTGTCCGCTGAGTCGCAGGCCGCGATGCTCGAGTTCGTGCCCGGCGAGGACTATTCGCAATTCGGCATCACGCACGGCTACGGGCTTGGTATCGAGCAGTACACGACCGAGGCGGTCACCGTGATCGGACATCTCGGAACAGGCGTGCACGGATCATTCATCGGCTACGACGCAGAGCACGGAACAGCCGTCGCAGTGATGATCAACACCCGCAACCCGGAGTCCCAGGCGATCATGGCGATCGAGACGCTGGCAGGTGTCGGCCAGGCCGGTTGAACGCCGCCATGCGCGGGTGTGGGAGCCTGACCTACATGGGAGTTGGTTCGGAGGTGAAGTTCACTCGGGCGGAACTTGTTGCGTTCCATGGCGCAGTGGTGGACGATCTCGTCGACGATCGCGTCCGGCTCCTGTTCGTTGGGATCAACCCGGGGCTGTGGACCGCTGCCGTCAACGCTCACTTCGCCCGTCGCGGCAACCGCTTCTGGCCGGCACTGCACGCAGCAGGCATCACCTCGAGGTTGCTCGATGTCAGTGCTGGCATGAACGAAAGAGATCGCGACCTGGTGCTCGGCCTCGGCATCGGAATCACCAACATCGTGGCGACTGCAAGCGCCCGAGCCGATGAGTTGAGCCTCGACGAGCTGCGCGCAGGCGCCGTGGCGCTGGAATCGAAGGTGCGCAGATGGAAGCCGAGAGTTGTCGCCGTACTCGGTCTCACTGCGTACCGGCAAGCCTTCGCAGAACCGAAGGCCGCGCCGGGTCGTCAGCCCGACCCGCTCGGCGATGCTGAGCTGTGGCTTCTGCCCAATCCGAGCGGGCTCAACGCCCACGAGACCATCGAGAGCCTCGGGACGGCTTATCGACGGGCCTGGGACGCCGCCCGCGCCTGACCCGCCCGACATCAGTAGTGTCGGGCCGTGTCTGTAGTCAGTGTGGATGTCGCTGCGAATGCAGTCGCCGAAGCGTTGCTCGATGACGGGTGCGTCATCATCGAACGACTTGCGCCGGACCTGACTGACCGGGCGATCGCCGAGCTGAGCGCCGACATCGAGGCCGCGCCAACCGGACACACAGACTTCCTCGGCGACCGCACCAAGCGGCTGGGTGGCCTGCTGCGCCGTTCGGCAGCAGCGCAGGAGATGGCTGCTCACCCGGTCGTGATGGCGCTCGCCGACAAAGTCCTCCAGCCGCATTGCGTCCGATACCAGCTCAACTTCTCGGGCATCATGCAACTGCTGCCGGGCGCAAAGGCGCAGGCGCTGCACCGGGACGCAGATCTGTATCCCTTCCGTCATCCATGCCCACCCATGTTGATGCCGACGATGTGGGCGCTGACGGACTTCACAGCGGACAACGGCGCCACCTTGCTGGTGCCGGGAAGTCACCGGTGGGCCGACGATCGCGATCCGACCTCCGAGGAGATTGTCCCAGCAGTGATGCCAGCCGGGTCGTTGTTGGTGTACCTCGGGGGCACGATTCATGGCGGGGGAGCGAACGTGTCGGACTCGTTGGTGCGTACCGGCCTCGCCTTCCAGTACTCGCTTGCGTGGTTGCGCCAAGAGGAGAACCAGTACCTGGCCAACCCGCCGGAGATCGCACGCACGTACCCCGAGCGACTGCAACGCCTGATCGGCTACGACTATGGGGCTCCGTATCTCGGCTTTGTCGACGGCGATTCGCCGCAACGTCTGCTGCACGCTGAACACGACGGACCTAGAAACCGAACGAGCCCCGAGGTCGATGCTTTGGCGAGTCGCATGAATCGGCACCGGTGGGGCGACCTCGAGCCAGTGCCAACGCCACCAACGTCGGCACCCACGATTCCGGTGAGTCGCGGACTGCTCGGCGACCCGAAGTGACCGGGTCCCGATACACCAGCGGTGCTCACGTCAGGCGGCATGGTTGGTGAGACGGCCGATCTCGGTGCCGTCGGGCCGGAAGGTGTGCCACTGCCCGTCGGGGTCGCGCCAAGTTCGATAGCCGAGCTGTTTCCAACGGTTGTGTCGACCGCAAGCGGGGCTGCCGTTGTCGGGACGTGTCGGTCCGTCGCCGGCCCAGGGAACTGTGTGATCGGCTTGGCAGCGCCCGGAGCGAAGGTCGCATCCGGGCCACATACACCATCGATCGCCTAGCAGCACCGCATCACGCGCCCCACCCGTGAACAGACGCGATCGCCGCCCCAAGTCGATGACTACCCCGGCGGTGTCGAGGACCACACGGCGAACGCGGCCGCACAACGCGGCGGCGAGCATGTCTGGCGGATCCATCTGGTGGCCGGTTGACGTTTCGCAACGTCGTTGATCGACCGTTTCAGGATCGATCGGGTCGACCTCGCTGCCGGCGAGTTTGGCGAGGTGGTGCTCGAACGTGGCCTGGTCAACTATCACGTTGACCAACGGGTCAACCTGCCCAACCCCAGACACAGCAGCGGCGGTGAAGATCGCCACTAAGGCGTCGAACCGGCGCTGGGCAGCGGAACGGTCGAGCAGTCCGGGGTGCATGTTGTCGCCCCATTGGGCGATGCCGGCATCCCAGTCCGCTCGGAACTCGGTGTCACAGAAGCTGGCGAAGATCTCCTCGATCACCGAACCGGCCACGACACCACCTTGAGCATCCATGTACACCCGCTCGCCGACCACACTGACGTGCGCGTCACGACGCGAATGGGCCCGCTCGTGCGCCTGATGGGCGCCATCGGCATCTGCAAGCGCCTGCCAACGTTGGAGCACCACCGCGAACTCGTCGAACCACAAATCTTGAGCGTGTCCGGCCAACAACTGGGCCGAACCTGGAAATTGGTCGGCGCAACGAGGGTTGGCAAACACCCGCGCCAGAAGACGAAGCTGAGGCACACCCACCGTGCCGGCATGCGCCGCATCACTCACCTCGGCAATGTCGTGCAGCAGCCGCGCCGTCTGGACCACGGCTTTGGTCTCGCCACTCGAGTAGTTGCAGGTCGCTTTTATCCACCCCGTCACCGAGGCGTGCCCATCCTCGGCGTAGGCAACGGTTCGTTCGGCAACCCCAACCGCTTCGGCGATCATCGCCTCCACCCGTCGCCGCACACCATCCAACTCGACCATCACGGCAGCCAGTTGACGCGGTCCCAAACCCTCCAGGTCGACCAACTCCGGCACCTCGACAGAACGCATGTTCGCAGTATGACAGAAGGGTGTTGCACGGTACTTTCCGAACGCAAGTGCGGATGAGTTCCACCACCACGTGGACGTTCTGAGCCCGAACGCGCGGGCCCGTCACTCAGTGCGGCTGGCGCCCGAGGAAAGTCACGAGTTGCTCGGTAGGTCCGGCGCCGGACGGTGCCGGCACCTCGGGTGCGAACCGGCCGGGCCGGATCTCCGGTGAGATCGTCGCCCGACTGACTTCCAGCGCCGTCGTGGCGACGCTGTCGGGCAGTTGTGCGGATTGTCCGGTGGCGATGGCGATGTCCCACGTGTGCGT
>JANOCR010000236.1:0-8044 GCA_031412355.1 Ilumatobacteraceae bacterium | reverse complement strand
TCGATCTCTCCCGGTACACCGCGACGCGGGAGTGGGCGACGTCGCACGACGGCACACGAGTGCCGGTCGACCTCGTGCGCCTTGTCGACACGCCTCGCGACGGCACTGCCCCGTGCCTGGTCTACGGGTACGGCAGCTACGAGGCATCGGAGCCGCCGTGGTTCAGCCCTGCCCGACTGTCGCTGCTGGACCGTGGCTTCGTGTGGGCATTGGCGCATCCGCGCGGGGGTGGCGAGCTCGGTCGGCGGTGGTACCTCGATGGCAAACTCCTCAACAAGCGCAACACGTTCCTCGACACCATCGCGGTGGCCGAGCATGTCGTGTCAGAGCAGTGGGCATCGTCACAGCGCGTCGCCATCCGCGGAGGCAGCGCGGGCGGTCTCTTGGTCGGGGCATGCATGACCATGCGGCCCGAGCTGTTCGCCGCGGTGGTGGCCGAGGTTCCGTTCGTCGACGTCGTCACGACGATGTACGACGAAGAGCTGCCGCTGACCATCACCGAATGGGATGAATGGGGCAATCCGGCGACCGAGCCCTTCGCCAGCTACATGCTGAGCTACTCCCCCTACGACCAGACCACGGCCCGCGACTACCCCGCGATCCTGATCACTGCAGGCCTCAACGACGTGAGAGTCAGCTACCACGAGCCCGCCAAGTGGATAGCCAAGCTGCGCTCAGTGCGCACCAACAACGCTCCGCTGATCATGCGATGCGAGATGGGCGCCGGCCACGCGGGTCCCAGCGGCCGCTACGACTCGTGGCGCGAGGAAGCACGCACGTTGAGCTTCGTCGTCACCACCGTTTAGTCATCCGGTCAGCCATCGGTCAATGCGCGGCGGATGTCGGGTCGCGCTTGCGGCGCGGGAGCCGCGACAGAACGGCCATGACGGCGAATCCGACGATCAACCCCACCACGGCGGAAGCTGCGGTGTTGACCAGCCACGCGAGCCCACCGCCCACGCCGGTGATGTCGTGCACGGGGTCTTCCAGGGAGTGGACGAGGTCGTAGGGGCCATGCCAGCCGAGTTCGTCGGCGCCGACGATCAGGATGTGGCCGCCGACCCACACCATCGCCGCCGTCCCGACCGTGGAGAGCAGCGCCAACAGCTTCGGCATGCCCGCGACCAACCCCCGTCCGATCCGCTGGGCCCGCGGACGACTCGACCCCGCCAGGCGCAAGCCGACGTCGTCCATCTTCACGATCAAGGCGACTACGCCGTACACGACGGCCGTGATCAGGACAGCGACGACCAGAAGAATGATGGCTCGCGAGACAAAGCCTTCGTCGATCACCTCTTTGAGGGAGATCACCATGATCTCCCCGGAAAGGATGAAGTCCGTACGGATGGCACCCGCGATCGTCTTTTCCTCCTGGTCCACGCCGACCGCCACAGCCGGGAGGTCGGTCTCCTCGTCGTGTTTTGTAAAGCGATGGTGGATCTTCTCCGCCCCCTCGAAGCAGAGGTAGCTGCCGCCGAGCATCAGGATGATCTCGACCAGCACCGGCACGAACTCGCTGAGCAGCAGCGCTGCCGGCAGGATGAACAGGATCTTGTTCTTCAGCGATCCCTTCGCGATCCGCTTGATGATCGGTAGCTCACGTTCAGCGGCCAGACCGTGAACGTAGGCCGGCGTAACGGCGGTGTCGTCGATGACGACACCGGCAGCCTTGGCACTTGCTCGGCCGGCGGCTGCGCCAACGTCGTCGATCGAAGCCGCAGCGAGCTTCGCCAGTGCTGCCACATCGTCCAACAGCCCGACGAGACCACCACTCATACTCTTTCCTCCACGGCCGCAAACGAGTTCCGCAGC
Source organism: Ilumatobacteraceae bacterium (assembly GCA_031412355.1). Lineage (GTDB taxonomy): Bacteria > Actinomycetota > Acidimicrobiia > Acidimicrobiales > Ilumatobacteraceae > JAENVT01. Next base: position 6,232 of record JANOCR010000236.1, on the reverse strand, counting down.
CTACCCAGACGAGGCCCTAACCGAGGGCGACGGCGACGGCTAACACGACAAAGGCAGCGTTGCGCGCCACGTTGCTCCAGCTGATGGGCCGGTTGGACCAGCCCCCGAAGCACGCGCACGGAGGGCGGCGGCCCTGCTGAAGACGCACGACCAGCAAGGTGGTGAACACCGCCAGCAGGACTGCGGCAATCAGCGCGACCGGTCGGCGGGCAAGCTGGGCGATCAGCAACGCACCAATGGTCAACTCGACGAAGGGAACCGCCGCAGCCACGACTCGTGGCACACCCAGGCCAGTGGATTGAACGCGCCATTGCTGCGGTGCGGCGACCTTCATCACCCCGGCAACTACGAACACAGCACCCAGCACGATGCTGGCAACGACGATCACCGGATCACGCTATGCGAGTTCTACGACGAGCCCTTCTGAAGCCGCGATCACGTCGACCCCGCGCACGGCGCCTACCTTGACCGCACAACTCAACAGATCGTCGAGGTCGTCGTCGCGTCGCGCCGGATCGTGGTGGAACAGGGCCAACTTTCTGACCCCGGCTTGGGACGCCAACCACACCGCGTAATCGACTGTGCAATGACCCCACGTTGCTTTGACCTTGAACTCGGGTTGCGTGTACTGCGCGTCGTGGATCAACAGATCGACCCCCTCGACGAGTTCGAGCGCGCCGGGAGACGCCGAGAAGCTGCCATCGAACGGCTGCTGGTGATCCGAGAGGTAGGCGACCGAGCGGCCCTGCCATTCGACACGAAAACCGAGTGTTGGACCGAGGTGCGGGACCAGCCGGGCCATCACGTTGTACGCCCCGATCGAGAACTCGGTGTCGGCGGTGTCGTGGAAGTTGACCGAGCCCGGCAACTCGTCGACGCTGACGGGGAACAGTGGCGGGCGAATCGTGCAGGAAACGACCTCGTCGAGCGATCGGCCGTCGTCTTGCGCCGGGCCGTAGACATCGAGGGTGGATCCTTCGCGTAGCAACGGGGTGAAGAACGGCAGCCCCTGCACGTGGTCCCAGTGAAGGTGGGTGAGCAGGCAACTCCCCCTGAAGAGCCGATCGGTGGCAACGGTCTTGCCGTAGTACCGAAGGCCGGTGCCCATGTCGAGCAGCAGAGGCTCCTGCCCGGGCGCGTCGATCGAAACACACGACGTGTTACCGCCATACCGGCGGATGTCATCGCTCTGGCACGGCGTCGAGCCGCGGACTCCATGGAACGTAACGCGCATCACTGAGTGATCCCCAAGGTCGGCACGATAGGGGCTGTTCCACGCCAGGAAAAGTCCGGGCAACGTGACGTGCGTCGCACGAGGCTACGTTGCGTTGAATGGTCGAGCGCTCCGAGTCGCAGCATGGGCCGCTATTACCTGACGGTCTGGTGGTGGTTGTCAAGCGCGAATGTGAGACATGCCAGATGGTGGCCCCCCTGCTGGCCGAGTTCGACGTAACGGTGTACACGCAGGACGACCCGACCTTCCCGGCCGGCGCCGACCCGATTCACGACGCCGATCTTGCTATCAGCTGGCACCACGACATCGAGACAGTACCGACCCTGATCCGGGTCGTCGACGGGCGCGAAGTAGAGCGCACCGCCGGCTGGCTGCGAGCCGACTGGCAACGCCTCACCGGCATCGACAACCTCGGCGATCACCTTCCCATCATGCGGCCCGGGTGTGGCTCGATGAGCGTCGATCCCAACTTGGTCGACTCGTTGCGGGCCCGGTTCGATGGTGGAACCCTGCGTTCGCGCCGCATCGAGTTGGCCGATCTCGACGACGAGATGGAGGTGCTGTTCGAGCGCGGCGTGACGGACGGTCTGCCGGTGACACCCCCGACCGAGCAGCGCGTGCTGCGCATGCTCGACGGCACGACTCGAGCGCCCGACGCTGTCGTGGCCGTGGTCGCACCGAACCTGGTCGAGGTCACAGTCGAGAAGATCGCGATCAACGCGGTCATGGCCGGCTGCAAGCCCGAGCATCTGCCGTGGGTGATCGCCGCCATCGAAGCGGTGTGCACCGACGAGTTCAACATCCATGGCGTGTTGGCCACCACGATGCCCGTTGGTCCGGTGCTGATCTGCAACGGGCCGGGCACCCGGGCCATCGGCATGAACAGCGGTGTCAACGTGTTCGGCCAGGGATGCCGCACCAACTCGACGATCGGCCGCGCCGTACAACTGGTCGTGCGCAACGTCGGAGGCGGTAGGCCGGGCGAAGTCGACCGGGCGGCACATGGCAATCCCGGCAAACTCAGTTTCTGCTTTGCCGAAGAAGAGCTGGGGTCGCCCTTCACATCGCTGGCCGTCAGCCGCGGCTTCGTTGCCGATGTCGACACGGTGACAGCATTCGCCGGCGAAGGCCCGCGGTGCATCGTCGACCAATTGGCCCGCGATGCCGGCCAACTTGCCAACACGTTTGCCGCATGCCTGCGCACATCGCATCATCCCAAGCTGGTGATCGGATTTGACTGTGTTCTGGTGGTCGGACCTGAGCACGGTCGCGTGTTCGCCGACGCCGGGTGGGACCGCACCAGGTTGCTCGCCGAGCTTCACGACCGGCTGCAAATTCATGGGAGTGAACTTGTGCGTGGCGCGGCCGACATGGCTGAAGGCGTGCCCGAATGGCTGGCCAACGAAACCCTTGGCAAGTTCCGAACTGACGGGCTGCTGTTGGTGCACGCCGGTGGTGGCGCGGGATTGTTCTCTGCCATGATTGGCGGGTGGGCCAACGGGGCGACCGGTTCGCAGCCGGTGACGAGAAGAGTTGAGCGATGACCAGGGTGCTGCTTGATCCGACCAACGAGCGCACGATTTTGCAGCGTTCGCTGCTGCCTCGCCCCGCTTCGCTACACGGCAGGACAGTTGGGCTGCTCGACATCTCCAAGCCACGCGGCGACGTGTTCTTGAATCGCATCGAGCAACGATTGAGCGAGCTCGGCGCCACTGTGCTGCGGTTCAAGAAGCCGACCTTCGCCAAGCCCGCACCGGTGGATCTGCGCCACGAGATCGCCACCCAGTGCGAGCTGGTGATCGAGGCCCTCGCCGATTGAGGCAGTTGTACGTCGTGCAGTGTGCACGACATTGTTGACTTCGAGTCACGCGGTGTGCCGGCCATGTTCGTCGCCTCAGCGCAGTTCGTCGACGCCGCGGACGCGCAGTCGAGGGCGCTCGGATTTCCAACCGTGGCCCGTGTCTTCACGCCGCATCCCATCCAGGATCGCACCGACGACGAGATGATCGCCTACGCGGATGCCACCCTCGACGAGATCGTCGCCGCCATCTCCTCCGGCCAAGACGCAGCGGGCCAAGACGCAGCGGAATAGCTCAGCAGTCGATCGCGGCACGCATTGCCGCGCACACGTCAGGCCAGCGACCCGAGCTCAGTGAACCGAGATGGGTCGTCAAGTACGCCCGGCGAATCGCCAGGGAACTGTCGACGGAAGCGGCACAGTCCAATCGGAGCCCATCGTCAGGACCGAGCGGCACCTCGGTGGGGATACCGCGTACCGATCGAGTGACCGGGGCAACCAGCACTGTGTTCAGGACTCCGATCGCCTCGTTGCGAGTCAACACGAGATACGGGCGTCCCTTTTCGCTCGGTGTCTGGCCAAACCAGATGTCGCCCTGGCGCATCACCACCACTTCTCCCATGGCTCTTCGTTGATGGAGTCGATCAAGGCCTGATCGCTGCCCGCAATTTCATCCTCGGTCTGCGGCATTCGCCGATATCCCTCGGCGATCTGTTCGCCGATCTCTTTGCGACGTTCCTGATCGACCAGGCGGATCAGGGCATCGCGCATCGCTTCGGTTCGGCTGTCGTAGTCGAGACGAATCACGACCCAGTCGAGGTCGCGGAGCAAGTCGTCGGGTATACGAATTGCTAGCTGTGTTGGCATGCATAGAGCATACCGTTATGGTAGTTCTACTGCAATGCCAGTCCCCCACCGCAACACCTCAGTGGAGTGTTTGCCGCCACCCCGGGTGGGCGTGAAGCACTCCACTGGATCTACTCGGCCCAGACGTCGGCATCGTCGTACGGCCGGCGGCGCGGCGGAAGACTGTCGCGCTTCCACACCATCACGCGGCGACGGAAGTAGCAAACCTCTTGCCCGTGCTGATTGAACCCCTTGCTCTCGACCGTCACGATGCCGCGATCGGGTTTCGACTTCGACTCCTGCACGTCGAGCACTCGCGTCTCGGCGTGGATGGTGTCGCCGTGAAACGTCGGAAACTTGTGCTGCAGGGTTTCGACCTCCAGGTTTGCGATTGCGGCACCGCTGATGTCGGGCACGCTCATGCCCAGCACGAGCGAGTAGACGAGATTGCCGACAACCACGTTTCGGCCCTGCACACTTTCGGCAGCGAACCAATCGTTGGTGTGCAGCGGATGATGGTTCATGGTGATCATGCAGAACAGATGATCGTCGTACTCGGTGATGGTCTTGCCCGGCCAGTGCTTGTAGACGTCGCCGATCACGAAGTCTTCGAGACACCTACCGAATGGCCGCTCGTGCGAGGTCATGCACTCGACAGTAGCTAGCCGTCGTCGTCGCCGTCACCCTCGGCAGGCAAGGTCGGGGACGTATCGCCCATGGCCCTGCGGCGTTGGGCGAAACGCACCGAGAAGTCGAGGGCCCGTTCGTTGTTCGATGGGTCTGCCGCGATGTCGCGTAGGCGTCGCAGGCGCTCGCGCCGCCTGATGCTCCATGGCCCGACGCGCAGCGTGGCGTAGAGGAATCCGCCGAGCAGAATCGGGAAGAAGTACTGGGCCAGGCGATAGGTCGCCGAACCCAGCACCGCCGTCGAACTGGGCAGTCCGAAACCGACCAGTGCAATCGGCAGACCGCCGTCGATTATCCCGAGACCGCCCGGTGTGATCGGGATCACCGCAAGTACGTTGACGAGGCCGAATGCCACGATCAGTGCGTCAAACTCGGTCGATGCGCCAAAGGCGCGCAGGAACACCCACAGTGCCGCCGCATCGAGGATCCAGTTGGCGGCTGCCCAGCCAAGGACACGACCGAGCAACCGGCGGTCCCCAGCAAGATCCTCAAGTCGAAGGCCGATGTGGCGAACCCCGGCTGCGGTTCGATCTTCGCTGAGTCGAAGGCGTCGGGCGATCCAGCGCAGGATCCTCTCTGCGCGTCCCTGGCCTTCCATCAATCCGAAGACGATGCCGCTTGCGATCAGCATCAACACGATCCCTGCGATAGCGGCCGTCGCGTACCCAGGGTTGACCCCGCGGATGGGAATCGACACCATCAGCGCGATCCAGAAGATGAAGTTCAACACGACGGCGGAGCCGAGCCCCGCCGTGGCCAGCGCGAACCCGGCGTCGGGTCCGTGCACCCCCGAAAGGGTCATCAACCGATAGCCCATGGCCGAACCCGCAGCGCTGCCTCCGGGCACGATGCTCGACAACGCCTTCGTGCTCATCTGAATGCGGAACAGCCGGGCTCGGGAGATCTTGTGTGCCTCGTCGCCGAGGGCTGCACGGGTCAGCAACGTGTAGGCGACAAGCGCGGCCATCTCCAGCAACAAACCCAGCCCGAGGAGCGCGGGATTGACAGTGCGCAGCTTGCCCGTGGCCTCGCGGACACCAGGGACGATCGTGACCATCGCGAAATAGACGATCGTGACGAATGCCAGCAACTTGAGCGTGAAGCGGAACGGCCGGAACCGCCAAGGGCGCGGCGGGCCACCTGTGTCGTCTGGCGACACACGGGGCAATTCACCCGTTGCTGGGTCATCTGACTCGATGGCCATCTGGTACTGCTTAGTCCAAATCGTTGCTCACCGCAGGCGATGAGACCGGTGGCACTCAAGTATCCGGGGGCACTCTGCCGATATCTTCACGTTGGAACAAGACGGAGATTGCCATGAAGAGGGTCACACTCAACAGTGCCATCGCATTGCTTGCATCGAGTTGTTGGGGGCCTTCCTCAAGAAGATCGAACCGACGGTTTCGGTGATCAACTGGGAGCAAGCAACCCTCGCTGACTTCGAGGAATTCACCCAGTCATTCGAGGCCGATTCGGACTCGTTCGACGCCGAGACCGCTGCCGCCGGCTGCAACAGGTGCGCCACGGCGTTCTACGCCCGCGAAGATGTGACCGCGTTCGTCAGCGGCTGATCGGTCGAGAGGGGGCGTTGACGATCTCGATGGAGTTGATCAGCATGCGCAGCCGGCCGGTCAGTTCAGGACGTGTTTCGGCCGGACACTTGCCCA
>JANOCR010000235.1:0-4597 GCA_031412355.1 Ilumatobacteraceae bacterium | reverse complement strand
GACCAGATGGCCGAGCGAATTGCAGACGCACTGCTCGCCCGCGAAGTCATCGCCCAAGCACAAGGAATGCTGATGTCGCGCGAGCACGCCACCCCGTATCACGCTGCTGCGACGCTGTACAGGGCCGCACGCGCCGCGGAGACGACCGTCCGCCAGCACGCAGCAGCGATCGTCGCCTCAGCCCACATCGACAACGGATCGCAGACGTGAGCGCACGCCATGAATGACATCGAAGTTCTCGAAAACGCGCGTCGCGAGGCGGGGCTGACGATCGCCGATCTGTGGATGCGATACTTCGCGCTGGGCGGGATGGGCAGCATGATCGAGATCGAAGCCATCCTCTATGGCGCGCTCGTCCCGATCCCCTACGACCGCGACATCCTCTCGGTAGCCATCAACGAACGCTTCGCTGAATTGGGTGGCGACCACCCGATCCCCTACTCCGACGACTGACGAGCGATCTCGGGACCCGCAGCACAAAGCGCACCCGCGGAGCCTCGCGTCGCCATACCGTGGTGTCCTCCCATGTCTGCACTCGTCGCCACAGTCCCCGAATACTTCCCGTTTCGGTCGGTGCTCGCCGTGTGTGCTCACCCTGACGACGAGTCGTTCGGACTTGGCGCAGTGTTGTCGACGTTCGCTGGACTGGGCATCGAGACGCTCGCCCTGTGCTTCACCCATGGCGAGGCCTCGACGCTCGGCGCCAATGACACCGATCTCACGGTCGTGCGGGCTGCAGAACTGACCGCAGCGGCAACGATCCTCGGAATCCGTTCCCTTCGGCTGCTGTCGTACCCGGATGGAGCCCTGTCGGAGTCACCGCTCGAGCTGCTCTCCAGTGAGGTGAAGACTTCGGCCGAGCGGGAATCGATCGATTGCCTCCTCGTGTTCGACAGAGGTGGCATCACAGGGCACCCAGATCACCAGCGCGCCACCGAGGCCGCGCTCTCGGCCGGCGAGGGTCTCGCTGTGCCGGTCCTTGCCTGGTGCGTGCCCAACTCGGTCGCTGCGACGTTGAACGATGAGTTCGGTACCAGCTTCATAGGACGCGAGCCGCTTGAGATCGATCTCGAGATCGAGGTCGACCGCCGGCTCCAACACGAGGCGATCTCCTGCCATGCCAGCCAGTCGACCGAGAACCCCGTGCTGTGGCGTCGACTCGCTCTCCAAGGCACCGTGGAATCGCTGCGTTGGCTCACCTTCTGATCTATGCCGTGGGTACTGCAGCACTCTCAGTCGCAGCGAAGCGGGTCAGACCGAGTTCGGTCTCGATCGCATGACGCGGACGAGCGCCCACCACCTGCTTGGTGAGTTTGCCACCCTCGAACAAACCAATCATCGGAATGCCGCGAATCTCGTATTGGCTGGCGATGACCTGGTTTGCGTCGACGTCGACCTTGACCACCTTGATCGCTGCCCCGTATTGGTCGGCCAGCGCCTCGACCTCGGGTGCCACTGCGCGGCACGGGCCGCACCAAGCCGCCCAGAAGTCCACCATCACGGGCAGGGTCGAATTCAGTACCTCGCGTTGGAAAGTTTCCTGGTCGTCTGCGTGGATTACGTTTGACATCTCTAGTCCTCTTCGGTTCGGGGACCCACCTGGATCCCGCTGCCACACGCACAACCTATACCCCTGTGGGTATATTCCCATCGCGCTCAACCCGAAGCGCGCCGCCTGCCGATTGCGTACAGCCCTCCGCTCGAACCGGCGGCCTGGGAGGCGTCAGGGAGCAGCGTCGAAGTTCGCTGCAACGAGGAAGTCACGCAGTTGCTCGATGGTTGGCGCACCCGCAAGACCGTGTTCGGTGCGATACACGCGGCACGACAATCCGATTGGTTCGTCACCGTTGGCGAACACATCACTACCGTCGATCAGCACTGTGGGCGACCCGCGGAAGTGCACACGTTCAGCGTCCTCGACTGTCTCGACCTGGCATCGATCGAGGTCGAAGCCGAACTCGCCGGCAAGCAACTCCAAGCTGGCGTTGGTGTCCTGCCAGTTCGGGCAGCCATCGAAGAACAGCAACGTGACCTTCATAGTGCCTCCTAGTGCTTCGTGGAGTCCGATGGGGCGCCCATGACTTGGGCGAGGAGTTTGATCTGTGCGTCGAAGAGGTCGTCTCGGGCTTGTTCGCTTATCCATCCGAGGTGGCCGAATGTTTCGAGGCAGGCGAACCCGTGGACCGCGGCGATTGTGTGGAGCAAGGCTTGGTACGTCGCTGCGGGAATCCGGGCGCCGGCAGGGGCTTGAATCGTCTGGACCTCGTTGGCGATTGCCGGCCCGACGTCGGTTACGAGCGGGGAGGGCAGCGCATCGTTGTCGATCACGCTTCGAACGAGCTGCTCGAAATTGGCCATGGCGGTGACGTTGGCATCGACCGCTGCCGTGTCGGCGCGTGCGGCATGACCGGGGACGGGTAGCCCGAACAGTAATGAGAAGCGCTGCGGATCCGAGACGGCGAAGCGCCGGTAGGCGCGTCCCATCGCTTGAACTCGGGCATTCAGGTCGTCGGCTGGGGACGCGTCGAGCGCGTCGGCGATGGTCGCGGCGAAGTCATGAAAGCCGTCGGCGATTATTGCGCTGAGCAATTCATCGCGATCGGCGAAGTAACGGTAGAGCGCTGGTGCGCTGACGCCCATCTCGCGGGCGATGTCGGCGAACCGGATGTCTGCGCCCTGCTCGCGCATCAGGCGCATAGCTGTTGCCTTCAGCTCTTCGATCGTGGCGGCGCGAAGCCGGTCTCGCCTCGAAGGGCGCGACGTCGTGGCCTGCGCCGTTGGCGGTGCTACTTGGTTCATACTCCAACTGTAACATGTCATAATTAGAATTACGGATATTGACAGTAGTGCGTCTCTGTGCTTTAGTTACGATACTTCACTTCTGTGACGTAACGTAACTATCAAAGGAGCGACAATGCATGGCCGTCCAACCCCCACATCACAGGAACTCAATGAGCCCCACGCGAGCGACCCACGACGATGGCGAATACTTGGCGTCCTCGTGCTCGCCCAACTTGTCACCTCGATCGATCACACGATTATCAACGTCGCGCTTCCAAAGTTGGTTGGCGACCTCGGCGCGAGCGCCGCCCAATTGCAGTGGGTGGTCGCCGCCTACACGATCGTGTTCGCCGGGCTTCTGTTGACCGCAGGAAGCCTCGGCGACCGATTCGGCCGCCGACGGGCACTCCTTGCCGGGCTAGGAACCTTCCTGGCCGGCTCGATCGCCGCCGCGACAGCGGCATCGACATCCGCGCTGATCATCGGTCGCGGCGTCATGGGTGTTGGCGGCGCATTGATTATGCCCACGACGTTGTCCATCCTGGTCAACGCCTTCGGCAACCCCCGAGAACGAGCCAAGGCGATCGCCACATGGACTGCGGTCAGCGGTGTCGGAATCGCCCTCGGACCGATAGTCGGCGGCATGCTGATGCGCAGCTTCTCATGGTCATCAGTGTTCTGGATCAACGTGCCACTACTCGCCCTGGCGCTGATCGGCACCCTGCACTACATCCCCGAATCTCGCGACCCGAAAGCGACCAGACTTGACCCCATCGGCGCGCTGTTGTCAGTCGCCGCTATCAGCTCGCTCGTCTACGCCATCATCCAAGGCCCCGAGAACGGATGGCAATCGCCCACCACGCTGACCGGACTCGGTATCGCAATCGTCACCGGAGTGCTGTTCGTTGCCTGGGAGATGCGACGCGACAACCCGATGCTCGACGTCCGCCTGTTCCGCAACCGCGCCTTCTCTGCCGCCAGCATCGGACTCGCCCTGCTCTTCTTCGCAATGTCAGGTGCCATCTTCCTGCAAGCGCAATATCTCCAATTCATCCTCGACTACACGCCACTGGTCGCCGGTCTCGCGCTCGTCCCAGCGGCAATGGGAATGCTGATCGGAACCGGCGCCGGAGCACACCTCGCCCCAAAGTTCGGCGGCAGGGCAACGATCGCAACCGGCATGCTCTTCGCCGCTGCAGGAGTCGCACTGCAGGCTGCCTTCATCGACGGTTCGTCCTACCTGCCCACCGGGGTCGGCTTGTTGCTGTTCGGTCTCGGAGCAGGGATTGCGATGCCGGCCGCCACAGATCTGATCATGTCGACACTCCCACCCGCACGAGCCGGAGTAGGTTCAGCGATCAACGACACCGTGCGCGAACTCGGCGGCGCGCTGGGTGTCGCGCTCATCGGAAGTGTCGCCGCGATGAGCTACACCTCCTCGCTGCAAGACGATCTCGCCCGCTACCCCGAACTGTCTGCTCCAGTACGAGCCGTGCTGTCCGACAACGTCGGTGCAGCCGTCGGAATGAGCCAACAACTCGGAGCTGACGGACCCGGAATCGCATCACTCGCCCGCAACGCCTTCATCGATTCGATGAGCGGCGCACTGTGGCTCGCCGTTGGAATGGCAGCGTGGGCCACTGTCATCGCCGTCGTGCACCTACCGCGGCGCCCCTTGTGTGGGTGAGCGCACAGGTGGCTCACGACGCGCCCGATCAAATGTACGGGCGCGAAAGTACGCCCCGGGTGGCACGCCACGCGCCCGATGACGGTGAGCGAGACGCGCACGCAGAGCCGGCGTTCTGGGTGATGGGGG
>JANOCR010000234.1:0-9779 GCA_031412355.1 Ilumatobacteraceae bacterium | reverse complement strand
ACGGCGTCGGCAATGGCCTCGTCCTCGACGGATCGCTTCTGAGCAGCCGTGATGGCGCCCGTGGCATGTTGCTCGCGCGCGTCGAGCACGGCTCTAGGTCGCAGCAGACTGCCGACGTGGTCGGCTCGGAACGGTGGGTCGGTCGGACTCATGTGCGAACTGTAGAGCGTGAGTATTGTGAGACAAATGGCTCATGACTCCCGTCCTCGCTTCAGGGTTCATCACGCGCTGCGGATCAAGGGATTCGTCAAGGTCGAGAACCTCGTCGAGTTGGCCGGCCTGCCCGAGGACGAGGTGATGTCCCATCTGCAAGCCATGCAGGAGCAAGGGCACACCAACTATCGCGAGGCTCGCGGACTGTGGCAGCTGACCCCCGACGGTCGCGAGGCATATGTGATCGCACTGGAGGAAGACGTCAGCCGACCGGGATTTCGCGAGGGCCTCGCCGAGAAGTATCACCGTTTCCTCGGCTTGAACGAGGCGTTCAAGGCCCTGTGCGCCGACTGGCAGTTGCGCGACGGCGAGCCAAACGACCACTCCGATGAGGCCTATGACCAGGAGTGCATCAAGCGGCTCGGGGCGCTCGACGACGAAGCCCAGCCGATCTGTCACGCGTTCGCCGAGGTCGCCAAGCGATACGACGGCTACGCGGCTCGCCTCGCAGGCGGTCGGACGGCACTGGAGAACGGTGACCAGCGCATGTTCACCGGCGTGATGTGCGGCTCATATCACGACGTGTGGATGGAGCTGCACGAAGACCTGATCCTCACCCAGGGCATCGACCGTCTTGCTGAAGGCAGTTTCTAGGGCGAGCGCAACGCGACGCCACTCAGGGCGTGACCTCGCCCAGGAACTGATCGAGTGCGGCAGTGAATTCGGCGTCGCGATCGAGGTTGCTGAGATGCGCCGCATCGAGTTCCACCAGCCGACTTCCGGCGATCTGCTCGTGCAACCAGCGAGCCTGCTCGATCGGGGTCGACTGATCGGCCACACCGCCGATGACCAACGTCGGCAGCGTGATCGAGCCAACGACATCACGCAGGTCGCCGTCGCGCAGCGCAGCGCACACACCGGCATAGCCGTTGGGGTCCGTGGCCAAGAGCGTTTCGCGCGCCTGGGCAAACCGTTGCGGTTCGCGGTCGGCGTAACCGGGTGAGAACCACCGGGAGATGACGCCATCGACCAGCGCGGCCATCCCTTGCGTTTGGGCGATCTGCATACGCTCGGCCCACAGATCGGGTGTGCCGACCTTCGCGGCCGTATTGCACAGCGACAGCGACAGCAACCGATCGGCGTTGTGCACACCCAGCCACTGCCCGGTGATGCCGCCGACCGACAGGCCGCAGTAGTGAAAGCGCTCGAGCTCTGCCGTGTCGGCAACGGCCAGGACGGCCGTCGCCATGTCGGAGATCGAGTAGTCGCCGGCCGGCACATCGCTGTCGCCGTGGCCGACGTTGTCGATCGACACGATGTAGTACTGGTCCTTCAGTGCCTCGACCTGCAAATCCCACATGCGGTGATCGCTGCCCAGCGAATGGGTGAGGACCAGCGAAGGTCGCCATGGCCGGCCGGCGACCGTATAGGCGACGCGAAGGCCGGTTGGGGTCGTTGCAAACGTGGTCATGGTGACTGCTCCAGCACTGAGTTGACAAAGGCGTCTGCTGCGGCTCGGCGGTCGTCGGCAACCACCAACGCCGACGGCTCGACCTCGAGTGAAGCGAGCGCCGCGCCGGCCGCCTCGACCGCGGCGCCGGCGGTCTGGAACACGAGTGGAATCGCGAACCACTCGGCGTGCCAGCTGCCCAGGCCGCGTTCGAGTTCGTGCGGCTTTGTATGCGTGACAACCGTTGCAACACCGGCACACACCTCAGCGGCGGCCATCGCCCGCATCGCGTCGATCGGATTGCGTTTACCCGCCGCGGCCGATGATCCTCCGGCGCGCGTGGTGATCTCGCCGAGTTGAACGAGCTGCGCGATGTCGCCGCCGACCTTGGTCGCCCACCTGGCGAGGTCGACGACGATGTCGACCAAGGCGATGACCGGCGACCGATCGGTGTGCCACGGGAGTCGGGCGTGCAGACCGAGGTGGGCTGCGGCTGCACGCGCGACGTCGTCGGTGATTCCGATCCGGTCGCCGATCAGACCGCCAAGTTGCACTGGGGTTTCCGCCGATGCGATGCGACGACGGACGTGATCGATTTGGGCGAGCCATCGAGCCGTGCGGAATCCGACAGTCGTGACGTCGGCGGGCTGCAGGAACGACCGAGCCTGGGTGGCAACGGAGCCGCTGCGCTGGATGATCTCCCGCAACGAGGACGCTGCTGCGGCCGTAAGATCGGCGAGGTGCTGCATGGCTTCGGCGGCCAACAGCATGGTGGCCGTGTCGACAACGTCCTGCGTCGTGAGACCGTGATGCAGGAACGGGCGAGACGCGTCGGGGAGTCGCGGTCGCAGTTCGTCGAGGAGCCCGAGCACCGGTGTGCCGACCTGCCATCCATCAGCCAAGATCTGGGCAGCCAGGATCTCGGCGGCCAGGACCTCGGTGGCAAGGGGCTGCCCGCATGCGTCGGCGATGGCCGTGGCAGCATCGGCAGGAATGATGCTGGCGGCGCCCTGCGCTATGGCGACAGCAGCCTCGACCCGCGCCATCGCCGCGACCCGTGACTGCAGGGCGAAAACGGCGTCCATCCGAGCGGTCGAGAATCCGGGGTACAGGGTCATGCGATCACACGTCGAAGAAGACGGTTTCGTCGTCGCCCTGATAACGGATGTCGAAGCGGTACGTCGGCACCGACAAATCGGGTCCGTCGACCCGCTGTGCGATCAGTGTCTGGAGGCGGGCCTGCGGCACCGACTGCAGCACAGGGTCCGCGGCGTTGGCCGCTGGTTCGTCGGCGAAGTAGATGCGGGTGAAGGTCGGATTCAACATCCCCCTTGCCTGAATCGTGAGGCTGATGTGTGGAGCCTGCAGACCGCCATCCGGGTGGGGGACAGGGCCAGGCTTGATCGTCAGGAAAGAGTACGCGCCCGTGTTGAAGTCGCTGGAGCATCGACCGAAGCCGAAGAATGCCGGATCGGGTGACACGTCGCTTCGATCATCGGCCGGATGGCGATAGCAGCCGGAACTGTCGGCCTGCCACAGTTCGAGCAACGCATCCTCGATGTGGTTGCGGTCGCCATCTAGCACCCGTCCCTCGATGCGAACTCTTTCGCCACGGGTCTCCGGTGTGGTCAACACGTTCTCGCCCTCGCCCGACAGTCGCATGGTGAAGTACGGGCCGACGGTCTGTGACGGAGTTTGCCGATACACGACGTCACTCACGGTGTGGCCTCGGGGCCGCGCAGGACGATGTCCCAGCGATAGCCGAGCGCCCAGTTCTCGATGGTCACGGAGTGGTCGTACGCGGCGATGAGACTATGGCGGCTGTGCGCCGGCACCGATTGGAAGATCGGGTCGAGGTCGAACAGCGGGTCATCGGGAAAGTACATCTGCGTGACCAGCCGGGTCGCGACCGACGGGCCCATCAGCGAGAAGTGGATGTGCGCGGGTCGCCATGCATTCGGATGGTTGCCCCACGGGTACGGGCCCGGCTTGATCGTCAGGAACCGATACTCGCCGTCGACGTTCGTTCGAGCCTGGCCGACACCGAGGAAGTTGGGGTCGAGCGGCGCCGGGAACGCCGTCTCGCGCCAATGCACGTACCGACCGCACGCGTTGGCCTGCCAGATCTCGATCAACGTGTCGGGGACAGGGTCGCCGTTCTCGTCGAACACCCGCCCGGTGATGATGCTTCGCTGGCCGATCGCCTCGGAGCCCGTTCCAGCGTTGGTGGTCAGGTCGGCGTCGTCGACGCTGAGGTGGGTCCACGCCGGCCCGGGCCCTGTGGTCTCGGTCAAGGTCTGCACGATCGAGACGAGATCGTGCGTCGGTGCGCGCTTCACCGTGGAGCGATAGTCGGAGTACAGGAATGGTGGATGGTCCTGGTGGGCGCGGGCGGTGTAGGTAGTGGTCACGACTGCCGCGCCGATCTTGCTGTCTGGAAGGCGTGGTTCGCCGCAGGCACGCCGGCGTAGATGGCGACGTGCTGCAACACCTGCGCCAACTCGGCGTCGCTGACTCCGGTGGCGAGCGAGGCGCGAAGATGCAGCGCCAACTCGTCGCGACCCAGCGCTGCGAGTATTGCGATGGTGATCATGCTGCGAGTCTTGCGATCGATCGTCGGATCGGCCCAAAGGTCGCCCCATACGTTGGTCGTGATCCAATCGAGGAAGACCCGGTCGAGATCTGTGGCGTTGGCCATCGACCGCTCGACGTGGTCGGCGCCGCGCCCCTCGGTGCGCAATAGCGTGCCGTCGTCATAGTCGCCCATCGAATTGCACGGTAGTCGGGCTGACCTGCGGCCGATTGATTCGGTCTTGCCTAGAACGGAAGGCCGGTGTAGTTCTCGGCCATCGCTGTTTGCGCGGCCACGGACCCGGCGAGGTAGTCGAGCTCGGTCTCCTGCATTCGGTGCTCGAACTCGCCGGCATCGTGGAACGTGTGCAGCATCGTGGTCATCCACCACGAGAATCGCACCGCTTTCCAAACACGTCGCAGCGCCTTCGCGCCGTAGCCGTCGAGCGCGGTCGTCGATCCTTCGGAGTATCGATCTGCGAACGCCTCCGCGAGGTAGTAGACATCGGAGAACGCGAGGTTCAATCCCTTGGCGCCGGTCGGTGGCACGATGTGCGCGGCATCGCCGGCCAACAAGAGCGTGCCCCACTGCATCGGCTCGGCGACATAGCTGCGCAAAGGGGTGACCGACTTCTCGATCGAGGGTCCGGTGACCAACGCCGACGAGGCTTCTTCGGGAATCCGGCGACGCAACTCGTCCCAGAACTGATCGTCGCTCCACGACGCGGCAACGGTGTCGGCGGGGCATTGGATGTAGTAGCGCGACAGCATGGGGTTGCGCATCGAGCACAGCGCGAACCCGCGTTCGTGGCGCGCGTAGATCAACTCGTGGCTGACGGGCGGGGTCTCGGACAACACACCCAGCCAGCCGAACGGATAAAGACGTTCGTATTCGCGGCGCACGTTGGACGGCATGGCGTGGCGGCTCACGCCGTGGAACCCGTCGCATCCGGCGATGTAGTCGGCTTCGACGGTCGCCGCCTGGCCGTGGACCGCGTAGGTCAGCGATGGTGAGGCGCTGGTGATGTCGTGCAATTGCACGTCCTCCGCCTCGAACACAATCGGCCAGCCGGACCCGGCGCCAGAGTCGTAGAGATCCTTCTGAATCTCTGTCTGGCCATACATCATCACAGCGCGTTTGACCAGTGACATGAAGTCGATGCGGAACGGCGCGCGGGCGTTGGAGATCGTGACGCCTTCGTGGATGAAGCCTTCGCGGTCCATCCGCGATCCGAGCCCCAACGACCTCAGCAGGTCACTGGTGCCCTGCTCGATGACGCCCGCGCGAACGCGGGCCTCCACGTACTCTCGGGATCGTTGTTCGATCACGACGTTGTCGATCCCGGCCCTCCACAGCAGGTGTGACAGCAACATTCCTGCGGGGCCGCCCCCGACGATCGCCACCTTGGTGCGCACCGGGGCACCATAACGAAATCGCAGTCGTTGCGACGGTTCCATCTATCGGGACGACGAATACATCACACCACGTCGACACCAGCTAGGTTCGCCGCCGATATGGGCAGCATTCTGGGCAATCGGGTGCAACGTGTCGAAGACCCTCGCATGCTGACCGTCGGGGGCATGTACGTCGAGGACGTACCCGTGCACGCGGCATGGGTGCACTTCGTGCGCAGCGAGTACGCGCACGGTCGGATCCTGTCTTACGACGTCGATGACGCCAAGAAGGTGCCAGGTGTTCTGGGGGTTTTCACGGGAGACGATCTCGATCTCCCGCCGTTCCCACATGTGCAGCCAATCCTGAAGCCGGGCAGCGAACGCCCGCTGATCGCCAAGGGCACCGTGCGGTTCGTCGGCGAGCCAGTCGTGGCTGTGGTGGCGGTCGACCGGCACACGGCCGTCGACGCCGCGGCGATGGTGTATGTCGAGATCGAGCCGCTGCAGGCCGTGGTCGAGTACGACGACGCATTGAGCGACCGCACGCTTGTGCATCCCGACCTCGGAACGAACACCTATGCCACGTTCACATCCGAGAACACGGCTGATTTCACCGAGTGCGAGGTCGTGCTCGATCTGCGAGTGGTCAACCAGAGGATCAACGGATCACCGATCGAACCGCGCAGCGGGCTGGCGTACTGGGAACCCAATCCTGACGGCGATCGTCTGGTTCACTACTCGTCGTGCCAGGGCGCGCATCCGACCCGCGACATCCTCGCCAAGTTGTACGACCTGCCGGTGGATCGCGTGCGCGCAGTCGTGCCCGATGTGGGGGGTGGCTTCGGCGTCAAGTCGCGCACCATCGGTGAGGAGTTGACGCTGGGGTGGTTGTCGAAGAAGGTCGACATGCCGGTGCGCTACACCGAGACCCGCACCGAAGCGATGCAAGCCATGCCGCAAGGTCGCGGCCAACGCATCGACGTGAAGATCGGCGGCACACGCGACGGCCGCATCACCGCCTACCACCTCGATGTGGTGCAAGATGCCGGCGCATATCCGTTGATGGGTGCGTACCTGCCGATGATGACCCAGCGCATGGCTCCGGGTGTGTACGACATCCCCAACTGCTCGTTCCACGGCATCTCGGTGGCCACCAACAAGATGTCGGTCACCGCGTACCGCGGCGCCGGCCGGCCCGAGGCCGCATTGGCGATCGAGCGAGCGGTCGACTACTTCGCCGCCGAAATCGGAATTGACCCGGCAGAGGTTCGCGTACGCAACTTCATCCCAAAGTTCATGGAGCCGTACACCACGGGCATCGGCACGGTCTACGACGTCGGCGACTACGCAGAGGCCATGCGCCGCGTGCTCGATGCCGCCGACTATCCGGCGTTGCGGGTTGCACAGGCCGCGCAGCGAGCCAGTGGCGGCAACGTGCAGACCGGCATCGGCATCGCCGTGTATGTGGAGATCACTTCAGCCGCTGCCCCCACGGAGTACGGCGCGGTGCATTTGCAAGATGACGGCCGCATACGCGTGCTCACCGGGGCTACACCGTACGGCCAGGGTCACGTGACGACCTGGAAGATGATCATCGCCGACCGGCTCGGTGTTGCAATGGACGCTGTCGACGTGGTGCATGGCGACACCGACGAGGTGCCGTCGGGAGGGCTGACGGTCGGGTCCCGCTCGGTGCAGGTCGCCGGTTCGTCGCTGGTGATCGCGGCCGCCAAGCTGGCCGACGCGGCGCGTGAGCGCGCTGCCAACCTGCTGGAGGCAGCGGTCGACGACGTCGTGCTCGATGCCGACGCCGGCAAATTCCACGTTGCCGGCTCGTCGCAGCCCGCTGTCACGTGGGCGGAGGTGGCTGCAGCAGAGGGCGATCCACTGGTGGGCGTCAGCGATTTCAAGGCGGCCCAACCGACCTTTCCGTTCGGCGCCCACGTAGCGGTGGTCGACGTCGACACCGAGACGGGCAAGGTCACCGTGCGACGGATTGTCGCGGTCGACGATGCCGGTACGCTGCTGAACCCGTTGATCGTCGACGGTCAGATACACGGTGGTATCGGTCAGGGCGTCGCCCAGGCGTTGCTCGAGTGGATGCAGTACGACGAGGACGGCAACCCCGTCACCTCCAACTTCGCCGACTATCCGGTGATCTCGGCCGCTGAGTTGCCGAGCTACGAACTGGTGCACATGGAGACCCCCACGTGGGTCAACCCGCTCGGTGCCAAAGGTGCGGGCGAGTCGGGCACGATCGGGTCGATCCCCGCAGTGCTCAACGCCGTGGTCGACGCGCTGTCACCGTTCGGAGTGCGTCACCTCGACGGCCCGGCGACACCGCAACGTGTGTGGGATGCCATCGAGCGGGCGCGACTGTAGATTCAGAGGATCGACCAATTGGGGGTCACATGGCGTTAACCGAATCGAACACCGACCAGTTCTCGTTGCAGCAGCGATACGAGGCAGCACCGAAGCAGATTTTGGCGACGGGCATCCAGGCGCTGGTGCGGCTGCCGATCGACCTGATGCGCGCCGACCGGGCCAAGGGTTGGAACACGGCGGCGTTCATCTCCGGCTACCAGGGTTCGCCGCTTGGCGGCTACGACCGTGAATTGCAGAGCCAACGCAAGTTGCTCGACGAGTTGAACATCGTGCACGTGCCGGGGCTCAACGAAGAGCTCGCGGCGACGTCGGTGTTCGGTTCCCAGACGGCGCAGACCTACGCCAAGCCGAAGTTCGAAGGTGTGGCAGGCATCTGGTACGGCAAGTCGCCGGGCCTCGATCGTGCGGGCGATGCGATTCGGCATGGCAGCTTCGGTGGAACGGGTCGCAGGGGTGGTGTGGTGCTGTTGGTGGGCGACGATGCCGCGGCCAAGTCGTCGACCTTGCCGTCGAGAAGCGATCCGACCCTGGTCGCCCTGCACTTGCCGGTGTTCTACCCGGGCACGGTGCAAGAGGTGCTCGACCTCGGCGTGCATGCGTTTGCGATGTCGAGGCTGACAGGGCTGTGGGTGGCGATGAAGATCACCACGCCGGTCGCCGACGGCTCTGACATCGCCGAGGTCGAGCCCGGCCGGTTCGACCCGGTGCTGCCGGCTTTCGAGGTCGACGGCAAGCCTTGGACACCGACGCTCAGCGGTCACGTCGGTGTGCCGTTCGCCAACACCCTCGAGATCGAGGTGCTCGGCAATCGCATCGAATGGGCCAAGCGCTATGTGGCCGCCAACCCGATCAATCAGTTCGTCACCAACCCCGATGACGCCTGGTTGGGCATCGTCGCAGGCGGGTACGACATGCAGCAGGTCATGGAGGCGCTGCGCGTGCTCGGTCTCAGCCCCGAGCGTCTCGGCGAGCTCGGTGTTCGCGTGCTGAAGCTCGGCGCTCTGCATCCGTTGGACCACGGCGCCATTCGCGAGTTGGCCAACGCCACGGCAACGGTCATGGTTTGCGAGGACAAGCTCGACTTCCTCGAGTCGCGGGTTCGCTCGGTGCTGTACGGCACCGCCAATGCTCCCGCAATCGTCGGCAAAGTCGACCACGACGGCAAACCACTGATCACTCACTACGGCGCGTTGACGATCGAGAACCTCGTCGACTCGTTGCGCCGCGTGCTGACCCTGCGGATCCCGGCCGATCAGCTCGCCACTGTGCGCAGGTCGGAGCCCGTTCGAATTTCGCTGGGTGCCGAGGCCGTGCGCACGCCGTTCTTCTGCTCCGGATGCCCGCACAACACGGGCCTGCTCGTTCCTGAGGACTCGCTGGTCGGTGCCGGCATCGGCTGTCACGGGATGGTCAGCATCGTGCCGCGCGAAAAGACAGGCCACGTCACCGGTATCACCCAGATGGGTGGCGAAGGTGCGCAATGGATCGGCACTGCGCCGTTCGTCGAAGACAACCACTTCTTCCAGAACATGGGCGACGGCACCTACTTCCACAGCGGACAGCTCGCCGTTCAGGCGGCTATCGCGTCAGGCACGACGATGACGTTCAAGATCTTGTACAACGCGGCGGTGGCCATGACCGGCGGACAGGATGCGACAGGTCTGCGCACAGTGCCGGAGATCACTCGCATGCTGATGGCCGAAGGTGTCAAGCACATCACCATCACCACCGACGATCCCGCCAAGTATCGCGGTGTCGAGTTGCCCGCCGGCGTCGATGTCGTGCACCGCGACTCGATCGTCGATGCACAAGAGAAGCTGCGCGT
>JANOCR010000233.1:0-12705 GCA_031412355.1 Ilumatobacteraceae bacterium | reverse complement strand
CACTGCGCCAAGTACTCGCCCAACGACCAGGTCACCGGTGCCGACCGCGGCGCTGGTGGTCGGCGCAGGCGTACCACCTCCGCCATCGCCTGCTCTGCAGCCCGCTTCGTTGCGAAGCCCTGCTTGGAGACCTGGCAGCGTCGGCCCGTCGCCGGATCCGTGCCAACATCGATGCGGAACGCCCACCCGCCGCTGCGCCGTTTGACGGAACCGGACATCACATCACGATACCCGGTGTGTGCACGGCATGTGCACACGCGCAGGCGGCCGTTCAAGTCTGTCTTGGAAAGATGCTGTTCAACGGCGGTGGCCAGGACGGGAGTCGAACCCGTACGTACTTTCGTACAGGAGGGTTTAAGCCCCCCGTGTCTGCCAATTCCACCACCCGGGCAGGGGTGAGAACCCCAGGCTATTCGCATCGGTGCCGGCGAGAATCCGATCACGCTGTCGATTGGCGAAGTGAGGTGGAGCGATCCGCGGTGTGACCTAGCGTGATGGCGATGCGGCCCCGACGTCGAGTGCTGGCCTTCTTGGCTCTTATCAGCATCGCTGCCTGCGGAACGAGTGCCGATGTCCGCTCGACGCGAGCAGACCCGATCGGCAGCGCGCCGGTGTCATCGGACGCTCCCGACAGCACCGAACCCGACACCACCGACGCGCCGCGCAACTCCACACTCGACTGGGGACCCTGCGACGATCCGAACGCGCAGGATTCTTCACTGGAGTGCACGACATTGAACGTGCCCCTGGACTACGACAACCCTGGTGGCGACAGCATCGATCTTGCACTGATCAGGGTCGCGGCCGACGGTGATCGAACAGGCGCCGTGCTGCTGAACCCGGGTGGTCCCGGTGCGTCCGGCTTCGACCCCATCGCGTTCAGCGGCCAGGCCATAGCTGTCGGTCTCGGCATCGGATCACTGGATCTGATCGGCTTCGATCCCCGCGGTGTCGATCGTTCGGGTGGCATCCACTGCGTGAGCGATGCGTTCATGGACGAGCATCTCTACGTCGACGACACCCCCGACACGACCGAGGAAGAGGCGCTGAAGGACGAGGCCGAAGACGGTTTCATCGAGGGCTGCCGGCAGAAGTACGGCGACACCTTGCGCTTTTATTCCACCGAGAACGCAGCACGAGACATCGATGCCATCAGGGCCGCACTCGGCGACGACCAGATCTCATTCCTGGGAATCTCGTACGGCACGTACCTGGGGGCGGCGTACGCAACGATGTATCCCGATCGCGTTCGGGCGATGGTGCTGGATTCGGCCTTCGACCCTGACGACGACACCGTTCAGCAACAGTTCGAGACACAGTTGGTGGGTTTCGAGGGGGCGTTCGACAACTGGGCCGCCTGGTGCGAAGGTGACCCGACATGCGAGTTCGCGGCCACCGACGTCGGCGCACGCTGGGACGCTTTGATACAGCAGTTGGACGACTCACCGATCACGGGTGCCGATGGCCGGGTGGCGAACAACGCCACGATGGAGCGCGCAACCCAGGCAGCGTTGTACAGCGAGAGCCAATGGCCGGTGCTATCGCGGGCACTCGCACAGGCGGAAGCCGGTGATCCGATCGGAATCTTCGCGGTGGCCGATTCCTACAACGGTCGAAGCGAGGACGGCGCCTTCACCACGCTCTTCCAATCGTTCCCCGTCATCCAATGCGCCAGCGGCATCGGTCTATCGCTGCCCGACGATCCCGAGGCATTGACGGCGACCCTTCGCGCTGCGGCGCCGCGGTTCGCCAAGACCATCACCGCCGACGACCTGATTTCCGAGGCGAACATGTGCGAGCGCCTGGTCGGCGATGTCGATCGCGTCGAACTGTCGTATGACGGCGAGGGTCCGATCGTGGTGGTCGGCGGTGCCAATGATCCCGCGACGCCGATTCGTTGGGCGCGGGAACTGACGGCACGGCTCGGACCGAATGCCCGGTTGGTGACCTACACCGGCGAGGGCCACGGTCAGTTGCTGGTCAGTAGCTGCGTGACCGAGATCGAGGGCGCGCTGCTGGCCGACCTGACGTTGCCCGATCCGGACACCGAGTGCGGTACCGACCCCATCGTCGACAAACCGGATTGGTGGGATGACCTGCCCGTGCCCGACGAGGTCTCCGACGTGGTGACGCTGCCTGCCCTGGCCGCAGTGCTCGGTGCACTGCCGACCCAGGTCTTCAGCGAGATGCGCACCACGTCGTTGAGCGCAGAAGAGGCTGTCGCCGCGTACACCGACGCGTTGAGCGACAGCGACTTCCAGCAATTCGACGCGCCGGCAGTGCTCCCGATCGACGATGTCGTGCAGGGCGCGTTCGCCGACTTCGAGAGCGGGGCGTTGGTGGTGATCGGCATCGGTCCGGCGGCGTTCGACGACAGGGTGCTGCAATCGGCCAAGGCAGAAGTGCCGGCGAACACCACAGTGGTATGGCTTATAGCGGTACCGATCTAGGCCACCGATCGGAGCCGTGGGGCTTCGAACCCCAGCGCTTGCCACAATTCGGCGCGAAGTCGATCGGACCGCGGTGGTTGTAGTTGGTTGGTGACAATCACCCCCTCGATCATGTCGCCGACGATTGCCGCCCAAGGGCGACCCTTCAACTGCACTGCCACAACGGCCCCGTTGGCGACGCGCCGTAGCGAACGATCGACACCCGCGATTCGCGGCGGGCATCGAAAGCCAGGAGCAACCAAGCCGCGACGTCGAACCTCGCGACCGATGGTGCGGGCGGCGTGGGCGAAGTCGAGGGACATGTTGCTGACGGGCATGTGATCAGTGTCGCGCAGGGGTGTTACAGGCGGCCTGTGACACCCCCTGGTTAGTGTCGACACCGTGGACGAGCCCGCGCAATCCAACCCGGCACTCAACCCGGCACAGCAGCGAACGCTCGCGTTGCTACGGCGATCCGCCGAGCCGACCCTGTTCGACGCTGCGCTCGTCGATGATCTGCGCGAGCAGGCCAACGAAGCATTCGCCCACTTCAACGATCGGCTCAACGGCAACACGCTGTTCATCACCAAGCACACCCTGGCCAGCGTGCACGACTGCGAGGTGCACTTCCTGGCGCCCGACGACTTCGAATGGACACCGGCTCGTGCCAGGGGCCAGGTTGCCCACAAGGCAATCCAACTGATGCTCAACTGGCGGGGCGAGCCGAGCCCGCGCGAACTGGTCGACGAGTCCCTCGCACGGTTGGGCGACGAGGAGCGCGACTTCGGCCGATGGATCGCGGCCCTCTCGTCCGGCGACGAGGCCGACCTTCGCGGACAGGCGGTCGAACGTGTCAGCAAGTTCATGGAGTGCTTCCCGCCGCTCGACGCGCGCAGCAACCCGGCGACCGAGGCCGCCGCGCAATGGCCACTCGACCATCCCATCCTGCTGCGCGCTCGAGTCGACCTGGTGATGGGCCGTCCCAATGGTCGCGAAAGCCGCAAGGTGATCATCGATCTGAAGACAGGCCGGGTCAGCCAGCGTCACCGCGAAGACCTGCGGTTCTATGCCCTCGTCGAAACCCTCATACGCGATGTGCCGCCACGCAAGCTGGCCACGTTCTACCTCGACTCCGCGCAGCCGATCGTCGAAGACGTGACCGAAGGTGTGTTGCGCACCGCGCTGCGACGCACGCTCGATGGAATCCATCGGCTCATCCAGTTGCAGATCGAGGGTGAGGTTGCCCTCAAGAAGCCCGGCGTCTCGTGCCGCTGGTGTCCGTACCGCGGCGAGTGCGTCGAAGGCCAGACATACCTGAGGGGAGGCGACGACGAGATCGACCCGTGATCAGGTCAGCACGCGGACCTCGTCACCTTTCTCCAGCCAATCCCACACCACTTGACCCTGTTCGGGCAGCACCCGAATGCACCCGGCCGAGTCGCCGTGCCGTTCCTCGGTGCCGACCGATTCGAGTGGCTGCACGAAGTCGCCATTCCGCAGGACGGGAATCGTGTGGAAGGCAACCCTGGCACCGGTGTTCTCGCCACGGGTGAAGGCGACAAAGTGCGTCATCGTGCTGTAGTGCCCGCCGAAGGCCGACGAGGTGTTCATGTCCTTGGCGAAGACGGGATACGTGCCCGGATCGGGCAGGGTACGCGCCGTGGTGATCACGAACTCGGGCAACGCCACGCCGTTGTCGCACAGCCATGCCCGTTGACGATCGCGGTCGATGACTGCAGCATGCGGCGTGATCGGACAGTTGGGGTCGATCGCGGGAGCAGGCGTCGTCGTCGGCTGGACTGAGGCTGTCGCGGTCTCGGGGATCGTCGTCTCGAGGATCGTCGTCTCGGAGATCGTCGTCGATGATGTCGTGGGAGCGGGAGCGGTGGTATCGACGACGGTGGTGATCTCGACAGCCGATGTGTCGGCGACGGTTACGGGCCCGGCCGCGGGAGCGGCTGCCGCGCTGCACGCAGTCACCAGAACAAGCGCAAGCCCGGCCAATGCGCGAACGAACACCTGGGATCCGCGCGGCATGGGGCGAGTTTACAAGTGACTGTCGAGCATTGCCTCGACACCCAGTTGCCAACAGAAGAACGACAGCACATCGGCATCATCGCGAGTCCGCATGTTGGCCGGCTTGCCCTGGCCGTGGCCACTGCGCCCGCTCTGGCGCAACAACACCGGCCGGTCTGCCTGGCTTGCGCTGGCCCACGTGAGGGCCGCCGCCATCTTTCGGGCATGCAACGGGTCGACCCGTGAGTCGCCCTCCGCTGTCGTGAACAACACGGCGGGATATTCCACCCCTTCGGCGACGTGGTGATAGGGCGAGTAGGCGTGCAACCAGGCGAACTCGTCGGCAACGTCGGGATCGCCATACTCGTCCGTCCACAGACGGGCAATCAGGAACCGCGGGAAACGGATCATGTCGAGTAGCGGCACCGCGCAGTGCACGGCCCTGGCCAGATAGGGGCGCTGGGTGACCGCGACACCCATCAGCAGTCCACCGTTCGAGCCGCCCTCGATGGCCAGGAGATCCCGAGACGTGATGCCCTCGTTGACGAGCCAATCTCCGGCCGCGTGGAAGTCGTCGAACACGTTCTGCTTGTTGGCTCGCCGTCCGGCACGGTGCCAGTCCTCGCCGTGCTCGTAGCCGCCGCGCAGACCGGCGACGGCAAACGTTCCTCCAGCGGCACACCAGGCTGCGGCGCGAACGACCCAGGATGGCGACTCGGTGATCGCGAACCCGCCATAACCGGTGAGCATGAGCGGCGTCCGCTCCGATGGCTCTACGTCGGCTCGGTGCATCACGAACAGGCCTATCTCGGTGCCGTCGAGCGAGGGGTACTTCATCTGCGAGACGGTCAGTGGGGGCAGCACCGATGTGTCGAGCTCGGCCGACCACCGTTCGGCGCGGCCCGCAGTAACGCGGTACAGAGCGGGCGGGGCGTCGAAGGAGGCGACCGTCAAGAAAGCAACGTCACCGTCGGTGTCGACGGACTGAACGCTGATCAACCCGAAGTCGTCGATCGATGCAGCAAACGTGCCGTCTTCATTCCACAACTCGACCGTATCGACCGCCGCGGAGCTCGTGACGACCAGCAACTGATCACCGCAGCTCGCCGCGCGGGTTATCACGTCGTCGCGTTCGGCCACGACCGTTCGCCACTCGCTGGGATTGTCGAGCGGTGCCGCAAAGACTCGGCCATTCGATGCATCGCGTGACGTGACGCCGTACAGCTCGCCTGCGTGGAAGAAGAACGACGACTGCGCCTCGACGCCGCTGATCACATCGCGCCACTCCCCCGACTGGGTGTCGAGCAGCGCGGCGTCGATCCGACCCCATCCGACCAGCATGTGCACGAGCAGGTAGCGACCGTCGTCGCTGGCCAGCACGTCGGGCCACGTCTCGGGTGTCGGCAAGCGGTCGAAGACCACGGGATCTGCCGTCGGGTCGGTGCCCAGGCGGTGGAAGTACGCGTGGCGGTTGTAGGCGTCGCCCTCGGGGTAGCGCAGGTACCAGAATCCCGAATTGTCGGGCAGCCATGCAATTGTCGAGGCCCGTGCGTTGGCAATCGAGTCAGGCAGGTGGTTGCCGGTCTCGACGTCGATCACCGACAGCGTGCTCTGCTCGGTGCCGCCCTCACTGAGTCCGATGGCGACAAGCGAGCCGTCAGGCGATGGCTCGTACCAATCGATGGCGACGGCACCATCCGCCGCGCGCTGAGCCGGGTCGAGCAGAACGCGTGCCGGGGCGTGGCGATCGACGGCCGACTGGACGACGAGAGCGAACTGATCGGCACCGGCCGCCCGACCGAGCGCGAACAACTTGTCGCCGCGAACGGCCGCGCTGCCAACAGTCGGCAGAGCCGTCAGCGCGGAAAGGCGCTCGTGCCACAGGCCCCATGTGGGCCGAGCTTCGAGCGCCTGGCTGGTTCGTTGGTTGTGGGCAGCGACCCACGCTGCGACCTCTTCGGAATCACCGTCTTCGAGCCACCGATACGGATCGGCGACGGCTGCGCCGTGCAGCACCTCGACATCGGCCTCACGCCGCGTCGCTGGTGCAGGGGGAACCGTTGGCTCAGCCACGTCCCATGTTGGGACGCTTGCCGTGATTGGCCTTGGATCGGCGCATGCGCGCCTTCTTCTTCTTCGTCTTCTTCGACATAGGCGTCGAGGTTACAGGGGCTGCCGTTTGGTTCCTCGTGGTCACTCGTGCCGGGTGATCGATCGTCCGGTGACAACAGACGGCACGATGATCATCCAACGGTCAATCGGCCCGGGAGCCCAGGGGTGCGTCGCAGCCCCGACCAGCCGACCCAACAGCTCATCGTCGACGACTTCCCACAGGTCGCCGCGAACCAGCACGCTCCACCCGGACTCGGCGACGGGATCGACGTGGTCGGCCTCGAACGCAACACGTACGCCGTGTCCCAGGGTGTGCAGCATCGAATCACCAGCCGTTCGGAATGCGATTCTCCCATCGACGACCGCGCAGTTGACCGGCAACACGAACGGCTCGCCGTCATACACGAATCCAACCCTGCCGACGTCGACACGATTGACGAGGCGCCAGCAGACGGCCTCCTCGAGGTCGTCGTAGTTGACGGTGTATTGCTGCTCGGCAGATCGATTCATGAGGACAATTGTGACGATCCGTTGAACCTTGCCGACAGGGTCCAAAGACCCACAAGTCGGCCATGCTGGCCGGTCTACGCAGCCTGCACCCAGCGCAGTAGGTCGTCGACGGCCCAGGTGTTGATCACCCGTTCGAGGGGCACCTCGCATTCGGCCGCCCGGTTGCACCCGTGGGGTTGCCATTCCAGCTGGCCAGTGGCATGGGCATCGCTGTCGATGGCGAAGTAGCACCCATAGTCGATCGCCAGATCCAGCAAGGGACGTGGCGGATCGAGCCGCTCGGGCCGGCAGTTGATCTCGACAGCGGTGTGGAACTGTGCGCAGGCCGCGAACACGTAGTCGGCGTCGAACGTCGATGGATCGCGCTTGCCGATCATCCGGCCCGTGCAATGACCGAGGATGTCGACGTGTGGCGAAGCAACTGCCCGGACCATGCGTTCGGTCATCGGCTGGCGATCCATGCGCAACTTGCTGTGAACGCTGGCCACCACCACGTCGAGCTGCGACAACACGTCGTCGCTGTGGTCGAGTGAGCCGTCCTCGAGGATGTCGACCTCGATGCCGGTGAGGATGCGGAACGGTGCCATCGTCTCGTTCAGCACTGCCACGTCGGCGAGCTGTTGATCCAATCGTTCCTTGCTCAATCCGTGCGCCACGGTGAGGCGCGGCGAATGATCCGTCAGCACCATGTAGTCGTGACCCAGGTCGCGAGCTGTGCGGGCCATTGCCTCGATGGTCGCGCCACCATCACTCCACAGACTGTGCAGGTGACAGTCGCCCCTCAGGGCCGCCCGGTAAAGGGCCCCCGCCTCGGTGAGTTGAACCTGTGACTCGGCTTCGATCTTTTCGACGTAGCTGGTATCGCCGCGCAAGGCCTCGGTGATCAATCGCGCCGTCGAATCGCCAATGCCCTCGAGATCGGTCAGCGTGCCGGCGGCGGCCCTCGCCTCGAGCTCGTCGGGCGGGGTCGCGCGCACGATCGCGAGTGCCCGCACGAACGCCTTGGTCTTGAACCCCGTGTCGTGAGCCCGATCGAGGCAGTGCACCACACGTTCCAGGGCCTCGACTGGCGTCATGCCATCGAGTGTAGATGACCCTTATCGACGGTCCGCCTCGACGGTCGGCGGCTAGCCACACCCACGATCCCGATCCCTGCGACCAACAACGAAGTACCCAGGTAGGAGACGAGGTCCGACGCACTGCCCGTCTTCGGCAGCGGTGGAGAAGGCGGGGGTGGGGCGGGCACCGGCGGCAGCACTTCGGCCGGCGGCACGACCGCAGGAGCCGTCGTGGTCGTGTCGGGCGGCGACGTGACCTCTGGCGGCAATGTGGTGGTTGTTGTCGCCGTCGGGATCGTGGTGGCCGGGATCGTGGTGGCCGGGATCGTGGTCGTTGTTTCCGGGACTGTGGTTGTCGTCGGCGGGATCGTGGTGGTTGTCGCCGGGATAGTCGTGGTTGTCGTCGCCGGGATCGTGGTGGTTGTCGTTGTCGTTGTCGAGACCGGCACGTCGACGCTTGCGGTTGCCGAGACAACCCGCGGTGGACCGCCGGTGACCAGCCGCTGGGCACCTTGCGGGTCCGGTCCTGCAGGGCTGCCCCGGTACACGACAGCAGGGGCTGGACTTGATGTCGAGGCGACGACCGTCATCGTTCCTTCGGCCACCGGCATCGACGTGTGCGCCATCCCGGCGGCATCGGTCTCGACCAATGTCGGGGCATCCTGCCCGCTGATCAGCAACGTGACCCGTGCCCCGAGCACCGGTTGGGCACCTGCCATCACGCCGACATCGATTCGCCCGTCGATCGCCAGCGTGACCGTGATCGCCCACTCGCCTGCAAAGAGCGCTGCCTCGGCGTCCAAGGCGATAGCGAGGTCCTGGATGTCGTCGCGTCCGCTGGCTCGGGCGATCATGTCGAGCGAGGGCACCAGCGGTACCGCGCCGTTCGATGCGCGTCGGGTGCCTGCGGCGTCTTGGGCGTAGTAGTGGAACACCGCCCACATCGCGGCCGCCAATAGGTCGTCGGTGGTGTCGCCGTATCCCCACGTGAGGTAGGCGCCCTTCGCCCCCGTCGGGTCATTCGGGAAGCGTTGGTCAACAAGAAACGATGGCGCGTCGATGGTCGGGTGGATGCCTCGGTTGAACGTGCACGACCCGACCCGGAACTGACCGGCCTCATCGACGAACAGCCACTGCCCAGCCCAGATCGCCGCTGGCGAGTACGCCACACCGGCAGTGTGGAACTCGATCGCCATGCCGGCGCAACGGAAGTCGTCGACCAGATCAGCGCCACCGTCGAAACTGATGTGGGCGACACAGTTCGACGGCATCTGCGCGCCGAGCTGGCCGGCTCGGGCTGATGCGGGGACGGACACCGCCAATCCCAGCAGCGCCATCGCGAGAATTCTCTTCACGCCACACAGATCGACGGCGACCCCGGCCAAGCGGAAAGCGTGCGGGGTAGCCTCACACCTTCGCTATGGAACGCTTCGGCCTGGTTGGCCTTCCCAACGCGGGCAAGAGCTCGCTGTACAACGCCCTAACGGGTGGGGGCGCGCTCGCCGCGCCCTATCCATTCGCCACCAAGGACCCCAACATCGGCGTCGCCAAGGTTCCCGACGAGCGGGTCGATCGTCTGGCGGCGATGAGCAAGTCGAAGTCGATCGTGCATGCAGCCGTGCAGGTGGTCGACATCGGCGGCCTGGTCGAAGGTGCGTCGAAGGGTGAGGGCCTCGGCAACAAGTTCCTCGCCAACATCCGCGAGGTCGACGCGATCGTGCTGGTGCTTCGAGCGTTCGAGGACGACGATGTCACCGGGCCCAGCGACCCGATCGAACATCTGCGTGTCGTCGAGATCGAGCTGGCGCTGGCCGACCTCGAGACGATCGAGAAGCGGCTCCACCAGGCCACGCGCCAGTCGAAGCTCGACAAGTCAGCTGCCGGCGAGTTGGAGTCGCTAAAGGCCGCGTACGACGCCTTGTCGGACGGCAAGCCGCTATATCGAGCTGGACTCAAGCCCGAACATCGCGAGCAGTTGCTGCCCTACTTCTTGCTGACGAACCGATCGGTGCTCGCCGTTGTAAACGTCGGCGAGGACGACCTCGACAGCATCCCTGCCGTCGAGCAGCGCGTGCGCGACGAGTTCACCTCGGCAGGCGACAACGTCGAGGTGATCGGGATGTGCGTGCAACTCGAGGCCGAGGCGGCAACCATCGTCGACCCGGTCGAGCGCGCCGAGATGCTCGAAGGTTTCGGCCTCGGGGAGGGCGCACTTTTCCGCATGGTTCGCAGCGCCTATCACCTGCTCGGGCTCCGTACATTCCTGACCACCGGCGAGAAAGAGACCAGAGCGTGGACGTTCTACGCCGGCTCCAGCGCCCCGGAATGCGCCGGCCGTATCCACACCGACTTCCAGCGTGGCTTCATCAAGGCCGAGGTCATCCACTGGGACGAATTGCTCGACTTCGGCACCTGGGCCAAGGCCAAAGAGGTCGGCAAGATCCGCATCGAAGGCAAGGACTACCACCCCGTCGACGGCGACGTCATGGAGTTCCGCTTCAACGTGTAATACCGACTCGCCGTCGCAAGTCCTTTCGAGCAGCCGCCTTCGTCAGGTCCCACGAGTCAACCCGCTTGGCTCTCGCCATAGGGGACAAGCTGCGCGACGCTCGAGAAGCTGCTGGCCGCTCCCGACGCTTCAGAAGGTTGCGCTGCTTCTTGGAGCAGTTCAACGAGCGAGAGCCTCCGGAACGCAGACTGACGATCGAGCAGATTCTCCGTTGGACCGAAGTCGAAGCGGATGGGATTACCTACGACCCAGCTCAGTGGCCCGACTGGGAACGCTCGATAGCAACAGCGCTGATGCGTCTTGACGGCCACCGCTGACGGCCAACGAACGAGCTTTCGCCACGACTCGGGCGAGGCCTCCACAATCTGCAGGTCGTTCCCTGTCCACGAACGCACGTCGGGCGGCGAGACCCGATGTGGCTAGATATTCTCGACCGAAAGCGCCATACTTCTCAAATGGAAGCAGGAGTCAGAGAGCTACGAGATCGCCTGAGTCACTACCTGAACGTGGTGCGGGACGGCCAGGAGGTGACCGTGACCGACCACGGCAAGGCAGTGGCCAGGCTTGTTCCCCTGGACCAACCTCGGGCGCTTGATCGCCTCGTTGCCGAGGGGCTGGTCACCCCCGCGCCGGCGGCCAAGCGTTCGCGGACTCCGCTCCGCATTACGACCAAAGGGACCGTCAGCGACCTCGTGGCCGAACAGCGGCAGTGATCGCCTACTTCGACACCTCCGCGGTGATCCCGCTGCTGATCGGCGAGCCTTCGTCGGCTACTTGCACGCGAATGTGGAACGAAGCCGCCCGCAGTGTCAGCGTCCGGCTGCTCTACCCGGAGGCGCGCGCCGCGCTCGCCAGGGCCGAGCGGATGGGGCGAATCACCAAGCGCCGGCACGAGGTCGCCGTCGCGGAACTGGAGACGATCGTCACGGAGATCGACCAAGTCGAGATCACCGCCGAGTTGGCCCGCAACGCTGGCGACCTTGCCCAAGCCCACCAACTGCGCGGCTACGACGCCGTTCACCTCGCCGCCGCCATTGCCGCGCTCGATGCCGAACTCGTCCTGGTCACCGGCGACAACGACCTGGCCGGTGCAGCACGAGCGCAGGGCCTGCCAGTCGCGCTCACCAGTTGACAGCCTGCATTCTGGCCCAGAGGTTTCACGCCACATGATCACGAGCGCCGTCAGTACGAGATCACCCGCACACGAGCTACCGAAGTTCGCAACGCGCTCGCTGAGCTGGCCGACTACGACCGCGCCACCCGCACGGAAAGGACGCATACACCGAAGTCACCGGGTATCAACCAGACCTGCAGAAGATGACCAGGGGCTACCCCGTCAACAATCTCCAGCAGTTACTCCTCAAGCACTGCTTTGGCCCGGTGGACGATGGTTACTTCGGTGACGAAACCGAACGTTGCCTCAACGACTTCAAGGTTGCGAACGGACTGTCCGCCGACAGCATCGTCGACCAGGCGACATGGGCGGTGCTGAACGGTGCACCTCAGTGGATCGCCCGCTTCTCCGGCACGCCCTCGGTCAGCGGGTTCCTGCTGCAGTGGACGACGGAGAACGCAGGGTGCGGGCCCATCCCGGCGTACACCGTCACCAGCAAGTGCTGGGCATACGAGCGCGCCAACATCACCACGCTGTCGCTGGACTGGGACTTCGGGCCCAACACTGACCAGCCGCGCGGAACGACCGAGTCGTTCGCGATCGACCTTCTGTCGCTGTTCGCTGCCGATGGCGAGTACACCGCCGTGGTACAGGTCGGCCAGGACATGGAAACGCTCGACTACGACGTCGTCAACAAGCAGATCGTGGTGATATAGCAGACCGCAAAATCGACTACTCGACGACTCGCCCGTCGGCAATCAGGTAGTCGACGCCGACGATCGCCTCACCCAACTGCACGACGATGGTGTACCAACCTGGGACGGGAGTCAGTGGTGCGAGTTCGATACGTGGGGTCCATCCGATCTCGTTCGGGAGCAGATCATCGGCGGCAGGCACGACCTGTCGTTGCACGATCGTCGAGGTGATGTTGTCGGTGTCGACGATCTCCCACTCGCC
>JANOCR010000232.1:0-7309 GCA_031412355.1 Ilumatobacteraceae bacterium | reverse complement strand
GAGATGGTTCATCGCCAGCGCCGCATACATCGCCGTGCCGGTGACCATGGCTTCCTCGTCGAACACAACACGATTCGAGTGGTTCGGCGCGGCGGTACGCAGATTTCTATCGACGTGGGTGCCGCCAAGGAACACCATCGCACCTGGGATCTGCTGCAGCACATAGCTGAAGTCCTCGGCGCCCATGATCGGTGTGCTGAGGCGAACTGTCTTGTCGGCGCCGACCAGATCTCGCGCGAGGTCGAGCACGACTTGCGCCTGAGTCTTGTCATTGACGGTGACCGGATAGCCGTCGACGAGTTCGACCACGGCCTCGGCATCGTGCGCCGCAGCAACTCCTTCGGCAACTCGGCGAATGCCGTCGTGTACCAGCCGTCGCGTTCGCTCGCTGACCGAGCGGATCGTGCCCTCGATCTCAGCCACCTCGGGGATGATGTTGTTCACCGTGCCGGCCGAGATTCTGCCGACAGTTACAACGGCAGGATCGAACACGTCGATCCGGCGGGTGATCATGATCTGCAGGGCCTGCACGATCTCGCATGCGATCGGGATGGGATCGAGTGCGCGGTACGGCTCGCTGGCGTGGCCGCCGCGTCCCTTGACCGTGATGAACAGCGTGTCGGCAGCAGCCATGATCGGACCGCCCCGGCAACTCAGCCAGCCGGTCGGCAGCGACGACGTGATGTGCAACGCATACGCACCCGTGACCGGCGAGTCGGTACCGTCGGCGCGTGCGGGCAGGTCGAGCAAGCCTTCGTCGAGCATGAATCTGGCGCCGTGGTTGCCCTCCTCACCGGGTTGGAACATGAACAGCACTCGCCCGGCAATGTCGGCGCGTTGCGCGCTCAACAACTTGGCCGCGCCCACCAACATCGAGGTGTGTGTGTCGTGGCCGCACGCGTGCATGGCGCCCTCGCTCCTCGAGACGAAATCGAGCCCGGTGTCCTCGGTCAGCGGCAGCGCGTCCATGTCGCCGCGGAGCAGCACGGTCGGGCCAGGCTTACCACCGTCGAGCAGCGCGGCGATCCCGCTGGTGGTCTCGTGCAATGTCACCTCGAGCGGCAAGCCGTCCAGCGCCTCGAGCACCTTGTCGCGGGTGATCGGCAGGTCGTTGCCGATCTCCGGCCATTGGTGCAGCGCGCGTCGCAGGTCGACCATGTCGCCGAGCAGGTCATGGGCTCCGTCGCGCAGCGAGTCGAGTTCCATCAGCGAATGGTAGACCTGCGCCGATGAGCGACGAACTGGTCGACATCGTCGACGACGACGACAACGTGGTCGCCACCGTTACGCGCTCCGAGATGCGCTCCCGCCGGCTGCAGCATCGCTCGGTGGGCATCGCCGTGATGTCCACGACCGGTCACCTGTTGATCCATCGACGCAGCGATGCCAAAGACATCTGGCCCGGTCGGTGGGACATCGCCGCAGGTGGTGTCGTCGCCGCTGGCGAGACCTACGAATCAGCGGCGCGTCGCGAGCTCGCCGAGGAGCTCGGCGTGGTCGATGTCGACATCGAGTTCGTCGGGGAGGGTCGATACCTCGACGACCAACTGGCAGCGCTCTGCCGCGGATACCGGATCGTGCATGACGGACCCTTCACCTTCCCTGACGGCGAGGTAGCCGAGGTTCGCTGGGTGACTTTCGACGAGCTGGAGACGATGCTCGCTACGCACCGCTTCCTGCCCGACAGCCTCAGTTTGCTGTTGCCGCTGATCTCGCCGCGCTGAACATCTTTCCGCTTCGGGCGACTCGGCGTGCCTCTTTGCCGGTGAGCAATCCTGCTACCAAGGAGGCACACAACGATGAGCATGTACGGGGCCAATCCCGAGCAATTGAGCGGCCTCGGCCGGTCGATGAAGCAACAGAAGCTGGCAATCGACGGGGTGATCGGCACCGTCAGTTCGGCTCTTGCAGGCACGGTCTGGGAAGGACCCGCCCGTCAGCAATTCGAGGGCGACTGGAACACCACGTTCAAGAGTGCGCTCAACAGGCTCAACGAAGCCTTCGAGTTGGCCGGCACCGACTGCATCAACCGCAGTTCGGATCTGCAGCGGGTGATGGGCGCCCGCTGATCCATCACAGCGCGCCGGCCCGGCCTCCCTACCTGTCCCCGGGCCGGCGCAGCTGCGTCGTTCGATACAGTTCAGTCGCGTGCTGCTGCTGGAGTTCACCATCGAACCGTTCGTCGAGGGCCAACCCGGCCCTCACGTCATATCGGCGATCCAGGCCGCCCAAGCACTCGGATTCGAGATCGACTTCGGTCCATTCGGTTCCAGTTGCAGCGTTCCAGCGGCGCAGGCCGGGCAAGTCGCCCGGGCAGTCCTCGACGCGGCGTTCGCCAACGGCGCCACCCACGTCAGCCTGCACACCGAGCGCCTGGCGGAGAATCCATGAGTGGCCTGCCACGCCATCCGTTCGTGTTGGCGGTGAAGCCGGTCGTCGAAGCCCTTGGCGCCTCGCTCGTTCCTGCCGACGAGCGCGAGCCGGGCGACATGCCGCTGCGCTGGGAAGGTTCGATCATCGCCGCAGTGCGAATGGCGCCACTGCACGGCGCGCTCGATCGGCTCATCGACACCGTCGAGCGCGAGTTCGGTGCTTCGCTGCCATCGCTGGCACGCGAAGACAAGCAGCGTGCCATCCGCTTGCTCGACGAGCGGGGCGCGTTCACGCTGAGACGTGCCGTCGAAGACGTCGCCGACGCGATGGGTGTCAGCCGCATCACGGTGTACAACTATCTCAATGCGCTCCACCGATGACCAGCCCTTTGTGAGCGCTTTCGACGTGATCGGGTTCGACGCCGACGACACCCTGTGGCACAGCGAAGACGGCTTCCGCCTCAACGAGGAACGATTCGTCGAACTGGTCGCCCCGTACGCGCCCGACGGTGTCGGTGTGAAGGCGGCACTCACCGCGACGGAACGCAAGAACCTCGCCGCCTTCGGTTACGGCGTGAAGTCATTCGGCCTGTCGATGGTCGAGGCTGCTGTCACGATCAGTGGAGGCCGTGTCCCATCGACGGTGCTCGCCGAGATGATCGAGATGGTCCGACGGCAGCTGGAGGAACCGGTGCGGTTGCTCGATCATGTTCCCGAGGTTCTGGCCGAGGTCGGCGCGGCGCGGCGACTGATCCTGATCACCAAGGGTGACCTCATCCACCAGACGCACAAGGTCACCACCAGCGGGCTTGCACACCACTTCGAGCACGTCGAGATCGTGTTGGAGAAAGATCCCGAGACGTACTCAACCGTGCTGTCGAGGTTGGGTGTCGACCCCACCCGGTTCTGCATGGTCGGCAACAGCGTGCGCAGCGACATCTTGCCTGTGCTGTCGCTCGGCGGGCACGGCGTACACGTGCCGTACCCGATCCTGTGGGATCTCGAGCAGGTCGACCACGACGAGCACTTCGTCGAACTGGCTTCCCTCGCCGACCTCCCCCTCTGGCTGGCCGACCGCTGATGGTTACAGGCGACGGAGGGAGACGTCGGTGACGCGGTGGTCGGGGCCTTTGCGCAGCAGCAGCGCAGCACGCGACTTCGTTGGCACGATGTTCTCGCGCAGGTTCTTGCCGTTGATGTCGTGCCAGATAGATCTTGCCGGGTCGATTGCTTCGTCCTGAGTCAGATCGGCAAAGTGCCGGAAGAAGCTGGCGGGGTTCTGGAACACGGTGTCACGCAGCTTCATGAAACGCTGCACGTACCACTCCTCGATGTGGTCCTCGTCGGCATCGAGGTAGATGCTGAAGTCGAAGTAGTCGCTGACGAATTCGGTTGCAGCCTCGCCCGGCTTGCCGACCTGCAGCACATTGAGGCCCTCGATGATCGCGATGTCGGGCTGGCGGACCTCGATCGTGTCGCCCTCGACGATGTCGTACACCACATGGCTGTACACCGGTGCGTGAGCAGTGGCCGTGCCGCTCTTCAACTCGCGGAGGAACTGCAGCAGGCGGCGGGTGTCGTAGCTCTCGGGGAACCCCTTGCGGTTCATCAGGCCGCGCTCGTCGAGGACCTTGTTCGGGTACAGGAACCCGTCAGTGGTCACCAGGTCGACCTTCGGGTGGTCGGGCCAGCGAGCCAGCAATGCCTGCAGAATTCGGGCGAATGTGCTCTTGCCCACGGCCACGCTGCCGGCGACGCCGATGATGTACGGCACCTTGGGTGACGAGGTGCCGAGGAACTCGCCAGAGACCTTGTGCAGCTTCTGTGTCGCCGACACGTAGAGGTTCAACAGGCGCGTCAACGGCAGGTAGATGGCAACAACCTCGTCGAGGTCAATGCTCTCGTTGATGCCTCGCAATGACTCGAGATCGCTCTCGCTCAACGTCAGCGGCGTCGACTCGCGCAGGTCTGCCCACTCGTCACGCCCGAACGTGAGATAGCGGCCTGGCGCGTCGGTCACGGGGTGGGACCCTACGCTCGGGCGATGCCGGTGTCACAACGAAAGCTCCTTGGCGCCTGGTACACACCGCCGGATTTGGTCGACGCCGTCGTCGCCGAGGTGCGGCGCGACTTCGTACCGCGCGCGGTTCTCGACCCCGCATGCGGCGACGGCCGCTTCCTGGCGCCGTTTGCCGATTCGGCCACCGTCACCGGAGTCGATATCGATCCGACGACGTCGTGGACGCACGGCGATTCGTTGTCGATCGACTGGGAGGATCGACAGTTCGATGCGGTCGTCGGCAACCCACCGTTCCTCAACCAGTTGGCCTCGTCGACATCCCGCGGTGGACGTTCGAAGTTCGGCGGAGGGCCATACGCCGACAGCGCCGCAGAGTTCCTGGCGTTGGCGGTACGCCTGACCCGACACGGCGGACGCGTCGGGCTGGTACTTCCCTTGTCGATGCTGTCGACCCGCGATGTCGCTGCGATTCGCGCCGACGTGACACAGCAAGCCGCGCTGCGCTGGATGTGGTGGTCGACCACGCCGATGTTCGACGCCAACGTGCGCGTGTGGGCCGGGGTGTGGGAGGTCGGCGGCGCGCAAGGTCGGGTTCGCCGGGCCTACGGCCCCACGTTCGAGGCCCGTCCGGCCATTGCGATGCCATCGCAGTGGACCGGGTTGATCGCCGACACGGTCGAGTTGGCCAACGACGGTCCCGTGCTCGGTGACATCGCTACGTTCACCGCCGACTTTCGCGACCAGTACTACGGACTGGTCGGCGCCGTCAGCGACTCGGCCGCCGGCCCGCCGCTCGTGACCAGCGGATTGATCGAGCCCAACGAATGTTGGTGGGGTCGGCGTTCGGTTCGCTTCGCCAAGCAGAAGTATGTCGCGCCACGAGTCGATGTTTCGGTGCTGTCGCCCGTGCTGCAACGGTGGGTAACCCAGCGATTGGTCCCGAAGATCCTGATCGCCAATCAGACCAGGCGCATCGAGGCGGTCATCGATCGACGCGGCGAGTGGCTTCCCAGCGTGCCGGTGATCACGTGCACCACCGATCGACTCGACGACGTGGCCGCCGTGCTGCACAGTGACGAGGCAACCGCGTGGGTCAGGTATCACGCCGCCGGTAGCGGGCTGAGTGCCGCATCGGTACGGCTCACGGCGCGGTTGCTGGCGTCGATCCCACTGCCCGCAGCCATGGCCGCGACTCCCACCGACGCCAGTTGACGACGGCTCGCAGCACCATCCACGACAGTTGCGCACCCCACAGGCCGGCCAAGCCGAGCTCCGGGTAGAGCAACGTCGCCAGAGCGAGCGGGGCGAAGCCGGAGAGGTTGATCACCGCCTGACGAGCCAGCCAACGTTCGTCGTGTGCGCCGATCAGCGCACCGTCGAACGCGAATGCAATGGCGCCGGGGAACTGCATGACGGCCAAGATCAACAACCCGGCGGTCAACCGCGAATGCACGGCGGAGTCTGCGCTGAAGACATGCGGCAGTACCGGGCTCAACGCCGCCAGCGCCACGGCCAGCAGCACTGCGCACCACAGCGAGAGGCGGTTGCTGGTGCGCCCGACGCGCAGGGCCTCATCGGTGTCGTGCCTGCCGAGTGCGCCGGCCACCAACGACTGCGCGGGGATGGCCAAGGCATCGAGCATGAGGGCCAGGAAAGTGAACAGCTGTATCAACACCTGGTGGGCGGCGAGGGTTGGCGTGTCGACCCGCGCCGCAACCGCAGTCGCTATGTTCCACACCGCGAACATCGCGATCGACCTCACGGCAAAGTGCCGGCCACTGCGCAGCAGCTTCCTCGTCCGCTCGCTGCTCGGCTTCCCGCCGCCGCGATGTGGGCGCAGGACGCGCAGGAACATCATTGCCGCAGCTGTCTGCACGATCACCGTGCTCCATGCGGACCCGGCCACGCCGAGATCGAGGACGTAGACCGCGATGATCTCGAAGATGACGTTGACGACGTTGGCGATCAACACGATCTGCAAGGGCTTGCGCAGGTCGTTGACGCCACGCATGACGCCGTGCCCGACGTAAGTGACCAGGACGAACGGCAGGCCCAGGCAGCTGATCCGCAGATACGTGACGGCGTACCCCAGCACGTCGCCGCGACCACCCAGCAGCCAAACCAGCGGGTGGGCAGCGGCGGCGACTACGGCACCCATCGGCACGCCGATCATCACCGCCAATCGCAGGGCAGCTGTGGCCACATCGCGGGCCTCTTCGGACCGCCGGGCTCCGTGGGCGAAGGCGACGTCGGGGGTCACGCCGTACTCCAGCGAGGCGGTCATCGAGACAACGGTCAGCAAGATGGTCGAGGCAATCGCCAACCCGCCGAGCTGCGGTGTGCCGAGGCGTCCGACGATCGCCGTGTCGACCAGCACGTACAGCGGCTCGATCGCCAGTGTTCCGAGTGCCGGAATCGCCAACGCAATGATCCGCCGATCGAGCTCGCGGCGGGTGTTGAGTGCCGGAGACTGCATGTCACCGAGACTACGCGTGCAGGTCGGCGGGGGCCGAGTGCCTTGGCGTCAGCCCCTAGAACGACAGTCGTTCTGTGCGCTGACACGGATCAACCAGGCGCGCTCTTGCCCACTGCCGAGGTTCACACGGTCAACGATGCCACGGTGCCGACGGCGAAACGGCACCGGGCGCGGTAAGCACATCGAAGCCGTCGTCGGTGACGAGGATCGTGTGCTCGAACTGCGCAGTGCGCCGGCCATCGGACGTGATTGCAGTCCAGTCGTCGCCGAACACCATCTTGTGCTGCCACGAGCCCATCGTGATCATCGGTTCGATGGTGAACGTCATGCCGGGGCGCATGACCGTGTTGGCGCGCTCGTCGTAGTAATGCAGCACCTGAATGTCGGTGTGAAACTGCTCGCCGATGCCGTGACCGATGAACGCCTTGACTACGCCGTAGC
>JANOCR010000231.1:0-5755 GCA_031412355.1 Ilumatobacteraceae bacterium | reverse complement strand
CGACCTCGGCCAGCGCCTGCAGGGCCGGCGGGGCTTCGACTGCCGATCCGACCAGTTCGCCCTCGACGGGTTCATGGAGATCGGCCCGGGCAAGCACTTCTTTTCGGCACAGCACACCCTGCGCCACTACGAGACTGCGTTCTACGAACCGGCCCTCAGTGACTCGTCGTCGTTCGAGCAGTGGCGCGACGCCGGCGAACGCAGCAGCGAGGTTCGGGCCGCTGCGCTGTGCCACGACGTACTGGCGAAGTACGAGGCGCCATCGATCGACGACGCTGTCGATGCCGCTTTGCTCGAGTTCATCGATCGACGCAAAGCTTCTATGCCTGACCAGTGGTACTGACGTCTAGACAGGGGGACATCTCATGAGCCTGGCCATCGACATGCCGGCACGTATCGGGGCCATCGACCGCCGCAAGCTTCGCATCGACCGGCTCGCCCGAATTCGGGCCGAGCTCGTTGCTCATGACTACGGCGCCGCACTGTTGAGCGACCCGATCAACATCCGCTACGCCACCGACACGCACACCTTCAACGTGTGGACGTTGCACGCCCCCGGCCGATACGTGTTCGTGCCCGTCGACGGCCCGGTCGTGTTGTTCGAGTACGGGACGTGCATGTACTTGCAGACCGATCTCGATTCGGTCGACGAAGTACGCAAGGCCGTGCCGTGGTTCTACTTCCTTGCCGGCCCGCGCACTCAGGAGAAAGCAGAGCTGTGGTCGCGCGACATCATCGACCTCATGCGTCAGTACGGCGGCGTCGACCAGCGCCTGGCGGTCGACCGTTGCGAACCGTGGGGGGCGAAGCACCTCACCGATGCGGGCATCCAGTTGTTCGATGCGCAGGAGCCCCTCGAACTGGCGCGCATGATCAAGACGCCGGAAGAGATCATGGCCATGCAGTTGTCGATCGACGTCTGCGATGTCGGCGTCGATCGCATTCGCCAGGCACTGCAACCGGGCATGACCGAGAACGAACTGTGGAGCATCCTGCACCAGACCAACATCGCCCACGACGGCGAGTGGATCGAGTGCAAACTGTTGACCTCAGGGCCGCGTACCAACCCGTGGTTCCAAGAGGCAGGCCATCGGGTGATCGAGCCGGGCGACCTCGTCGCGTTCGACACCGACATGGTCGGCCCGCTCGGTTACCTCGCCGACATCTCGCGCACGCTGGTCTGCCCGGGCAAGGCGCCGACGGCGGAGCAGCGCAAGCTCTACGACATTGCCCAGGACCAGATCCTGACCAACATCGACCTGATCAGGCCGGGGCTGTCGTTCAAGGAGTTCGGCGAGAAGTGCTGGCCGGTCCCCGACGAATACGTACCGAACCGCTACATGATGATGATCCACGGAGCCGGCATGGTCGACGAGTTTCCGACCGTCGCGTATGCCGCCGACTATGCCGATTGGGGCTACGACGGCCAGTTCCTCGAGAACATGGTCGTGTGCGTCGAGAGCTACATCGGCGCAGTCGGCGGCACCGAGGGTGTCAAGCTCGAGCAGCAGGTTTTGATCACCGCGAGGGGCGCCGAGCTGATGTCACATGACCCGTTGATCGACGCCCTGATTCCCTGAAAGCCCTGGGCCATTCCGGCGAAGTGTGTAAGTTCGATGCGGGGTGTCTGCATCGAACCTACACACTTCGGTGACTTCGTCGCCCCTACCCGTTCAGACGTGGGTCGACAGAGGTTGTAAGAAGTAACCATGACTTCGGATCCACTTCTGCAGCCGTTCATGCTCAAGCAACTTCGGCTGCGAAATCGGGTCTTTTCGTCGTCCCACGAGCCCGCGTACAGCGAGGACGGCATGCCGAAGGACCGCTATCGGCTCTACCACGTCGAAAAGGCCAAGGGTGGTCTGGCGATGACGATGACAGCCGGTACGGCGATTGTCTCGCCCGACAGTCCTCCGGCGTTCGGCAACCTGCACGCCTACGACGATGCGATCGTGCCATGGATCCAGGCGATGACGGATGGCATCCACGAACATGGCGCGGCGGCGATGATCCAGATCAGCCACCTCGGCCGGCGGACCGGCTGGGGGCAGGACGATTGGCTGCCGGTTCTGGCCCCGTCGGCGCTGCGCGAGCCGGCTCATCGCGCCCACCCGAAGGTCGCCGAACTGTGGGACATCGACCGCATCGTCGGTCACTACGCCGATGCCGCCGAGCGGATGAAAGCCGGTGGGATGGACGGCATCGAGATAGAGGCCTACGGCCACCTGTTCGATCAGTTCTGGTCCCCGGCCACCAATCTGCGCACCGACGAGTACGGCGGGTCGCTCGAGAACCGCCTGCGCTTCCCGCTGCGTGTTCTGCGGGCAATTCGCGAACGAGTCGGCCCGGACTACATCGTCGGCATCCGCATGGCCGTCGACGAACGGCTCGACGTCGGTATCGATGCACCGGCGGGCCTGGAGATCCTGCGGCGTCTGAGTGGTGCCCGCCCTGGCGACGAACCGCTGATCGACTTCGTCAACGTCATCCGCGGCACCATCGTCAACGATGCGGTGCTCAGCGAAGTGATCCCGATTCATGGCATGCCGTCGGCGCCCCATCTCGATTTCGCCGGAATGGTCCGCGCCGAGACCGGTCTGGCCGTGCTGCACGCGTCCAAGATCGACGACGTCGCCACGGCTCGCCACGCGATCCGTGAAGGCCTCGTCGACATGGTCGGCATGACCCGTGCCCAGATGGCCGAACCGCATCTGGTGCGCAAGATCCAACTCGGCCTCGAACACACGATCAGGCCATGCGTGGGCGCGACCTACTGCCTCGATCGCATCTACCAATCCGGCGAGGCGTTGTGCATCCACAATGCGGCTACCGGACGCGAGCTGACCATGCCGCACGACATCCCTCGCACCACCAGGGCTCGGCGTGTCGTGATCATCGGGGCCGGACCCGGCGGCCTGGAGGCGGCACGGGTGTGCGCAGAGCGCGGCCACGACGTGGTGCTGCTCGAGGCAATGCCGTGGACAGGAGGGCAGATCCGGCTGGCGGCGCGCAACCCACGACGCAAGGATCTGCTGGGAATCGTCGAATGGCGAGACAGCGAGTTGGCGCGACTTGGTGTCGATGTGCAGGTCGACACGTACACCGACGAGCACGTCGTCGGCGACCTGCAGCCCGACGTCGTGATCGTCGCCACCGGCGGGCTCCCGCAGTATCCCGAGCTCGAAGCCGGTGCCGACCTGGTCGTGTCGGCCTGGGACGTGGTCGGCGGCGATGCACGCCTGAAGGGCGACGTGCTGCTTTACGACGACGACGGCACGCACTCGGCGATGACGACCGCCGAGATGCTCGCCCGGTCCGGGGCACGGCTCGAGATCGTCACCCCCGAACGAACGGTCGGCGTCGACGTGGGCGGCCTGAACATGGTGCCATACGCGCGGGCGTTCAACGAGACCGACACGCGCATCACGTTGAACCAACGGGTGCGTACTGTGCGCCGCGATGCCGGGCGTCTGCTGGTCGAGATCGGCAGCGACCATTCCGCAGTGCGTCACACGCGCACCGTGGATGCAGTCGTGGTCGACCATGGCGTGCTGGCCAACGACGAGCTGTATCACGCACTCACCAAGGGCTCGTGCAACGGTGGCGAGATCGACTACCAGGCACTGATCGCAGGCAGGGACCAACCCATCACCGGCGACGGATATCAGTTGTTCCGAATCGGCGACGCCGTGGCCGGGCGCAACATCCACGCTGCGATCTACGACGCCCTGCGCTTGTGCAAAGACCTGTGAGCCCATTCCGCACCGCGGTTGTCACCGGCGCATCGGGCGGCATCGGTCAGGCGATCGTCGCCGAGCTGGTCCGCCTGGGCATGCACGTGCACGCCCTGGCGCTTCCCGACGCGGCCCTCGCCTCACTCGACGGGTTGGAGGCAGTCACCGTGCACGGAGTCGACGTACGCGAGACCGCTGCGTTGGCCGGCACGCTGTCCGCTATCCAGCCAGGTGTCGACGTGCTGGTCAACAACGCCGGTACCATCGGCGATCTTCAGCCCGTCCAGCAATCCACTACCGTCGTCGCCGACGCGTTGATCGACATCAACCTGCGCGCCGCGGTACACGCCACCTTGCTGCTGCTCCCCGGGATGCTGCAGCGAAACCTCGGCCACATCGTCTTCACCGGCTCGATCGCGGCCACCCGGCCGACCGCTAACACAGCGGTGTACTCGGCCACCAAGGCCGCCCTCAACACCTTCGCCGACGGATTGAGGATCGACGTGCACGGCTCGCCGGTACGCGTGACGGTGCTGGCTCCCGGCAGGGTGCAGACCAGCCTGTACGACGACGCGATGGGTGGCCACGACAATGCCGTCGCCCGGTTGTACTCTGGCG
Organism: Ilumatobacteraceae bacterium; assembly: GCA_031412355.1. Classification (GTDB taxonomy): domain Bacteria; phylum Actinomycetota; class Acidimicrobiia; order Acidimicrobiales; family Ilumatobacteraceae; genus JAENVT01. The sequence continues at coordinate 1,403 of JANOCR010000231.1, read as the reverse complement.
CGACGGCCGTGCAACCGACTGACGTGGCCGCCCTGGTCAGCCTGGCGTTGACCATGCCGGCACACGTCGACGTGACACGTGTCGAGGTGGTGCCGACCGGCCAGGTCTTCGGTGGCAGCACGATCGCCGGGATGGACTAGTATTCCGCATCGTGGGCAGGTTCCGTAATGCGGGATGACCCGGAATACTCGGACTGACAAAGGAGTCGATCAGTGGCGTTCCCATCCGATCTTGACATTGCCCGCGGCGCCACCCTGGCGCCCCTCGCCGACATCGCTGCGCAGATGGGAATCGGGCCACACCTGCTCGAGGCCCATGGCGACGACCTGGCCAAGATCAGGCTCGAGGCGATCGACGAGCTCGCCGACCGACCGACGGCCAAGTACGTGGTCGTCACCGCGATCACGCCTACCCCGTTGGGCGAGGGCAAGACCACGACCACCGTGGGTCTCGGCATGGCCATGAAACAAATCGGCAAACAGGCCACGATCAGCCTGCGCCAGCCGTCGATGGGTCCGACCTTCGGCATCAAGGGCGGCGCCGCAGGTGGCGGCTACAGCCAGGTGATCCCCATGGAGTTGCTGAACCTGCACCTCACCGGCGACTTCCACGCGGTCACCGCAGCGCACAACTTGCTGTCGGCCATGGTCGACAACCACCTGCACCAGGGCAACGAACTCGACCTCGACATCCACAACATCACCTGGCGGCGAGTGCTCGACGTCAACGACCGGGCCCTGCGCAACATCATCGTCGGCCTCGGCGGCAAGGCCGACGGCGTCACCCGCCAGACCGGGTTCGACATCACTGCAGCGTCGGAGGTCATGGCAATCTTGGCGCTGGCGACGTCGGCCGCTGACCTGCGGGCCCGCCTCGGGCGGATCGTGGTCGGCTACAACCGCGCCGGCGAACCGGTGACCGCCGAGCAGTTGAAGGGCGCCGGTTCGATGGCCGTGATCATGCGCGAGGCCTTGAAGCCCAACCTGCTGCAGACCCTCGAGCACACGCCCGTCATCGTGCATGCCGGCCCGTTCGGCAACATCGCCCACGGCAACTCGTCGATCATCGGCGATCTGATCGGTATCCACACTGGCGACTACCTCATCACCGAGGCGGGCTTCGGCGCCGACATGGGGGCCGAGCGGTTCTTCAACATCAAGTGCCGCAACTCCGGCATGGTTCCCGACGCCGCGGTGTTGGTCGCCACGGTCCGGGCGTTGAAGGCCCACAGCGGCAAGTTCAAGATCGTGGCCGGCAAGCCGCTGCCGCCTGAACTGTTGGCCGAGAACCCCGACGACGTTCGGGCCGGTGCCGCCAACCTCATCAAGCAGATCGAGAACGTGAAGGTGCACGGGGTCTCGCCCGTGGTGGCCATCAACGCGTTCCCCAGCGACTTCGATTCC
>JANOCR010000230.1:0-9384 GCA_031412355.1 Ilumatobacteraceae bacterium | reverse complement strand
TCAGCTGTTCCCAGGTGGCTCGCTCGACCGAGATTGCCAGGTGGTGCAGGCCGGCGAGCACCTCTTGGTACGGACCGAGATCGAGGCCGGGCAGGTCGAAGTAGGCCAGGGTGTTGCCGTTGCCGATGTCGAAGAAGAAGTGCGTCGAACCCTCGTAGTCGCGATTCTCGAACATCTCGATCAAGGGAAAGCCGAGCAGGCCCTGGAAGAACTGAACGGTGCGCTCGACGTCGCTGCTGATCAGTGCAACATGGTGCACGCCGCGAGCCGTGCTGGCCGACCGTTCGGCTCGGGGCGCCAGGTATTGGGCGCTGATCTCGGCGCGCCGGGCTGCCAGGAGAGTGCGCTGATCGGAGTCGATGGTCATAGTGGCAACTCCACAGGGTCAGTCGGAAGTGGGCAAAAGACCACGGTGCTGGCGCCGGCTTCGACCCAGCGCTGCGCTTGCTCGATCCAGGTGACCGGGTCGCCGGCCACGACCAGTTCTTCGAGTGGGACCGCTTCGTCGCCGTACGCGGCGAGTTGGCTGGCGAACCGCGGTAACGACATCTTCTCGGCCATCATCGCCTCGAGCGCGTCGATGTCGGCGCTGGCCTGTACGAACGCGGTGAACTTCGGTGCGTCGCCGATCTGGGCACGGACCTGCTGTAGGTATCGCGGGCCGGACCACTCGGCGAAGATCACGCCGGCGCCGACCTCGGCGGCGAGGGCCATGGAACGCGGACCGCGCACACCGAGCGAGATCGGGGGTTGCACCTGTGCTGGATGAGCGAGTTGCACGGCGTCGAGATGCACGTAATCGCCGTCCATCGTGACCTTGTCGCCGGCAAGCAGCCGAGTCGTTGCGACGACCGTCTCGCGTAGCGACGACATCCACGACGGTGGCACTGCGCCGACCTGCTCGATCCAGAAATCGACGCCATGGCCGAAGCCCATGTGAAAGCGGCCGGGGAACATCTGCGCCAGCGTGGCGATCTCCATCGCCGCGTAGGCGACGTTGCGCACCACGGCAGGGGCGATGCCGATGCCGACGTTGATCCGGTTCGTGGCCGCCAGCGCAGCCGTGGCTTGCGTGAAGCCTCCGTGGAAGGTGAGGTCTTCGACGACCCACAGTTCGTCGAGGTCGTGGGCTTCGACCTGCTGGGCATAGTCGATCAGCCGATTGGCCGGCCATTCCCTTCGCCACATCACGCCGTAGGTGGTCATGGCGCGGCGACCGAAGTGGAGGACCCGGGCAGGCGAGCGAGTTGGGCGATGCTTCGCCACGTCGCCGGTCCGTCGAAACCGAGAGCCCACAGCGAGACCGCACCAAGCCGTTCGGTGCGTGCCAGATCGATGCGCTGGCGTGCGCCTTCGGCATCGACGTAGTGCACCTGGCGGGTCTGCGTGCAGGTGGTCGCGCCGTCGGTGACCTCCAACTGGTAGGTGAACGAGGCCTCACCCGTGACTGGATCGAACACTGGTGTTGCGCTGCGTTTGGCGAGCAGTTCGTCGATGTTGCGTTGGCTCACGCTGGTCTTACCCTCCTGCTCTGCTGGACATGTCCCCACCGTAGCTATCGGCCAGTTGTACCCATACAACGCGACGCCGAGCACCAGCTTGGAGTCGTCGTCGACGGCCTCTTTGGCGGCGTCGATTGCCTGCTTGACGAACTCCAACGGCGCGATCGGCCCGGCCTTGTCGGTCGAGAAATCGTAGGCCATGATCCTGATCTGGTCGACGTGGGGCGCCATCCCGGCGTAGTCGTAGACCCAGTAGCCGCTGTCGTCTGTGCGATTGCCGTCCTTGATGTGCGGCACGCTGACCGCCAGGGTGCGACCGTCCGCGTGCAGACGATCGCCGAGCTCGTCGACGAAGTCGATCCACAGCGGACGCGTCGTCACCCATGTGCTGCGGTCGTCGGCGAAGGCGAACTGCTCATAGTCGATGTCGATGCCATCGAAGTCGTTGGCCGCGGCGAGGTCGCCGATCGCGGCGACATGTGTGGCACGTGAGGTGGGATCGGCAAGCAAGGCGGCCATCCCTCCGGCCGGCATCGCGTCGACGATCGAGGGCACCACCTTCGCGCCTGCATCGCGCGCCGTAGACATGAACTCGTCGGTGGTCTCGGGCGACAAACCGCCGTCCACGCTGATCGTCGTGGCACCGTGCGTCGAATACCAGAACGGGGAGACCTGGCGGAGCATGCGCCCGTTGGTCGCCAGGGTTTGCTGAGCGTCGGGCAGCGCCCAGTACGGCGCCCACGCATCGATGGGGATGTCGATCGGCGGTGGAGGCGGTGGTGATTCGTTGCGGGTTGCGGCAGCACCGACGCCGGCCAACGCAAGCACCAGCACGCTGACACCCACGACGAGGCCGCGCCGCCGCGGCGCATCGGGCAGCAGGTTGTCGACGCGTAGGTCGGCGAGTGACCCGACTTGACGGTGGCCGCGGCTCGACGGCACGTCGACGATGTGAGGGATCGCGATCACGTGACATCCCGCGGCTGTAGCCGAGCGCACGCCCGTCGGCGAGTCCTCCAGCGCAACACAGTCTCGGGCCGAGACCGACAACGCGCGCGCTGCCGCGAGGTACGGCTCGGGATGCGGCTTACCGTGGCGAACCTCGTCGCCCACGATCGTTGCGGCGAACGAGCCGCGAGGGAGTTCGGCGACGATGGCGTCGGCCAACCGTCGCCACGACATGGTCACCAGAGCACACGGCACGTCTTCGACGCGTAGCTCGGCGAGCAGATCCCGAGCTCCGGGGCGCCACGGCACCTTGTGCCGTACGCGTGCGATGACGCCGTCGATCAGTTGGTTGACGATCTCGTCGACGGGCAGATCGACACCACCATGCTCGCGGATGTACCTGCCGGATTCCGACAGGTCGCTGCCCACGAGGGCGTTAGCGTGCTCGTGGGTCCACGTGCCGCCGTGTGCCTCGACCAGCTCGAACTCGCAATCGATCCAGTACGGCTCGGTGTCGACCAGGGTGCCGTCCATGTCCCACAGGACGGCGGCGGGACGACGGGTGCTCATGCGGTGTTCAGTCTGGCGGCTGGCGACCCTGGATCGGCGGCACCGCTGCATCGACCAGCGTGTCGACTGCCAGCGCGGCGCGACGCCCTTCGAGCACTGCCTCGTATATCGTGCGCGGTGCAACGCAGTCGCCGGCTTGCAGGTCGGCACCAGCGAGCGGTTCGGTCGGCAGGCGGAAACCGCAATCGACCAGCGCGGCGCAGTCGATGGTGCGTCGCTGCCCCGTGAATCGATCCTCGACTTCGATCTGGCCTCGTCGCACGGCACGCAACAGCGTCCGTCGCTCGATCGTCGCTCCGACCTGGGCCAGGCGCACATTGGCGGGCGCCAGGTCACCCGTGCGCGACAGCTCGTTGCCGGCGATGTGATCCTGGGTGATCAGGATCGCCCGATCGCCAAGTTCTTCGGCCAGCGCCACGCCGATCGGGCCGCCGACCGGATCGAATATCGCAATCGCACCAGCCGGCAGTGCGGTGCCCTTACGGACCGCGTCGATGTCGAAGACCATCGACGGATCAGAGATCTCGTACTCCCTGCGGCCCGGTTGCGAACCGGTGCATTGGATGGTGACGTCGCCTGCGGGTGTCCCGACATTGTTGACGACGATCTCGACGCCAAGACGTCGGCATTCCGACTCCAGCCACGCTGCCAGCGCGGCGCCGGGCCCGGCGATGGCTGCGATTCCACCGACTCGTTCCGACTGCTCGACCAGGGTCACGCGGTGGCCTCTGATCGCGGCGACTCGCGCTGTCTCCAACCCGGCGATACCTGCACCGACGACCACGACATCTTGTGGAGCAAGGGCAGGCGAGTACCAATCGGGGTCCTCGGTCTCGCGGCCGGCCGAAGGTTCGCCCACACAACTGACGATCGGATTGCGGACGTCGCGGACCTGACACGTCTGGTTGCACCGGATGCACGGCCGAATGGTGCCAGCGCACTCAGCTCGCAGCTTGGCTACCAAGTCGGGATCGGCGATTTGGGCGCGGGTCATCTCCACGCCATCGCAGATCCCTTCGTCGATCGCCCACTCGGCCTGCTCCCACTCGACGACCGAGCCTTGCAGGAAGACCGGCGTTGAAGGAACGGCTTCCTTCACGGCCCGGCAGACGTCGACGTTGAATCCGTTGGGTTCGTGAAAGTCGGGGCGGGTCTTGTCTGCGGAGTAGATCGAGCCGCGCGCGACCACGACATAGTCGACACCGGCGGCAACAAGGTCGGCAGCGATCTGCGGTGCCATGTCGGGAGTGATGCCTGCCCAGGGAGCGAGCTCGTCGCAGCACAAGCGCAAGCCCAACAACGCAGCATGCGGTCGCACGGTGGCGATCACCTCGCGGGCGAACCGCAATCGGTCGTGACCCCAGGGGTCGTCGCGATGATTCGTCAGCCCCGACAGGAACTGGCGCACCAGGCTGTGTTGTCCCGCATTGATCTCGACTCCGTCGCATCCCGCTTCCACTGCGATCGCCGCCGCCGAGGCGAACCCGGCGATCACCGTGTTGATGTCGCCGGGTTCCATCCACTTCGGCGTCTCGCGACTGTTCACCTCGGGGACCCTCGACGGCGCCCACAGTGGCAACTGGTTGTAGGCGCTGCTGCCCTGGCCCCCGGCGTGATCGAGCGATGCGATCACCAGAGCACCGTACTGGTGGCAGGCGTCGGCGACCTCGCTCCAGCCGCTCGAGCAGCGTTGAGCCAGCGGTGCGCGTTCGTACGGCCAGTCACTGTCGTGCACGCTGGCGCCCTCGGTCACGACGATTCCGCAACCGCCGGCAGCCCGCCGGGCGTAGTAGGCGGTGTGTCGCGGCGTGAACCGCCGCTCGTCGTCACCGAGGTTGGTGACGTGTGGACCGAACATCACGCGACTCGTGGCTTGGCACGAACCGAGTGGCAGCGGACGCAGCAGCTTCATCGACTTGTCGCCGACAGTTCACGCCGATCGAGCAAACGCTTGATGTTGTCGACGTGGCGCACCAGCACCAGTGCGCACAATCCGATGACGCAGAGGACCTCCCACCCGGGCCCGTGATCGATTGCCACACCGACGGGCAGGCCGATGGTGATCAGCAGCGATGCCAGCGAGGCCTTGCCCGTGGTCCAGCGGGCAACGATCCACACTGCGAACAGTGCAAGCCAGACGACCGGATGAAGCACCAGCATCGCCCCGGCCATCGTGGCGACCCCCTTGCCGCCGCGGAACTTGCGGGTCGCGGGGAACATGTGACCCAGCACCGCTGCCGAGACCATCGCGTACGCGCCGGGCCGGGTGTCGAGGGCAAGACCGACCAACGCAGGTGTCGCGCCTTTCACCGCGTCGAGCACGAAGACCAACGTTCCCCATCGGGTGCCGAGCACTCGTGCGACGTTCGATGCGCCGGGGTTGCCAGAGCCTTGGGTCAAGATGTCGACCCCGCGCGAACGGGCGACCATCACGGCACTGGGGAACGTGCCGAGCAAATATGCCACGGGAACGAGCGCGAGTGCTGCGACGATGCACAAACCTTACGGCAGCCCGAACTTTGTCGCTGGGAGCGCGCTCAGCGCCCTGACAGCGCGGGACTTCGAGCGGCGCGGGAGTGATCGAGCGAGGATCGCGGGGTCAGTTCGACGTGCACCGCGCCCAGCGCGGCATCGGCCTCGCCGTTGACGCACTCGGGGTCGGGGCCGTCGAGCGGCAGACCGGTGAAGAACTTGGCGGCCATGCATCCACCCTGACAGGCGTCGTAGCTGCCACAACTGGCGCATGCTCCGGCTGATTGAGGTTGGCGCAGTTCGAGGAACAGGTCGCTGTGCTTCCAGACACGCCCGAAACCGCCTCGGTCGCGCACCGAGCCGGCCTTGAACTGTTCGTGGATCACGAACGGGCACGCGTACACGTCGCCGATCGGGTCGATCAGGCAGACGACCCTCCCCGCCCCGCACATGTTCAGCCCGGGAAGTGGTGTGCCGAGAGCGTTGAGATGGAAGAAGGAATCGCCGGTCAGCACCGAGTCGCCCTTGGCCACCAACCATTCGTAGATCTGCCGCTGCTGGAGATTCGTCGGGTGCAGATCGTGCCACGTGTCGGCGCCGCGTCCGCTGGGCCGAAGACGGGTGACGCGAAGTTGCGCGCCGTACGAGTCGGCAAGACACTTGAAGTGATCGAGCTGGTCGACGTTGTGGCGGGTCACCACCACACTGATCTTGAACGGCCCGAACTTGGCGGCAGCCAGGTTGTCCATGGCTCGTCGGGCCATGTCGAACGATCCCGTGCCGCGCACCGCATCGTTGGTCACCGCGTCGATCCCGTCGAGGCTGATCTGGATGTCGAGGTAGTCCATCGCCGCCAGCCGGCGGGCCGCGTTGGTGTCGATGTAGGTGCCGTTAGTCGAGAACTTCACGCCGATGCCGTCGCCAGTCGGGGGGTTGATGGCGTAGTCGACGAGCTCGAAGAAGTCGCGACGCACCATCGGCTCGCCGCCACCGATGTTGATGTAGAAGACCTGCAGCTCGCGCAGCTCGTCGAGCACGCGCTTGGCCTCGACCGTCGTCAGCTCACGCGGATCGCGTCGGCCGCTCGACGACAGGCAATGCACGCATTGCAAGTTGCAGGCGTAGGTCAGTTCCCACGTCAGGCAGATGGGTGCGTCGAGCCCGCCCTTCAGCTGCTCAACCAGTGATTGGGCGCTCACGCACGATCTCCGACTCGTTGAGGCTGGCGAAGGCCTTGGCGAAAGACGGCCAGCGCGATTCGGCAACGCCGCATGCCTGCAAAGCAGCGGACAGCGAGGAGTGCGAGTCGAGCGCGCGGGCAACGGCCACGACATCGCGATCCTTCATGAACACCAGCCGGCGGGTGCCGTAGTGATAGGCGAGCGCGCCGAAGGGTTCGGGTCTCAGCGCAACCTGGGGGTCGAGCTGTAAGGGGGTGTCGAGCAGCGACAAGTTCAGTACACGCCGCACATGCCGTCGATCGAGATCTCCTCGATCAACAGCTCCTCTTCGACTTCTGCCTCGTCGGATGTCTCGGCGGGCACATCGACGACGTCTTCGTTCTCCATCCGTCAGAGCGTAGCTAGAGTTGGCGACCCCGTGGATGCTGACCTGTTCCCCGAACTTGCAGTCGAACGCGAGCACCTCTCGTTCGCCCGGCGGTGCCGCGATGCGATGATCCAGCGGTTTCGCGCCGTGGACCCGTCGGCGTCGGCCGACGAGATCACATCGGAGTACGTCGAGGTGACCGTCGCCGAGGCGTTGGAAGACCTGCACAGCCCCGGTGCCGGAGACTTCTTCGGCCGCATCACCGACGAGCACAGCGATCGCTGGTACATCGGGCGCCGCCACATCGAAGACGATGCCCACGACCCGGTCGTTGTCGACTGGCGGGCGCCGATCGCGGCGCCGTTCTATCGGGCCACGGGTGTCGATCCGCTGGGGCTCAGCCACCGGCGTCGGTTCACGATGGTCGACAGCGACCTGTCGGCGTACCTCGACGAGCAGCTGGACGATCCCGACTCGCTGACCGCAACCGGCGTGCCCGACCCGGTGCTTGCCGAGATCGGCGCGGCACGCACCGGCGCGATGCGCGAGATCGTCGCCACCATCCAGGCCGAACAAGACGTGGTCATCCGCGCCCCGCTGGATCAGTGCCTGGTGGTGCAGGGCGGGCCGGGCACCGGCAAGACGGCGGTCGGGCTGCACCGTGCGGCGTACCTGTTGTTCGAACACCGCCGTCGCCTGGCACGCAGTGGCGTGCTGGTGGTCGGCCCGAACCCGGTGTTCCTCGACTACATCGCCAACGTTCTGCCGTCACTGGGCGAACGACTGGTGCAGCAGCGAACCGCGTTCAACATATGCGTCCCGAAGGTCGAGATCACCGCCATCGACGACGATGCGACACGGCGGTGGAAGGGCGCGCCGGAGATGCTCGATCGGCTTGCCGGGGCCAGCGTCGGCCATGTCGTGCACCCGACGGACGACCTGCGGTTGCCGATCGGGGCGCGCACCCTCAGCGTCACGGCCCAGGAGTTCTCCGGGTGGGTCGACGAGGCACTGCACGGCGTCACCCCGGTGAATCGGCGACGCGACGGTTTGAAGGGCCTGGTGCAGCGCGAGCTGATGCGTCGCACCGATCGAGACGACGTGTGGGAGCGTTCGCCCGAGCTTCGTGCAGCTGTAGCCAAGGCGTGGCCGATCCAGCAGCCGGTGCGGTTGGTCGACAAGCTGTTGCCGGGCCCATCCGGCAAGCGACGGCGTTGGTCGGTCGCCGACCAGTTCCTCGTCGACGAGGCCAACTCGATGCTCAATGGCACTCCGTTCACGTTCGGTCACGTGGTGGTCGACGAAGCGCAGGATCATTCGGCGGTCTCGCTTCGGGTGATCGGCCGGCGCAGCCCGCAAGGCTCGATGACAATTCTCGGCGATCTCGCACAGTCCACGACACCCGCCGGACAACAGGATTGGAACGACGCGCTGTCGTACATCCGTGCCACCGCCGCCGAGGTCGCGGTCTTGACCATCGGATATCGCGTTCCCGGCCCGATCCTCGACGCGGCAAATCGGTTGCTTCCGTTCACCGACGTTTCGAGCGAGCCGAGTCGCAGCGTTCGGCTCGAAGGAACCGCACCTGTTGTTCGACACGTCAAGCCGTCAGACTTGTTCGCCGCAGTGGCCGCGGAGGCAGTCGCCGTGCGTCATCGGCATCACAACACTGGTGTGGTGGCTCCTGCCGCGTTGCACGAGATGATCGGCGAGTCGTTGACCGCGCACGGCCTGAACCGGGTTGATCACGTGCACGATCTCGCATACACCGACGTCCCCATCTTCACTGCCGAGGCCGTGAAGGGCCTCGAGTTCGACGGTGTTGTCGTCGTCAACGCCCATCAGATCTTCGACGGTTCCGCGCTGGGCGCACGCCTGCTGTACGTGGCGATGACACGTGCGGTGCAGGTCCTGCACCTTGTGGCCGATGCCCCGCCGCCCCCTCAGCTGCAACTGAGTTCGTCAACAAGCTGAGGCAAGTCCTGTGCTCAGCACCGAACCTGCGCAAGATCGGCTCTCGATGCCCCTCGATCCACCGTTTGATGACTCCTGCACCGTATCGGTGGGTGAGTCATCAAACGCCTTGGGCGCCCACTTGCGTCTGATGACTGGCGCCCCGTATCGGTGGGTGAGTCATCAAACGCCTTCACCAGGTCAAAGCGCGCGGATCCGCCTCGTCGACGCCAGTCACGGCTGACGCACACGCCGGTCAACACGATTCGGATCCGTTCGTCACCGATCAGGCGCACCAACGGCATGACCGCGCGCGTCATCATCCACAGACGGTCTTGATCCGGCTCGACGCGGCCGAGGCCGACCGCGCGGCGCAGGTCGTTGTCGTGCG
>JANOCR010000229.1:0-5384 GCA_031412355.1 Ilumatobacteraceae bacterium | reverse complement strand
GAGCGCGGCGATCAGCCATCCGCCTCCGGCAAACGAGGCACTGCGCGCGAATGCGTAGCCGAGGATCATCGCGCACAGCAGCAGCGCCGGCCTGGTACTACGCAGTCGTCGGTGTGATCGCGCGTGTCGTGTCGAGCGGCGACGACGCGTTGCAGTACCGGATGGCGGCGCTGCTGCTGTGCGCGATGATCCTCGGCTACGCCTTCGCGCGCAGTGCCTCGTTTGCCGGAGGCGGATGGCTGATCGCCGCGCTCACGCCGTCGGCGTGGTTCCTGATCGGCGTTGTCGGCACCAGTGCGATCGAGATCGCGCTCGTCGCTCTCGCCGTGGTCGAAGCCGTCAGGCGATTCCACGATCATGCGGACACCGAATCGCTGGCACGGGTCACGGTCCCGTTGGCGATCTGCCTGATACTGCGACCTGCGGCCGTGATCGACGTCGTGGTCGTCACGCTCGTGCTGATACCGACGATTCGGCGCCCTCTCGTCAAGCGCGACATGGCGATGCTCGCTCTCCCTCTGGTGGCCGCCGGCGTCGCCACACTGGCGTGGAACCGATGGACAGGGCTGATCGTCAGCGACAGCCGCACCGCCGACACCGACTCGCTGGTCGCGGCGATTCGTCGATCGCTCGGCGGCATCCCGACCACGGCCCACCAGGCCATCGGAGCGCTGGGGTGGAACGAGTTCTTCGCTCCTGCCCTCGCCCAACTCGTGTGGTGGGCGACCTTGGCATTCGTCGCCTTCTGGGTCGCTGTTCGTGGGTCGCAACGATGGTGGCACGTTCGGTGGGCCGTGATCGCGCTGCTGGTGCCCACGGTGATCGAGGTCATCGTTCATCACCGAATCGGCGGCATCTGGCAGGGGCGGTACTCGATCCCCTTTGCGATGGCCGGCGTGCTGTATGCCGGCAGCGTCACCGCACCACCGAGAGCCGCGCTGCGCGGCGTGGTGGCCGCCGCGTCGTGTGCAGAAGTGCTTACCCTGTGGCACACGTTGCGTCGCTACATGGTCGGCCTCGACGGCTCGCTCACCTTGCAGCACGCGTCGTGGCGGCCGCCGCTGAGCCCTTGGCTGTTGCTCATCGTCAACTGTGCAGCGATGGCCTGGCTGGCGACGATCGCGCTGAATTCGGAGACCGAACGACTGCCCGATCGACCCTCCCCCTCGACCGGAGACCGGCGCATCATCAGCCAATGAGTGTCGAACTGCTCCCCGACAGCCCGCTGGCCGATCTCGAGCTCGCCCACGACGAGGCGATCGCCATGTTCCACCAAGGCGACCTCGACCAGGCGTTCGAGGATCTGCACGGGATCTCGCTGCACGCCAACGTCTCGCCCCACCTGAGGATCCGCTGCCTGCTTGGGATGGGGCAGGTCCTCGACGTCAACGGGCGCGAGGACGATGCGATCGCGTTGTTCCAGCAGGTCTGGTACGACGGGGCGGCGACCGCGGCCGAGAAGGCGGTGGCCGAAGAGAGGCTCACCCGAGCCAGGATCGGTTCCGAGCGTGATGCCGGCTACCCGTGGATCTCGCACGGTCCACGCACTCCCGCCGAACTGATCGCAGCGGCGCGCGATGCCCTGGCGGGGGGCGACGTCGACGAGGCACTCGGTCAGGCATTCCTGGCCTACGAGCATCCCGACACCAGTGACGCCGAACAGGCCATGGCGTCGGCGATCATGGCGCGCGGCCATCACCAGGCCGGCAATCTCGAGTACGCCGAGTCGTGGGCGATCGAGGCCCTCGGGCGCCCGGTCGACGACACCCAGCGCGATCTCGTCGAGCGTGTGCTCGAGCAGGTCCGCGAAGCACGGGCGCCGGTCACGGCCGCCACCGTCTCTCCGACATCGACGCCCGACGAGCTGAAGACGATGTTCGGCCTGGCGGCGCAGTTGATCATGTCCCGCCTCTACGAGCAGGCGCTGGAGATCCTGTACGCGATGTACGAGCACCCGAACGTGGTGGACGCTTGGAAACCGAAGATTGCGATGAACATCGCCTCGTGCCTGCGCGACACCGGCCACAACGACGTCGCCCGCTCCTGGTACCTCGAAACGATGATGCGCGCCGACGAGCGAGAAGACGAGCTCAACGTCGTGCTGCAAAAGATCAACGTCGTCCTCACCCTCGACTGAAGTTGGTTGTCGTCCGAGTGTTTCGGGCCCGTCGGAGTGTTTGCAGCCCACCCGGGGTGGCCGGAAACACTCGGTCAGGAACTCAGGGGACGATGTAGCCGAAGACGTCGACGATGTAGTCGGTGGATCCGGTCGCGTTGAAAACCGTCAGGTGGCCGCCGGTACCCAGCTTCAGATAGGCGAGGTTCGGCACGGGGACGCCCGGCCGCGGGTTCATGGTCGATGCGGTCGGCATGGTGGCACCTGTCGGCCAGACGGTGATGAACGAGGGCGCCGTCGAGTTGACGGAGGTGACGTTGACGATTGCTGCTTCCGCGTTCGTTGGTACGGGGCCTACCCCGGCAACGGCGATGGGATTGCTCTGTCCCTGGCCGAGCGGACCGTTGACCCCGGTACCCACGCCGAAGCGGCTGTCGACGATTCGTTGCGGACTGACCGGGATGAACACGCCACCGGCGCCGGAGAAGTATCCGACGACGTCGACGATTACATGCGTGTTACCCGACGAGTTGAAGATGCTGATCTGCCCGCCCGCGCCAACCTTGGCCAACACGAGATTGGCCACGGTCAGGCCCGGCACGAAGTTGTGGCTCGAAGCCAGAGGCTGAGCCTCAGCGGTCGGCCAGACAGTGAGGAAGCCGGATGCAGTCGGCGCGTCGACCGTGACGTTGACTGCAACGCCAGTGACGCCAGTTGCCGGCACGCCGAACTGATTGGTGACCGGCACGTTGATGGCCTGCGAGGGGCCGACGGGCGCTCCGGCGCCGAGCCGGGTGTCGAGCACGCGCCCGGGAGTGACGGCGGTGAACAGTCCGCCGACCTGGGGTCTCGTTGCCGTGTAGTAGCCGACCACATCGGCCACCAGCTGGGTGTAGCCCTGCGAGTTGTAGAGGTTGACGCGACCATTGGCACCGACCTTCACGGTCACCAGGTTCGGCACCGTCTGCCCGGCTACGTAGTTCAGATTGGAGACGACCGGCTGCTCTTCGCCCGAGGGCCACGCAGTGATGAATCCCGCCGTGAACGGCGCGTCGACGGTCACGTTCAAGACCACAGCGGTGGCGCCGAACGGCACGCCACCGACGCCGGTGACCTTCAGTTCGGTCATGGCCTGCGAACTGAGCGCCGAGATGTTGCCGCCCTCGCCGGTGCGGGTATCCAGAAGTCGCGCCGGGTTCAGCGGCACGAAGTAGCTGCGAGTGTTCGGCGCCACCGGACGTTCGATCCGAACCGGGCCTGTGGAGTACGCCGAGCCGACGGTGTTGCCGCTGCGCACGACGACATAGGCCCAGTAGGTGCCGTTCGCCAGGCCGCTGCCATCCCACTGAAAGGTGTTGGTGCCGTTCACGACGGGAATCGGGTTGGGGTTGACCTTGACACCGTTCCAGGCCCCGGGCTGAGCGGTGACGAAGACATCGGCGGTCCCGGAGACGGTGGAGGAGAACGAGATCGGGTAGGTGCCGGATGAGAACGCGGCGTCGTCGGCCAGGCGGATGTCGCGAAGCGAGAAGTTGCGGGGCCCACGGTCTTCGTTCAGGTCGAACCGGAATGCGGTGATGCGAAGGCCGCGCCAACCGGCCTTGTAGATCGTGTTCTCGTCATTCACCGCGATCGGCGGGGAAGTCACCAGATCGACGGTCATCACGTTGCAGCCCGGATAGATGATGATGTCCTGCGTCTCGCTCCAGATCTGGCCACCCTCGTCGTACCAGGCGAAGCGGGCGTTCATCCCCCCGCCGACCGCATCGGCGAAGCTGAAGGGACCGTCGTAGCAGACGTCGATGGTGGCGCGGTGATAGCGGTCGGTGATCAGTGGCGTGCGCAGCGGCAACTCGACGAACGAGTCGTTGGCGAACGTGGTGCCGTTGTAGCTGGCGCCGTCGAAACTGCCGTTGGTGATGTGACCGGTGTTGACGACGTCGTCGGGTCCGGCGAAGTCCCACGGATTGCCCGACACGGTCGCATAGTCGGCGCCGCCGACCTCACTGGGAGTCAAAACTTTCACGATCGGAGACGCGACAAGCGTCGCGGGGGCATCGGCGCGGTGCAGCCGCACCCAGTCGAGTTGGATCTCGAACTGGGAGTTGCCGCCGGGGAATCCGCCGCCCGCAAGCAGCTGGATCCGGATGATCTTCCCGCTCCAACCGATCTGGCAGCCGATTCCGGGACTGGTGAGGTCAATAGTGGTTGTCCGGAAACCGGCCTCGGTGGTGAAACCGATGACGCACTGCGCGCCTGCCTCGTCGAAGAACTGCACACCCATGTTGCGCTTCTCGCTGACGTTCATCGAAAACGACAGGCGCGTGTACACCGATGCATCGATCGGCCTCAGCAGGCCGTCGCGGCCCCACGGCAACTCTGCGCCCCACGAGCGCACGAGCTTGATGGTCGAGCCGGCCACGGCATTGACGTGGAGCACATCGCTGGCATCGTCGCGGAAAATCCCAAGGCTGCCCTCGGTGCCGATCAGCGGAACCGGCGGAACATCTTCGTCGTTGGAGAAGTCCCAGGGGTCACCGAGCACGTCGGTGGCGTAGTCGCCGCTGGTCGAAAACAGCGCCGAGGGCGGGGCGACCGAGGGGCTCGCTGCCTCAGTGGGGAGGGTGATGACACCCTGTGTGACCACGACGGCTGACAACAAGCCAATAGCTGCCACGACACTCGAGCGGCGTTTCATCTTCGGATCTCCTCAAAGCGGCCCGCTTCAACGATCGGCACACTCTGAGAGGTGCTGAAGCAACCCTAGCTGGCCAAATCCGGCGATCAGTGCCTATGGTCCTGCTCAACAAGGCTTAACACCCTGGTCAGAGCATCACGCAAGCGAGTTTGCTGTTGCCTTGACTGCAGCAACTGGTCGGCCAGCGCGGCCAGGATTTCCTGTTTCGATTCGTCGTCAGGCACGCGAACCTCGCAGCAACGAATACGCGCGGCGGGCGCGCGCTGTGTAGCGCATCACCTTCGTACCGCGCAGTTCGGCAAGTTGTCGTTCGGCTTCGCGCAGGCGCTCGGCCATCACCGGCGAACCGTCGCCGCGCATCTCGGCCAACTGTGCGCCGAGACCGACGATGGCTTGTGTGCGCGCTTCGACAAGCGCTTCCAACTCGACGATCCGAGCGCGCAGGGCACGTTCGGTCTCGGGATCTAGCTCGGCCATGGCAACCTCGGGTGTCGTTCTCGGAGTCTGACGAAGTTCGATGCCATGTCGACATCGCTGATCTTGCGCATCGAGCCGGGCTGCTCGCGATAG
>JANOCR010000228.1:0-2791 GCA_031412355.1 Ilumatobacteraceae bacterium | reverse complement strand
GGGCAGTTTCGAGTGCAGGTTCGCTGATGGCACGATCGACTCGACGGTGTCGGTGACGGTCAACGATGGTGATGGCGGTTCCGATTCGGACACCAAGGTTGTCACGATCAACAACGTCGCTCCGACGGTGACGTTGACTGGTGCTTCCCCGGTCGACGAGGGTTCGACGACCCTTTACAGTTTCACGACTAGCGACCCGGGGTCCGAGACGTTCGGTCTCGTGGCCACCGAGTGCGGCACCTACGGCACCCAGGTAGGCGCCGACGTGTTCAACCCGGCCACCGGTGCGGGCAGCTTCGAGTGCGAGTTCGCTGACGGCCCGATCGACTCGACGGTGTCGGTGACGATAAACGACGGCGATGGCGGTTCCGATTCGGACACCAAGCTCGTCACGATCAACAACGTCGTTCCCGCAGCGGTAACGGCCTCGGCTTCACCGTCCACAATCAGCGAGAACAATTCCACGACGCTGAGCGGGTCCTTCACTGACCCGGGCGCATCCGACACTCATACGGTCGTGATCAACTGGGGCGACGGCTCGGCCAACACGATGGTCAACCTCGTGGCGGGCGTGCTCGTCTTCAGCGGGCAGACCCACCAGTACAAGGACGACAATCCCACCAACACGAGCTCTGACGTCTACACCGTCACCGTCACCGTGACGGACAACAGTGACGCCTCGGGCTCGGGCACCACGAGCGTGACCGTCAACAACGTGGCACCTGCGGTGACCATCACGGGGCCGGCGAGTGCATCGATCTACGCGGTCGGCACTCCGGTCACGTTCAGCGGCACATTCACCGACCAGGGCACGCTGGACACGCACAACGCCACCTGCACGACCGCCTGGACGTGCTCGTACTGGCAGCTCGACACCATCAAGAAGGCGGCGACGGTCACCGAGACGAATGGCTCGGGTACGGCTTCCACCACCTACACCTTCACGACCCCGGGCGTGTACAACGTCACGCTGTACGTCCGTGACGACGATGGTGGGATCGGTTCAGCCACCACCGTCAACGGATTCAACGCGATGGTCGTCATCTACGACCCGAGCGCCGGCTTCGTGACCGGAGGCGGATACGTCACGCACCAAGCTGCATGGTCGCCCACGACCACCACATCCGGTGGCAAGGACAATTTCGGCTTCGTTGCCAAGTACAAGAACGGCGCCTCGGCACCCACCGGCGAGACCCAGTTCCAGTGCAAGGATTGCAACATCAACTTCCATTCGACTTCGCTCGACTGGCTGATCGTGAGCAGCATCACTACTGGCCTCAACGCCGGCAGCCAGAAGGCGTGGTACCAGGGTTCGGGCACGATCAATGGGACCGGCGACTACCGGTTCCAGGTGACTTTCATCGACAGGGGCAACACCGACTTGTTCCGGATCAAGATCTGGAACAAGATCACCGGCGCGGTCATCTACGACAACATGCCGTTGGCAGCCGACGGCAGCGACCCTGTGACAGTCACGCAGGGTGGAAACCTCGTCATCCACAAGTGAGCTAGTCAGTCGCCGGAGACCGAGTGCTCACCTCCGCGGGTCGCTCGGACGTACGATCGGCGCGTGAGCCGCGACATCCTCGAGGAGTTCGAACAGCAACGTGAGAAACCCGTGTACCCCTCGGTCGCGGCGCGAGTTGGAGCGATCGTCGAAGACCGGGCGTCGGGTTTCTGCGGTGACATCGTCGCAATCACCGCCGAGGCCGTCACGCTGCGCGACCGCCACGGCAGCAAGAGGAACTTTCGGTTCAAGCCAGGCGGATTCCTGGTCGACGGCCGACCAGTCACGCTCGTGCGCGAGCAAACCTCGAGTACGAGCGCAGCGGTGACAAACAGTGGGGCGGTTGCCGGCACTACGCAACGCGCCAAGGTCGCGCAGGCCAGTCGCATCTGGGTCGAGGGTCGGCACGACGCCGAGTTGCTACAACACGTTTGGGGCGACGAGTTGGCCGAGCTGGCGATCGTTGTCGAACCGATGCACGGCATTGACGGGCTGGTCGAGATGGTCGACGAGTTCCAGCCGGCCCCGCAACGTCGACTCGGCATTCTGGTCGATCACCTCGTCAGCGGGTCGAAGGAGGAGCGCATCACGCGACAGGTGGCCGGCCCGCATGTGCTGGTAACCGGCCATCCGTTCGTCGATGTCTGGGCGGGCATTCGACCGCAGGTGATGAACATCGCAGAGTGGCCCGCCGTGCCCCGATCCGTCGAATGGAAGCAGGGACTGTGCGATGCCTTGGGCGTTTCGCTCGCCGACTTCTGGCCGCACTTAAGGAATCGCGTCCGCACGTTTGCTGACCTGCGCCCAGAGCTGGTGGGGGCGGTGGAGCAACTGATCGACTTCGTTGCGCCAGCGCCACCCGACGTCGACGCCAACTGAAAGACAGAGCTCATTGGGTGCGATATCACGCCTCACGTGGCCAATGACGCGCCCACACGGCTTGGTTCGGCGACTCGGCCGGATCAGTCGGGGGTGGGGTCGGTGAGGTCGGCGGCCGCCGCCGCGGCAATTGCAGCGACCTCCTTGCGGTGACGCATGAACTCGATCACGATCGGCAGCACGGAGATCGCGACGATCACCAATGCGGCAACTTCGAGGTTGTTCTTGATGAAGTCGATCTCGCCCAGGAAGTAGCCGAGCGTGGTGACACCGATGCCCCACAGGAAACCGCCGACCAGGTTGTAGGTCACGAACGTGCGGTACCGCATCTCCGCGACACCGGCGACGATCGGCGTGAACGTGCGCACGATCGGCACGAATCGGGCAAGCACGACAGCGAAGGCG
>JANOCR010000227.1:0-11298 GCA_031412355.1 Ilumatobacteraceae bacterium | reverse complement strand
GACGCTGTCGAGAGATTGCTGACCGGCCAAGTCCGCGGAGCAGTTCACCTGTGCAACGCCTACACGCTTTCGCTGGCGTCCAGGGACGCGTCACTTGCGGGCCAAGTCAACAACGGATCGCTGAACGTGGCCGATGGCAAGCCGTTGGTCTGGATCGCCCGACACCTCGGCTTCAAGCATCTCAAGCGGCGGGTCTACGGACCTGAGCTGATGGCTCGAACCTTCGACGCAGGGCAAGCTGAACTTACCAACCACTTCCTGTACGGCAGCACGCCAGAAGTGATCGACGCCCTGACGCTCGAGGTAGCTGATCGTTGGCCGAAAGCAGTTTTGGTCGGAGCAGAATCGCCGCCGTTTGGCGAACTCTCGGATGCCGAACTCGACGCTGCGGCTCGCCGATTCGAATCCGCCGGAGCAGACATCGTGTGGGTTGGCCTCGGAACCCCGAAGCAGGACGTAGTCGCTGCGCAGCTTGCGGAGAAGTCTGATCTCACGTTCGTAGCGGTTGGCGCCGCGTTCGACTTCATCGCAGGAGCGAAGAAGCAAGCTCCGCGGTTCATGCGAGAGCACGGCATGGAATGGCTCTTCCGCCTAGTGAGCGAACCACGTCGACTCTGGAAGCGCTACTTGCCGACGTCCGCGCTGACAGCAGCGGTACAAGCAGGCCCAGCGCGACGACGAAGACGAGGGCGATCATTGCGGTCACCGAACCGGACATCACGATCACAAGACAGAGTCCCGCTGCGACCAGTCGTCGGGAGCGCGTTCGGCGGCAATGGGATCGGGACAATCCGTCGAGTAGCAGTGGCAACCCGAGGAGGAGCGCAAAGGTGCCAAAACAAACGGAAGTGCTACAGCGATCGCAGCCACCCACTCCACCGAAGCGGGTAGCCGCGAGTTCAACGTTGTCATAGTGTCCAGGACCGGTACGTTTGTGCCCGGACGGAGCGTCTTCGAAGCTTGTCGTCGCCCCGCATCGGCTCCGTTATTAGACAAGCTCATCAGCGAACTTCCCCGAACGATGCAAGACAGGCACCCCGCGCCTCGAACGTACTGTAGGCGGCACCGACGACCCTCACGTCAGTTCGCCTCCGCCCGGTGCAACATACGGAGCGACGCTACCAACGGGTATTGACCCCGGGGCTATGAACCGATCCGAATCAGGCCGGCTTCGGCACCAAGGTCTTCGGCAATGGATTCGTCGACTATCAGGGTCATCTCGAAGGGATTCACCGCGGCGCCGTTTCGAATGACTAGGTGGTAGCCGTCGGCGAGGTCCAGGGGGCCGGCGAGTTGCACTTGGATCCGGGTCGTCGCACTTGCACCGATCTGCAGGGCCAGCGTCGAGACAGTGAATCCGCGGGTCTCGGAAACCCGGTCGACGGGCCTTGGTTGGGAATCGACCGTCACCCCCACGACCGGCATGGCGGAGTACACGTTCAACTCCATCACGTTGGTACCCGGGGGCGCGCCCTCGGAGTTGCCGAACACGATCGATGGTTCGGTCGTGCCAGCCGGGGCTCCGTTCTGCAACGTGATGTCGAGCGTGGCGCTGGCCGTTCCCGATGCTGGGTCGGTGTCGACGGTGTACGAAACCTCACCGCTCAGGTAGTAGTCGATCTTGTTGTTACCCACGTTGTTGATCACCACAGCTAGGCCGTCGCCACCGTTCAGGTCTGGAAGCTCGCCCGACATGCGCATGCGCTCGAACAGGTCCTGCTCGGCGGGCGTCGGCGACCAGCCGACGAGGCGACCCTGTGTGGCGAAGGGGCTCAACAACTTGATCAGATCGGGTGGCGCGGGCAGCGACGACGACAGCAGCTGCGAGATGGTGGTCTGGGCGACCTCCTCGAGCAGGTCGATGCGCTCGGCACGATCCTGCACCTGCGCGTACTGGTCGCTCAGTAGGAAGTGGACCGCGTTGTCGGCCGAAACCGTCTGGACGATCGAGGTCAGTTCGATCGGGCCCGTCAGCTTCATCAGCGCGGCCACGGTGTACACGTCCATGGCGAACACGCCGTCGACGGGATGACCACTGAAGGCGGGGTAGCCCTCGGCGATCAAGCGGGCCACGTCGGGGAAGTGGGGCGAACTGGTGACGCGAATCCAAGGCTCGGTGTCGCCGTTCACGGCCAGGTCGGCGGTGCGACCGAAGCCGGTCACCGCGAAGCGACCCGCGTCGATCGTGACCTCGGCCCAGTTGCCCATGAAGCCACCCAGGCCGCGGCTCTCGGCGGGCGTGGTGAAGGCGACGAAGTACACGCGAGGGCCGTTGGCGCCGAGCATGGCCGGTGCTCGCTGCACGGCGACCGTGGCGCGGTCACCTTCGACCTGCTGCTTGACGATCTGCTCGCTCAAGGTCTGCAACCGCGTGCGGATTGGTTGCACCAGCCATGGGCTGTCGACCGAGTCGACCGTCGAGTTCAGGTCGGCAAGGGCGGCGTTGAGCCGCGCCAACGGGTCCTGCAGCGCGGTGATCGCGGCGATGTCGATGGCTCCGTTGATGATGCGGAGCTGATCGAAGTCGATGTCGTCCAGCACACCAGCAATCGTCTTCGACACAGATTCGGCGGAGCGGGCGAGCTCTTGCGCAGCGCGCCGATGCTGCGCCACGACGGGGATGAGTCGCGCTGGTTGCGCCCATGGTGCGTCGAGGTCGTCGCCGGCGCCGCCCAGCAATCCGGCGGCAAGTTCGAAGCCCGCTTGTGCCCCGTCGAAGTTTCCGGCCTTCAACGACTCCAGAGCCTGCTTGGCCTGATCGGTGCCGAGGGTGAGGTTGGGGCGCGCGGCGGCAGCAGCGACGCCGAAGCCGAGCAGGGACAACAGGCCCACGGCTACGAATCCTCCGATCATCGACCACAACTGCAGGCGGCGCTGTCCCGACCGACGTTGCACAGCCAACAACGTCAGGCCCAAGACAGGCACGACGGCTACCGCCGCGCTGATGCCGAAGAACCACAGGTTGCCCAACCGCGCCAGGATCTGCACGACGACGCCCATCACCGCCGCCGTGGCAATCGGTCGCCGTGTCTCTAGCCAGCGGTACGTCCACGGCGCCGTCGCGATGGCGCAGACACATAGTGCGACAGCCGCGACGAGCAGGAAGGTGTCGATGATCGTCGACCCGGTGGGGGACGGCCCCGCCAACACCACGCCAACGCCGGATGCAACCGCAATGCCGACGACCCATGCGGCGATGGTGCGCACATCCCGCCGATTGCCCTGTGTCACGATCGGATGAGGTTACTGGCGCCAAAGACTTCCGTCCTGCCGCGGTCGGCTCGCGAGCACCGCTGGTAACTTGGCTCACCTCATGCGCAAGTCCTGGCCGTTCGCTCTCGCCGTGATCGTCGTCGGCGGTCTTGCCGGTCTGGCAATCGCTGGTCGTCCGGTACCCAGCGACTCGTTCGTGATCGATCCCAATGCCACGATCAGCGACGACACCGACCCGCCGGCACTGCCGACCACCACCTCCACGACCGAACCAGCGGCGACCACCACGACGATCGTCGTCACCACAACGGCTACGCCCTCGTCGTCGATACCTGCAGAATCAACCACGACGACTGCCGCGCCAACGACAACCGTGGTGGCCACCACCACAACCCTCGCCGGCCCGCTGCCGCGAGAGCAGGTGCGACTGGTGATCGCCAACGGCGACGGTCGGTTCAGGTTGGCAAGTGTGACCGCCGATCGGTTGGAGCCACTGGGCTACGCGATCAACCTCGGCGACGCGGTCGCGATCGTCGACGCGACCATCGTCTACTACCGTCCCGGCTTCGACGAAGAGGCCGCGACCGTCGCCAGAGACGCCCTCATTCCCGACGCGATCATCGCCGCCTACCCCGCGAATTCGCCGCCGATCACCAACTCCGACGGTGGAGGTGACGTGATCCTCGTGCTCGGTCCGGATGCTCCGCGTTGACTCCTCGCATCGATCACCACCGGTAGGCTGGCGACTTCTATGAGCGTTGGCGAGCGTCCGGAGATGACTTTGCGCGACTACTGGCGCGTCATCGTCCGCCGGTCGTGGATCGTGATCGCCGCGATCATCGCCACCGCCGTTCCCGCCGTTGCACTGTCGCAGCGACAGGATCCCATCTATCAAGCCGACGCCGACATGTTGATCCGCGTCCTGCCGGGCGAATCGGTGTTCGGCAGCGGCCAGCAGAGCATCAACCCCGATCGCCTGGTGCAGAACGAGATCTCGGTACTCGAGGGCGACGTCGTCTACTTCAGGTTGATCGACAACCTCGGTCTCGAAGAGGACCCACCCGGAGTCACCGGCAGTGGCTTCGACGACGCCGATGTCATCACGGTCAGCGTAGAGAGCGGCGACCCCGAGACCGCGGCCACATTGGCCAACGCATACGTCGATGCGTACATCGATGTGAAGCGCGAGCAGGCGGTCAACGGCATGGTTGCCGCAAGCGCCGAACTGCAGACCAAGATCACCGAACTGCAGATTCAAATCGACGCGCTCGACGTGCAGATGGACGCCAGCAGCACCGACGACGACTCCAGTGCCGAGGCGGATCGCAGGGCGCTGGTCGACCAGCAGGCGCTGTTCCGCCAACGCATCGATCAACTGCAGGTCGACGCGGCACTGTCGGCCGGCAACGCCGAACTGGTGCGACCTGCCGTGGCGCCCATAGAGCCGATCAAACCAACGCCTGTGCGCACGGCGATGCTGGCGGCGATTGTCGGGTTGTTGCTGGGCCTCGGCGCCGCGTTCCTGATCGACCATCTCGACGACTCGATACGCAATCCCGATGATCTGGCCCGTCTCGGCACCGACGTGCCCGTGCTGGCGATGGTGCCCAACGTGTCGAGCCGCGACAACAGACCCCTTGCTATCTCCGCGCCCGACAGCCCGGCTGTCGAGGCGTATCGCAACCTGCGAACCAACATCCAGTTCCTGGGCATTGAACGCAAGATGCGCGCGATCCAGGTCACCAGCACGCGCCCGGGCGAGGGCAAGACCACCACGGCCGCCAACCTGGCGATTGTGCTATCGCAGACCGGCTCGAATGTGGTGTTGGTCGACGCCGACCTGCGCAAGCCGGACCTGCACCGCATGTTCGCCATCGACGGCAGCAACGGCCTGACGAACAACCTGGCCGGTGACCCGATGGAACTGACGATCCAACGCATCACCGACCAGCTCTGGGTGATCGTCGGCGGTCCTGTTCCGCCGAACCCCAGCGAGCTGCTCAGCGGTCGCCGCATGGATGCCTTCGCCGAGGAGCTGGCCAGGCGGTTCGACTACGTCGTGATCGACTCGGCGCCCATCCTCGCGGTCAGCGATGCAGCCGCATTGTCGCGTCACGTCGATGGCGTGTTGCTGGTCGCTCAGGCCAAGCGCGTGTCGGTGCCACACCTGCGCGAGAGCCTGGCGACCCTCGAACGCGTGGGTGCCCCATTGCTGGGCGTCGTGCTGAATCGGGCCAAGCTCGACAACGAGGTCTCCGGCGAATACGAGTACTCGCAACCCGGTCGCAAGAAGCGGAAGCAGCGGTAGCGGCGGCACCGATGGACGCCACCGATCTGCTTGTCGTGCGTCACGGTCAATCGGAGTGGAACGCGATCGGTCGCTGGCAGGGCCACGCCGATCCGTCGCTGTCGGAGCTCGGCCGGCGGCAGGCAACGGTGGCCGCCGCGTCGATCGGCGCGGTCGACGGCATCATCTCCAGCGACCTGCTGCGCGCAGCCGAGACGGCGACGATCATCGCCCATCAGCTCGGCGTCGGGCCGGTGATGGTCGACGAACGGTTGCGTGAACGCGATGCCGGTGAGTGGACGGGTCTGACAAAATCGGAGATCGAGAAGCGCTGGCCGGGCTGGATCGAGGGTAAGAAGCGACCCGGTGGATTTGAAGATGTCGCTTCTGTCATCACCCGAGTTCTGGAGGCTTTCGCCGCGATTCACGCGGCGAGTCCCGGTGCCTCGCTCCTGGTGGTGACACACGGCGGGGTGATCCGCTGTCTGGAGAAGTCGCAAGGGTTGAGCGGCGATGCGGTGACCCACATGGGTGGCCTGACCGTGCGCATGTCGACGTCGGATCTCGTGGTCGGCGGGCGGATTTCGCTGCTCGACGCTCAGACGGTGACGATCACTCAGAACGAAGAGTTGTAGATCGATGTCGAAACCGCCGATTGGTGCTGCGCGACAAGCGTGAACAGTTGATCGATCAACGCCAGGTGCTCGGGGTTGGTGATGGCGTGATGCAACATGACCCCCACGGGGGCTGCGCCGTCG
The DNA here is from genome assembly GCA_031412355.1 of Ilumatobacteraceae bacterium. Taxonomy (GTDB): domain Bacteria; phylum Actinomycetota; class Acidimicrobiia; order Acidimicrobiales; family Ilumatobacteraceae; genus JAENVT01. The sequence goes on along the minus strand of JANOCR010000227.1, from coordinate 5,040 downwards.
ACAATCTGCTGGGCGATCAGCGTGCCCACGTGTGCACGCGTACACGGGGCACCCTTGGTCTTGGCGAACCAGTCGACTGTGACCGGCACCTCGGCCAGTTCGGCGACGCCGAACGGCTCGGCCGAGCGGTCGCGCGACAGAACCTGGAAGCCGAGGTTGACGAGAGCAGCGGTCGTCTGCTCGGTGCAACGATTCCACGGCGGAGTGAAGATCGGCTCGACGTACGGATGGAGCTGCCCAGCGATCAAGGCGCGGCCCTGGGCAATGTCGGCGAGTTGCTGATCGTGGTTACGGCTGGGTCCGAACTCGCACTTGCGTCCACCGCGCTCGTGGTCGACGTGGCGGAAGCCGTGCTGGTGAAGGTGCACCAACCCGGTGGCCGCTCGATCGCACAGCGCCGTGGCCCGCGTGGCGTCGAGCTCGATAGGTATGACGGCCACATCGACGTGCACCTCCCTCGCCAAGGAGCAGTCGAGAAGACTCCACAGCGCATCGTCGTCCCAACCGGCATCGTCGTCGCGGAAGAAGAACGAAATCGGTGCGCGAGCGGCGTCGAGTGCCCAGCGAACGGGGTCGAGCCAGTCGCTCACACGGCGACCCGCGCCATCGGGGTGCGGCACAGCTCGGCGATGATACGAGCCGACGTATCGCGTCCGTCGAGGTCCAGCGTCACCCGCGCCGGCGACGACGTCGTCGCCGCAATCACCGCGTCGGCCAAGCAGGCGGCGTCGAGGTCTTCAGCAGGCACGGATCGCAGTACCCCCAAGCCGTCGAGTCGCTCGGCCCGCCGGCTCTGTTCGTCTTCGCCGCCTTCGGCGTAGGGAACGACCACTGCTGGTACGCCGGCGCGCAGGATGTCCATCGTCGTGTTGTACCCGCATTGACTGACGGTGACCGCTGAGCGAGCCATCTCCATGCGCAAGTCGGGCAAGTAGCGAACCGCCTCGAATCCGTCGAGTCGTGTTTCCGCATCCAGCAGCCGCGCCCACACCGACTCCGGGGCGAACGGGCCGGCAAGCACGGTGGTGGTCAGCCCGGCCTCGGCGTGCCATTGGCGGTGGGCCTCGGCGACAACATCAAACAACGGCCCGCCGACCATGCCTCCGCCGGCCGATACCAGCACTCGTCGCAACCGGTCTTGCGGATCGACCGCGATCGGCGCGGCCCTGTTGGTGACGAATCCGGTGTAGTGGATGGGCACAGTCAAACTGGTGGCCGGATGGAACGTCTCCTCGAGCCGGGCAAAGAGGGGGTCGGAGTGCACCAGGATGGCGTCGAAGTAGTCATTGGCGAGTCGGCTGGCCCGCTCGTCGTGGAGCGCCTGGTCAACGCGATGGCGGACCAGAATGTCGCGAACGCTGCACAAGACGAGCGGACGATCGACGCCCATCGAATGCGCCGCGTCGAGCAGCGGCAGCAACTCGAACTCGAACTTCTTGCGGCCGAACGGATACAGCTCGATCAGCACCACTGCGGGCCGGGTGAAGGCAAGTTCGTCGAGGATGAGGCGCGGTCGTTCGCGCAGCGCCGCCTGGACCGACCAGGCCGGATCATGACTGACGAGGTTGAACGTCGAGTCGTGTCCGAGGGGCGGCAGATTGACCACTCGCACACCGGTAGGGATGACGGTGCCCTCGGGAAGTCGTCCGCCGTTCAGCAACACGACATCGAACCGTTCACCGAGCGCATCGGCCAGCGTGAGCGAACGCACCAGGTGCCCGAGCCCCAAGGCGTGCTGGCAGTAGAACAGCAGCTTCGGACGCTCAGCCATCGACGCTTACCTTGCCGGCGAGGACTGCCTCGGCCATCTCCAACAGTTCGGGAAGCACGGCCAAGGTCGGTTCATTCACTCGGTTGACGGCGCGGATCGCCCGCTCGGCGACCAACGCTGCGGCGGTGTACCAGCGCAGCTCCGAGGCGCTCGGCACTGAACCAACGGCTGCGTAGCCGGCGAGGAATGCGGTACCGAGGCCTTCGACCGCTGTGTAGGGGTTGATCAACCGAGCGGTCAGCAGCGACGCCAACATACTGCCCAGGTCGGCCGACGCGGCACCCGATCCGCCTTGGTCGAAGTCAATGACATGCACCTGGTTGCCATCGAACAAGACGTTGTTGGCGTGCACGTCGCCGTGCAGGCAGACGACCGCCTCGGGGCCGGGTGGTCCGTGGGCGAGCCCGTCGCGAACACGTTGCGCGATGGTTGCCACATCGGTCCTCGCCATCGCGACCAGGTCGGCGCTGTGCAACACGCGCTCCAATCGGTACCGTTGGAACGGTCCGCGACCGAAGTCGGTGGGCAGGCTGTGCACGTGGGCCAGCGCGGAGCCGAAGTTGTGCATTGCCACCGGTTGGGCACTGTGGGTCAACTGGGTCCAGGTGCGTCCGCGCATCGGCTCCAGTACGACGATCCGGTCGGGGCGCGCCCAGCCGAGCGCTCGTGGCGTGCGGATGCCGTTGAGCAGCGCGACCGAAGCGGCCACGCGGTTGTACTGGTTGGCGACATCGAGTGCGTCGCGATCGCGGTATGCCTTGGCATATCCAGTGACCTGACCGTGAGAGTCGAACAGGCGAGCTGTCGCTGATCGCTCTGGCGCGTACTCGACGAGGACTGATTGATCCCACTCCACGCCGCTGCTCTGGCGCACACGTAACGGCGGATCGAGCAACGTGCCCAGGTTGTGTAGCCTCCGATCATTGGGCACGGTCCACCAAACCGTGTTGGTTCGTGGATCGTGGGCGACGCCCGGCATGCCGTCGACTCGTACGGCGTCGAGTTCGGCTCGTCGAAACACTTCGGCGCTGTTGGAAAACGTACGCGCTGACATCACGAAGTGGCGACCATCGGCAACGACGTCGTACACCACGCGCAGGCTCTCGCCGATGCGATACTTCACCCGCCGCAAGGTGCACGACTGGATAGCCCCCTCTTGGTGCGAGATACGACCGATTTGCTCGGCGACGTAGTCGGGATCGAGCAGCAGATCCCGCGTCGGGATGACGGGATCGGCCGCGAATCCGATGGGCGCGCTGGCGGTGGTCACTGTCACGTGCTCCACCGTTCCCACGCAACGTCCGTGTACGCCGTCCACTCGATGAGGTCTGTTGTCGGGCCGCGCGATACCTGGCAGCGCAGACATCCGTGTGCTGATTGGTCCTCGATGCTCACAGTCGCGAATCCGGGAGACAGCACCGTGACAAGGTCCGCTTCCATGCCGTTTGCTCGCGCCACGACAACGGCTGCAGGCTCCTTGATGCCATAGCTCGACGAAACCCATCCAGGTTCGATGTCGATAGCCAGAGATGCCGGGAAGACCAGGCTTCCACCGGGCGTGCGAACCGTTGTTTGGTGCGACTCATGCACGATGTCCACGCGGCCATCGGACTCAGCCGGCAGGTGCCAGCGGGCCTCGTAGCGATGATCGACGTTGCCCTCCACATGGTCATGAACTACCCAGTACTCACGCTGTGGAAACAGTGTGTGGCGGCGGTGCACGACCTCGTGCAGCGGGCTCGTCACCTCGGCCTCGATGGCGTCGAAGTCGTGGCGCGAGGTGCGGCGTAGGATGCGTGCCTGCGATGCCGCCTTCGGCGCGCCCCGACGATATGGCGTTTGATCGAGACCATCGATGGTCACGGTGTTGTGCGCCTTCGATCCTTTGAACCAATGCCGCCACTGGTTGTCGGCGTACGTGTAGCGGCCGGGGTCGACGACCAGCGAACGGCCGCCGGCAAAGAGCTCGATCGACAACTGGTCGTAGTGGCCGTGCCCGCCGTCGCCAATGGGCCCCGCATCCATCAGCATGAAGCTCTCATTGCCGTAGGCCGTTGAGCCTGCACCCCAGCCGCTGCGCGATGTCAGGTACCCGCCGATCGGAAACGTCGCGTCACTGCAGGTAGGGGGCCTGCCCGAGGCGCCGCAACTGGCAGCCCAGCGCAGGTCGGCGCGGTCGAACAACTCGGCGCCGAGCGCCAGCAATTCGCGGAAGTCGGCAGTGTCGCCATCGGAGAACGACGGCGTCAACCCATCGGGGCGTTGAATGTGCAGCGCGAAATCGAGAGCGAGCGAGACCCGGTCGAGGTACCCGTCGGGAAGTTCGAGATCGGCAGCGCGCGCATTGGCGATTGCGCCCAGGTGCGAGCGCAGCGCGATGCAGTGATAGTCGGTCGAGCACTCGCGGTGCACACCGTCGGTCCACACGTCGGTCAACAGGTTCTCGCGGAGTTCGTCGAGAGCGAAGCGAGCCAATCCGTCGTCGTGGCCGGGCAACGACAACCCGACTATCAGCAGCGCATACAACTCGAGCGTGCGATGGTTGCGATGAGGCGTGAGATTCAGGCGCAGGTGTTCGGCATCGGCTGCAATCCGCTGGGCCAGACGCTGGGCGAGGCCCGGACGCAAGCCCACGTAGTGCGATGCATCAGCGAACCGTCGCCAGGCGTACAGCCAGTTCTGCAGGCGACGAGCCGACACATCGCTCGCGTCAGCACCCACAGCGACCTGGTCGCAGAACGTCTCGATGAGGTCTTCCCAGGTGGACAGGTAGTCGATCTCTCCGGTTATCGCGTAGGCGTGAGCGAGGTCGAGGCCTTCGTACAACTTGACCCACTCGATTCGCCACTCGACGTCGTCGGTGAGCCCACTATCGATCCAATCGGGCCTGCGACCGAGGTCGAGGTCGACACCGGCGTGGGTGAAGCGGCCGCGTCGGGCTGCGTCGGCAACGGCAAGGTCGCGGCGCAGGTGATCGATCACACAGATCACCGGTTGCGGCGCGATCAACTCGAGGCGTGTCGCCATCATCGTTGCCCTGAGAACAGTGCGGCCAGGTGGTGCGCCAACACCTCGCCGTCGAAGCGCTCGGCGATCGTGGCCGCGCCGGCGTGAGCCAATCGATGACTGAGCGCCGGGTCCTTGGCGAGCCGCCAGATCGCATCGGCCAGCGCCGCCGCATCCTCCGAAGGAACCAACAAGCCGTTGACGTCGTTGTCGATCAGTTCGGGGATGCCCGATACGGCCGTCGATACGACCGGCAGTCCAGC
>JANOCR010000226.1:0-6063 GCA_031412355.1 Ilumatobacteraceae bacterium | reverse complement strand
CGCACGGTGTGGTGGCCGACTACGCCGCAATCGCTCGCCCGTGGGGCTGCGACCTGTGGGCGGCGAAGCTACCTATCACCGTGTGGCAGGGCACCGACGACCGGATGGTGCCCGTGCACCACGCCGAACAACTCGCCGCTCGCCTACCCAAGGCGACGCTGAAATTGTGGGACGGCGAGGGCCATCTCGGCACCATCACCCACGTCGACGAGATCCTCGACACCTTCGTCTAGCGGCACCCTCGAGCGCCGTCCCACGCTCGTCTGTGTCAGCTCTCAGATTGCCCTGTCGTTCAGTGGGCTGACGAGGAGGCCAGCCCGGTTCGGATCTGGTCGAAGATCCAGGCCGGGTCCTCGATCAGCTGCGCAGTGGTGCACTGCAGCGGCAGGAACCCATCGAGCACGAGAGCGTTCATCCGCTCCGCATCGCGGCGCAGTTGCTCGACGGTTCGATGCCAGCGATAGCCGAGCAGTTCGACAACTACCCGCGTGCCCGGGTAGTGGCAGTCGACGCGAACGAGTCGATTCTTGGCTCGACTGAGTACCTGTTGGGTGAGCGGGCGAGGCAGCCCGGCGAGCTGCGACTTGGCCAGGAACTCGCGCTCCAGCCAGCTATGGCCACCGCGGGTGATCTCGCTGCCGCTGATCACATCCACCAGCTTCGGCAGGCCATACCGCCCGCGTCCGCGGAGCGCGAAGATCCGTCTGAGCAGATGGTCTTCGTCAGTCAGTCCGTCGCGGATTGCTCCGTCGAGTGCAGCTGTGAGCGCGGATGAATCGGTGCTGCCGGCGATGTCGATCAGCGTGCGAGTCGGGCTCAGAACCGGCAGCCCTTGGGAGGTCTCCCGATCAATCGCCGGGAGGTCTTGCGAGGTATGGATGACGGCACCGACGCGGTCGAGGAATCGGCCCCGTAGCACCATCACGTGGAACGGCCGGGCGAGCCGGAAACCGTCGAAGCGGTGCAACGCCGCCGCCGTCGGGCCCGACGCCCAGCACGGTTGTCCGATATCGAGCATCAGGGCCGTGAGATCGCCGAGAAGGGTGCGTGGCATCAGCCCGCTGGTGTAGGTGCGGACACCCGCACGATCGAGGAGGCGGCTGTGGACTCCGCGTCGAAGCTCGCGATCGCTCAGCCCAGCCGCCTTGGCCTGCGCTTTGGTGAACGATCCGAGCTGACCTTCTGCCACCGCCCGAAGGCGATCGAACTCGGTCATTGGCCGGATTCAATCGCCACCCGCCGACTGCCACAACGTTGACCCATCCCTGTCAGCTCATAGAGCGACTGCTGTTCTGTGCGCTTACACAGACGGATTGGTGGATCGGGGGCGCTAGCGGCTTGCGGCCTGGCGGAAGGCGCTCCACGCGGCACCCGGCTGGCGACCCGCCACGAGCCGGAACGCTTCGAGCAGGCCGTTGAGGCGCACGGTCAGCCGCAGCCTTGATGCTCGCGCCGCATGCGTCCAACCCAACGCCCGAGCGGCGCTACCAACCTGACGCGACACCGCCACTTCCTCTCCCAGCCGCACCAGCGAGCGCGAGTTCTGCGCCGTCATGGTCGCGTCGTGTCGGCGGTAGCGATACACCTGCTCGGGAACCAGCGCGATCGACCCGCCCGCCAACAGGACCCGTGCGTAGAAGTCGAGATCCATCACCTGCTGCCAGCGACTGTCGAATCGCACCGCGGGCAGTAGCGCGACCCGGTACGAAACCGACGGGCAGTAGAAGAACTGGCCGCGCATCAGCCGACCCAGCCCTTGGTCGCCCGCCAAGGTTGTCGGCAACCGGCGCGGCCACAGCATTCGCTTCACCGAGTCTCCGAGCGTTCGAGTCGGCCTGCCGTGACGGTCGATCACCGTGACCCGCGGCGCCACGCACCCGGCAGCCGGAAAGGTGCGGTGGGCATCGCGAACGGCTGCGACATAGCCGGGTTCCAACACGTCGTCGGCATGGAAGACCACGACGATCTCGGCGTCGTCTGAGCCGAGTTCGAGGCATCGATTGAAGTTCTCGGCGATCCCAAGGTTGTGTTCGTTGCGCACGTACCGAATCCGTCGGTCAGCAAGCTCGGCGATCAGGGCGTCCGCTCCCGGCTCCGGACTGGCATCGTCGACAACGATGGCAGACCATTGCGGATCGGTTTGAGCGATGATCGACCGCAGGGCAACACCCAGGTATTCAAGGTTGGAGAAGAATGGAATCGTCACGCAGACCCGCAGTACATCCGGCGATTCTGCGGTCATCGTTTACGCTCGTTCTCATGTCGACAGCCGTGAAGCAAGCTCTCGTTCTAGCACTGGGTGGCGTGGTGATCATGCTCGTCATCCTGGCTCTGACACGACGCCGGCTGCTCACCACCAGGTACACACTCGGCTGGCTGGGCGTGGGCGCACTCGTGGCGCTGGCAGCCGTGACCTTGCCGTTCGTGGGCCGCCTGGGCAAGGTCGCCAACATCACACCGACCGCGGTGCTGCTGATGATCAGTTCGCTGATCCTGCTGGCGATATCGATCCAACTCTCCATCAGCGTCTCATTGCTGCAAGAACGCTTGCGCACCACCGCCGAGGCACACGCACTGCTGGCCCGACGAGTCAGCGACCTGGAGAAGCACACGTGACCGATGTCGTCGTCGTCATCCCGGCGTTCGACGAGGAAGCATGTGTCGGCGAGGTCGTCATCGCGGTGCGCGGCCAGGGCTACGAGTGCGTCGTCGTCGACGACGCCAGCACCGATCGCACCGCCGAGATCGCCGAGCGCGCCGGGGCCACCGTCATCCGTCTTCCGATCAATCTCGGTGTCGGGGGCGCGCTCCGCGCAGGGTTTCGCTACGCCGTCGACAATGGAGCCCACACCGTTGTTCAGGTCGACGGCGACGGCCAGCATCCGGCAGAACTGATCGGCAAGTTGTTGGAACAACTCGACGCCGGCGAGTACGACATGGTGGTGGGAAGCCGGTTTGCGACAGGGGGCGTGTCGTCGCCCCAATCACGGTTGCGCCGCTCGGCGATCGGTGTGCTGTCGACCACGCTGCGGCGCCGTGCCGGCGTGACCATCAGCGACCCGACATCTGGGTTTCGGGCGATCCGCGATCCCCTGCTCACCGCGTTCGCCAGCGACTTTCCCCATCACTACCTCGGCGACACGTTCGAGGCATTGCTGGTCGCCGGTCGTCGCGGCTACAGAATCGGCGAGATCCCCGTGGCCATGCAGGCCCGCCAAGGTGGCCAACCTTCGGCTGCGCTACCCGCCTCGGTCCGCGCAATGCTACGTGCCCTGACCGTCCCGTTCACCGGCTGCAGTTTCGACCTGCCCCCACGGCCGCCAGGCTGACCACGTAACGGCCAGCATCGCTGCCGCGTTCATGACGATGAGCACCATGGGCGCAATCGACGGCTCCCACGGCAGCGGCTCGGTCAAGATGACCTTGTCGTTGGCGCCGACGGTGAACCTGCGCAGCATCTGCCAGAACGCGCCGACCTCGGCCACGACCACGAGCGCGAGCACCGCGGCGACCAACCAGCGCTGTGGGACCCGCGGCCACCGCAGAGTCGCGCGGTCGTTCCACATCGGCAGGAACACCAACCCGACGAAGATCGGCAACGAATAGCGACCCTGATAGGTCAACCCGGCCCGCGAATTGGTGAACCCGTTGATGATCAGTGGCAATGCCAGCCACGCGGCGATGAGCACGACCAACGCAATCATCCCGCGCTGCGAGGCGCCGCGAACATAGACAGCGGCGACGATGACCAGCGCGGCGATCCATGCCGCGTACACGAAGAACGGAAGCGTCGTGTCGAGCCATCCGAGCACGCCGATCGTCTGGCGCAGGTACCGCATCCAGTTGTCGACCGACTGACGCAGGGCTCCCCCAAGACTCAACGAGTTGACGAGTCGCTCGTCTTTTACCTCGATTCGCGCGTACAGGGCCCACGACCATGAGGCGACCAGTGCGATCGTGGTCGGGACCACCGTCCACGCCAACAATCGCCGGGAGAACAGTTCACGGCGTCGCTGGGGACTGGCCAGTATCAACACGACGACGACCACGCCAACCATCCACACGACGGCGATCGGCCGCATCAAGACCACGGCAGCCGACAGCAGCGACGCGAGGATCAACAAAGGTCGCGGTATCTGTGGGTCGGTCGCAACCTTGGCCAGGCACGCCCAAATGGCGATGAATCCGGCGATCTCGATGGAGTTCGGGTTGACCGATGCCATCAAGAACAGCGCCATCGGGGTGAGCGCCGCGAGCTGCAACGCGGCCACGTCGGCCCGCACCGATCGTTTGGCAACCGCCATCGCCAGAGCGAGCAGTGCAACGCACAGCACCGCCGAGACCAGTCGATATGCAAGCGGCTGTTCCGACTGCCCGGCCACGGCGACGGGCAATCCGACCGCCCCGTAGTACCACGGTGGATAGCGCGCAGCCGACGAGATCAGTCGCGGGGTGACCTCGGTGGCGCACGCTGCCGGCACGTCGGGCTGGCCGTTGTAGCACTGCAGGTTGGTCGGGCCTATCGAGTCCGGCCCGTCGTACTCGCGGAGGTTGTTGGGAAAGCCGGGTGCCGGCGCACCCAACAGCTGTCCATGGGCCGACGCGTACGCCTTGTAGATGTGGGCAGGCTCGTCGGGAGAAGCGAAGCGCGGAATCCCGACCGCCCACGTGGCGACCACGACAAGCATCGCTGCGACGTAGCCCGCGAGACCGCGCATGGCAAAGCGATGCGTGGTCGAAGGCGTCGGGTTCAATTGCGAAGGTCCTCGAACAGTTCTAGATACTGCCCGGCCACGATCTCGGCGCGGAAGTAGCGATTGACGAACTCGAACTGACGGTCGGCGACCATCTGGCGGAACTCGGCCGATCCGAGCAGGTGGCAGATCGACTCGGCAATGGCGCGCGGATCTGCGCCTTCGACGATCTGCAACTCCGGCCACTCGTCGAGGTCGATGCCGGGAAAGACATCTCGGCGAACCCGGGCGAACACTGGAACCCGTGCTGCCATCACCTCCATGGTGGTGATGCCGAGCCCGTGACCATCGAGATCGTGTGATTCAACCGTTGCTGCTGCGAGATAGTCGGGGACTTCGGCGTGAGGCACCCGTCCGACGACGAGAACATGCTCGGCCACACCGAGTTCCTCGGCACGACGCAGAAACTCGTCGTAGAACACCTCGCCGACGACGAGGACGCGCACCTCGGGGAACTGCTCGACAATGTATGGCAAGGCCTGTATCAGCGGAACACGGCTACGTATCGGAATGACATGCCCGAACGACAAGATGATCGGCCGGACGCCGAGATCGAGTTGCTGCCGAACCCGCACGCCGTCGCCGGTGCTGAACTGATCGACGCGCAGCGTCGCGGGGATGAAGCGAACCGGACCCCGACGCGGACGGTGTCGCCGCTGCACCAAGTCGCACACGTACCGATCGACGCCGACCATCAGCGGGCGCCCCGGTGCGTTCAATGCCCGCAGTGCGGTGCGATCCACCAGCGAGATGAAAGCGCGTAACCAACGATTGGTGTGCATCAAGGGTGTGTGGATGGTCAGCACACGGGGTATTCGGCGTCGCCATGCCACCCACGTCGTGACGAACGTCAGGTCAAAGAACTGTCCGTTCTGATGGACGACATCGGGCCTGGCATCGTCGAACAGGCGCTTCACGCGGCGAACCACACCAGGCCGGATCACGAACGGCAAGGCGTAGTTGAACGCAAGGTTGCCGGGTGTGACCGACCACGCGGGGAGCCGCACCACGTGAACTCCGTCGATCTCCTCGTGCTCCGACGCCCCGGGCACCGACGTCGTAGCAACCCACACCTGGTGACCCTGCCGTACGTACTCGCGGGCGACGTCGAGCGAGAAGTGGGCGCTGCCGGTCGTGCGCGGTGGAAAGAAGCTGTTGACGAACAGGATCCTCATCGGTCGACAACGCGAGCGATCGTGACGGTCTCGTTGTAGATGAACCACCGACCGAACAGTCGAGGAAGCGGGAACGAACGCATGCGAACGATCTCCAGGCCGCAGCGAACGGCCAGTTCGCCGAGTGCTGCTGC
>JANOCR010000225.1:0-5050 GCA_031412355.1 Ilumatobacteraceae bacterium | reverse complement strand
CGAATCTCGGTGAACATGGCCATCGCCCTGCCGACAACCCGCTCGTTGGCCGACGCCCAGTCACGGGCCCCACCGACGTACAACGCATCGTCTGCCAATGCTGCCAGCGCACCCATCAGGTCGTCGCGCAAGGCCGAGCGTGCCTGTGTCTGCCAGCGATCGTTGCGCGGCAGCATTCCGACCGCATCCCACAACCATCCGAGGTCGAGTGCGTCGAAGACATCCCAGTAGGCGGCCGCCGTTTGCCGAACGGTGAGGTGCTGGCGGTGGGCGAGATCGATGATGTCGAAGGCGGTGTGCATCAGTGGCCAGATGACCGACCGCTGGGCGACCTGTTCGGGTACGCCTGCAGCGAGTCGAGCCGCTTCGTTGGCGAAGATCTGGTCGCGCATCCTGCCGCGCAGGTGTGTTTCGAGCGTCGACGACAACTCGCTGATTCCGGGTTGGAACTCGGCGACGACCGAGGCGATCTCGAGGGGCGGACGGCGATGCCGCAGCAGCCACAACGCGCATCGCTCGACCATGCGCCGCGCCTCCAGGAACATGTCCAACTGCGTGTCGAGCTTGACATGAGTCGGTAGCGCTTCGATCTGATCCCACATCGCTTGAAAGTTGAAGATGTCGCGAGCGGCAACCCAGGCGCGCATCACGTCGACCACGCCAGCGCCAGTGTCCTCAGTCATGCGGTTGTCGAACGAGATGCCCGAAAGGTTGACCATCTGGTTGGCGATCTGCGTGGCGATGATCTCGCGCCGCAGCCGATGTTGAAGGATCTCGGGGCGGTATCGCTGTTGCAACAACATCGGGAAGTAGCGGGCGAGGTCGGGCTCGAGATAGGGGTCGTCGGGGAACTCGGTGCGCACCATCTCGGTCATGTTGACGCTCTTGGTGTACGCGAGAACGATCGCGAACTCTGGTGTCGTCAGCCCTATTCCGCTGGACTGCCGTTCGGCGATCTGCTTGTCAGTTGGCAGGTATTCGAGCGAACGGTTGAGCCAACCCTCTGACTCGAGCACGTGCAGGTAGCGGGCATGCACGTTGACCATCGGCAGGGCCTGGCGACGGGCGATGGCCAGCGTGAGGGTCTGCGAGCGGTTGTCGTCGAGCACCAACTCGGCGACCTCATCGGTCATCGCGGCCAAGACCGCGTTGCGTTCATCGGAGGTCATCGCGCCCTCCGCCATCACTGCTCCAAGCAGGATCTTGATGTTGACCTCGTGGTCGCTGCAGTCGACTCCTGCGGAGTTGTCGATGGCGTCGGTGTTCACGAGGCCGCCGTTCAGCGCGAACTCGATGCGGCCGCGCTGTGTCAGACCGAGGTTGCCCCCTTCTCCGACGATGCGGCAACGCAACTCGGCACCGTTGACCCGTAGCCCGTCGTTCGACCGATCACCGACGTCGGCGTTCGATTCCGATGACGCCTTCACGTAGGTGCCGATGCCACCGTTCCACAACACATCGACCGGGGCCCGCAGAATCGCCGACACCAACTCGTTGGGTGTGAAGGAGCGCTGGTCGGTACCTAGGCGTTTGCACGCCTCCGGGCTCAGCGCGATGGTCTTCAGTGTGCGCGGGTACACGCCGCCGCCGACCGAGATCAACGTGGCGTCGTATTCGGCCCAGCTCGAGCGAGGTAGAACGAACAGCCGTTGGCGCTCGGCGAACGACCCCGCCGGATCTGGATCGGGGTCGATGAAGATGTGCCGATGGTCGAAGGCGGCAACAAGCTTGACGTGGCTCGATCGCAGCAGGCCGTTGCCGAACACGTCGCCCGACATGTCACCGATTCCGACGATGGTCAGTTCGTCGTTGTCGGCGTCTTTTCCCAGCGCGCGGGCATGCCGGCGCACGCTCTCCCACGCGCCTCGGGCCGTGATGGCCATCGCCTTGTGGTCGTAGCCGTGCTCGCCTCCCGATGCGAACGCGTCCCCGAGCCAGAAGTCGTAGCTGGCCGAGATCTCGTTGGCGATGTCGCTGAAGGTCGCAGTGCCCTTGTCCGCGGCGACCACCAGGTACGGATCGTCACCGTCGTGGCGCACAGTGTCGGGCGGCGGCACGATTACCCCCGCCACAATGTTGTCGGTGACGTCGAGCAAGCCACTGATGAACTCGCGGTAGCAGGCGACGCCTTCGGCGCGGAACTCCTCGGCGCCAGCCGGTGCTCTCTTGAGCACGAAACCGCCCTTGGCGCCCGTCGGCACGATGACTGCATTCTTGACGATCTGGGCCTTGACCAACCCGAGGACCTCGGTGCGGAAATCCTCGCGACGATCGCTCCATCGAATGCCACCGCGCGCGATGCGGCCATTGCGCAGGTGCACTCCCTCGACTCGCGGCGAGCACACCCAGATCTCGAACATCGGCCGCGGCAGCGGCAGGTCAGGCACTCTCGACGTGTCGAACTTGTACGCGAGCACGGGCCGATGCCCCCCGCCGTCAGCGGGTCGAAAGGCATTGGTGCGGACGGTGGCGTCGATCAAGACTAGCAGCGATCGCAAGGTGCGATCGTCGTCGAGACTCGGCACAGCATCGAGAGCCACGGCAATCTCGGCGCGCAGCGCGGACTCGGCCGACGAATCGCCGGAGGCGGCCGGATCGAACCGGGCCGAGAACAAGGCAGCGAGCAAACGGCTGATCGAGGCGTGACGGGCGAGCGTTGCTTCGATGTACTGCTGGCTGAACGGAAACCCGATCTGTCGCTGATAGCGCGAGTAGGCACGCAGCACCTCGATCTGACGCGCCGTGAGACCGGCGAGCAGCACGAGCCGATTGAGTCCGTCGACTTCGACCGAGCCGTTGAACTCGGCGAGGAAACACCGCTGAACCTCGACCCTGATGGCATCCGTCAGGTGCAGGTCCGCAGGCACGGCTACACCGACATCGTGGAGCCACACGGTGACACCGTCGAACGAAAATCCGAACGCCCGCTCGTCGAGTGCACGCAGCCCGAGGTGTTCGAGCAGCGGAAGCATGTCGGCCAGCGGAATCGACTCGCCGCGACGGTAGATGCGGAAGCGCCAGGTGCCGTCGACACGCTGCAGCAGATCGGTGGTGACCTCGGCGGTGCTGTGGGCCAGATCGTCGATGTTGACAAAGTCGAGTGCCGCCACCGCCGGGTCATTGAGCTCGTCGTACCCGGCCGGCATCGCCGGTTCGAGCCGTGCGAGCACGTCCGCCTGCGCGCCGAGTGAAGCCCGAACCTCGTCGAGCCAGTCGTCGGCCGTGTTGATGGTGGTCATGGTGTCTCCCGGCAACGCTGGCGGCAGCTTCCCCTGCTCAGCGACACTAGTCGGTAGCGTTGAGAACATGAGCCGCCTCGCCTTCCGCCGCAGGGCCGAATCCCACCCTGGGCACCGATCGGTCGCCGGCGGTTTGGCTCGGGCCGCAGTTTTCGGCGTCAGCGACGGGCTGGTCTCGAACGTGTCGTTGGTGATCGGGTTTGCGGGCGCCGGTGCCGAATCCAGCGTCGTGCGGCTGGCGGGTCTGGCGGGGGCCATCGCCGGGGCCACCAGCATGGCTGCCGGCGAATGGGTCAGCATCTCGGCGCAGAACGAATTGGTCTATCGCGAGCTCGCCGTCGAGCGCCGCGAGCTGGTCCACAACACCGCATCGGAAACCGCCGAACTGGCCGCGATCTACGAAGGGCACGGCATGACTCGCCAGATCGCGATGGACGCCGCCGCCGACGTGATGCGCGTGCCCGAAGCCGCGCTTGCAGTGCACGCCCGCGAGGAACTGGGTGTCGACCCCGACGACCTTGGTTCGCCGTGGAGTGCGGCGGGGCTGTCGCTGGTGTGCTTCCTGGTGGGCGCACTGCTGCCGGTGATCCCCTGGTTCGGCGGCAGCGGCAACGGCGCCAAGGTGGCATCGATCTTGATCGGCGTGACTGCCGCGGCGATCGTGGGCTTGATGATTGGAAAGTTCGCGGAGCGACGCCTGATGTGGAGTGCAACGCGCCAAGTCCTGATCCTGCTGGTCGCCTGTGGCGCGACCTATCTGGTTGGCAGCGCCCTGGGCGTCAACGTCACCTAAGTCCGCCAGCATGGTTGGGGCGACCTCGACCTAGTGTTTGACGATTGCGGCCCTCATCCGGGGCGCCAGTCATCAGACGGATTGGTCACCCAGGTGCGCTTGACGACTCCGGCCCCGTATAGGGGCGCCGGTCATCAAACACAGGTGAAGGTCGCGACGGCTCACAGGCCCATCGTACGCTGGCGCACCGGTGTGATCTCGAGGATGACACGCTCGCTGACGATGTCGCCTTGGTAGTCGGCGGACTTGTACTTCTGCGAGAGGAAGTCGATGTGCGCTCGTGCTGCCTGGCCGCGAATCTCGCCTGTCACCGTGCCACGCACCTCGCCGTATGCGTAGGTGTCGTCGGAGCTCCAGATCGCCACCGTCACGTTCGGGTTGGCCTCGATCGACTTGTACTTGGCGCGATGGATCTCGGTGTTGATCAAGACATGCTCGTCGTCGGCATCGACCCACATCACATGGGTACCGATCGAGCCGTTGGTGAGATGAAACGAGATCGAACCGAAGTTCTTTCCCTGGGCGAGGTCGCGAATCACTGGATCAAGCATCGGGTCACGATACGTGCTTCGATTGAGGAATGCGTCAACTGAACGTGCTCGGCGAGGAGCTCCAGCCCTGCTCACTCGATCCCCTGAC
Organism: Ilumatobacteraceae bacterium; assembly: GCA_031412355.1. Lineage (GTDB taxonomy): Bacteria > Actinomycetota > Acidimicrobiia > Acidimicrobiales > Ilumatobacteraceae > JAENVT01. The sequence goes on along the minus strand of JANOCR010000225.1, from coordinate 379 downwards.
CGGCTACTACCGAACAGGGTGCTGCGAGAATCGAGGCGACGACCCCGGCCTGCACGTGGTGTGCGTCGTTGCCACCGACGAGTTCCTTGCGTTCTCCCGCGCCGTCGGCAATGACCTGTCGACACCGATGCCTCAGCACGGATTCGCCGGGCTCAGCGCGGGCGACCAATGGTGCCTCTGCGCAGCCCGATGGCAGGAAGCCTTCGAGGCCGGCGCAGCACCCAAAGTACGGCTCGCAGCCACACACCTGTCGGCCCTGGAGTACTCGAGCCTCGCCGACCTGCGCGCTCATGCGGTCGACGACTGAGCCCACTGGCGCGAGGCCGAGCGCCTACAGGCCGGCGTTGTAGTGCGAGGTAATCGTCGCCTGCGAGAGAAC
>JANOCR010000224.1:0-4478 GCA_031412355.1 Ilumatobacteraceae bacterium | reverse complement strand
CGCCCAGGCGCTGTACCGCAGCTTCGGGTTTGCGCCGGCCGGGGTACGCCAGCGGTACTACGAGAATACCGAGGACGCCATCGTCATGTGGTGCCACGACATCGGCGAGCCCGCCTTTGCCGAGCGGCTGACGGCACTGAGCCCGGAGTCGGCCTCAGGTGGCACGCGTCGATGAACGTCACCGATACCACCGTGGTGCTGGGCATCGAGACGAGTTGCGACGAGACAGCCGCCGCCTTGGTGATGGGCGGATACGACGTGCTCTCCAGCGTGGTGTCGACGCAAGTCGACCTGCATGCTCAATACGGCGGCGTCGTGCCCGAGATCGCCAGCCGCGCCCACCTCGACCTGCTGAATCCCGTGGTGGCCCGGGCGATCGTCGAAGCCGGCGTCGAGCCCGAACGGATCGATGCCGTCGCCTGCACGGTCGGGCCCGGCTTGGTTGGGGCCCTACTGGTGGGGGTGTCGGCAGCCAAGGCGCTGGCGGTGACCTGGCAGGTTCCGTTCGTCGGCGTCAACCACATGGAGGCCCATCTCTACGCCGCATTCCTCGAAGACCAGTCGCTGGAGATGCCGCTGGTCGTGCTGCTGGTTTCCGGTGGCCACACCCTGCTGATCGAGATGCGCAGTCACGGTCACTACCGCCTGTTGGGACAGACAATCGACGATGCGGCCGGCGAGGCATTCGACAAGGTCGCTCGCTTCCTGGGCCTCGGGTATCCGGGCGGGCCGGCCATCGACCAAGAAGCCGTACGCGGCGACCCGACGGCGATTCCATTTCCGCGGGCGATGCTCAACGATGGTCTCGACTTCAGCTTCAGTGGTTTGAAGACCTCCGTCGTCAACTACGTGCGCAAGAACCCCGATGTCTCGGCTGCCGATGTTGCTGCGTCGTTCCAGGCTGCAGTCGTCGATGTTCTGGTCGTCAAGGCCCGGCGTGCCGCGGCATCGGTTGGGGCGCGCGGGCTGGTACTTGGTGGCGGTGTCGCCGCCAACTCGCTGCTTCGCGCCCGGTTCGTCGAGGCGGGTGAGGAGGACTCGATCCGCGTCTTCCTGCCCAGCCGCGCCATGTGCACCGACAACGCGGCAATGATCGCTGCCGCCGGTTGGCACCGCTTGGGCAGCGATGGCCCGACGCCACTCGACATCGGGGCCCTTCCAAACCTGCGCCTCACATTCGACCCGTAGCCTGGTGCGGATGAGGATCGGCTCGTTCACCCCTGTGGCGCCCGTGGTGTTGGCGCCGATGGCCGGGGTCACCAACGCTCCATTCCGCCAACTGTGCCGCGAGTTCGCTCCCGGGTTGATCTACGTCAACGAGATGGTCATGGCCACAGCGGTCGTTCATGGCAACTCCAAGACCGAGCGGATGATGACATTCGCTCCCGACGAGCAGCCGCGCAGCCTGCAGATCTACGGCAGTGACCCGGTGACGTTGGGTGAGGCGATCCGAAAGCTCTGCGATGCGGATCGGGTCGACCACATCGACATCAACTTCGGCTGCCCGGCAGCAAAAGTCACACGCAAGGGCGGTGGTGCAGCGGTGCCGGCCAAGCCCAACCTTCTGCGTGCGATCCTGCGTCATGCGGTCGCTGCGGCGAGCCCGTCGCAGGGGCCTGTCACGATCAAGTTCCGCAAGGGCTTGTTCGATTCGCTGCTGACCTACATCGAGACCGGCCGCATCGCCGTCGACGAGGGAGTTGTCGCCATCGCCCTGCATGCCCGCACCGCCGAGCAGCACTACGCCGGCACAGCGGACTGGAATGCAATCGGCGAGTTGAAGGCCGCTGTGCCCGAGATCCCCGTGCTGGGCAACGGCGACATCTGGGAGGCGGCGGATGCCGTGGCGATGATGCGCGCCACTGGATGCGACGGAGTGGTCGTCGGTCGTGGTTGCCTCGGCCGGCCATGGCTGTTCCGCGACCTGATCGAAGCACTCAACGGTCGGCCCGTGCCGCCCTCGCCGTCGCTGGGCGAGGCTTGCGGGGTCATGGCGCGCCATGCTCAGTTGCTGGCCGATCATCTCGGCGAGAACCTGGCCATGCGCGACTTCCGCAAGCACACTTCGTGGTATCTCACGGGCTATCCGGTCGGAGGCGAGACGCGTCGCCGATTCGCCAACATCTCGACGCTCCTCGAGTTGGACGACCTCATCGCACCACTCGACCCTGCGACCGCTCTGGTCCAAGGAGGCGAGCGCATCCGACGCGGTCATACCAACGGGCCCATCCGCGTCGCCCTGCCCGATGGCTATCTCGATCATCTCGACGACGACACGGTGCCGGACGATTCGCATGTGATGGCGCTCAGCGGCGGATGACCAAGGTCGTCCTGGCGTCGGGATCGCCTCGTCGGCACGAGTTGTTGACCACGATCGGGTTGTCGTTCACTGTGCGCGCGCCAGACATCGACGAGTCACCCGAAGCGGGCGAGAATCCGGTGCACTACGTTCGTCGATTGGCGCGTGCCAAGGCTGCCGCGGTCGACGCGGCGCCCGATGAGTTGGTGATCGCTGCTGACACAACGGTCGATCTCGACGGAGAGATCCTCGGCAAGCCTGTCGACCCGCACGACGCCGCCGCGATGATCAACCGATTGTCTGGGCGCAGTCATCGCGTGCACACCGGTGTCGCGGTTCGCCACGATGGCGCGGAACGTGTGGAGGTGTGTACGACGGTGGTCACCTTCGTCGACCTCACTGATGCGGCCGTTGCCTGGTATGTGTCGACCGGCGAGCCAATCGACAAGGCGGGCGCGTACGCACTGCAAGGTGCGGGTGCCGCGTTGGTCAGAAGTGTCGACGGCAGTGCCAGCAACGTGGTCGGGTTGCCGTTGCACCTGCTGATCGAACTCGCTGCCAGCGTAGGGGTGGACCTGCTCGCTGGACCTGCCTAGTGGCGGATGTGGCCAGCGCGGTCAGAACGTGGGCCACGAGGCGATGGTCGTCCCGTCGGCGTCGGTGATGCGCGCCGTGAATGGGACGGGCTCCAGGAAAACCGATGCGGCAAACTCGGCCGCCAGTGTCGGGTCGACTTCGTAGAGCGGCGTGACGACGGATGGCAGCCCGTTGGGGTTGACGTGCAGCTCGGTGCCCGGCAGTGATCGCGGGACCCTGGCCAGCACATAAGTTCGGCCATGTTCGACGAACGTCTCGATGCTGGGTCCCGGTTCGGTCAGGCTGAGCCGCGGCACCAGTCCGCCGTCGGGCTGCCCGATCCACCACAGGTAGCCGGGCGTGGAGTCGTCGGCGATCCACGTGTCGACCTGAATGACCCAGGGAGATCCGTCGGCGAGCATCCCGGATACGACAGTCTTGCCGCGCTCGGGACGAAGGGATGCGGAGTGATTGGGCTGTCGGGCAGCGTCTCGGTCGACATCGGAATCACTGGGGTGCACGGTTTGGGCGATCGCTTCGAGGCGTGCCCCGGCGATGTTGCCGCGCATGGTGATCAGCCGCTGGCCGTCGCGCCATTGGGCGACGGACTCCGTCGGATCCGAAGCCGACTGGCCGATGATCGCCGGCAAGTCGCCCACCGTGAACGACGCGGTGTTGGTCAAGGCGAACTTCGTCACGGTCTCGCGGTCGGCGACGTTGTCGCCGGCGACCGTGATCGTGAAGTTGTCGGCGAATGCTGCCGGCAAGCCCGTTGCGTATCCGACGCGTGCCGCCGGCAGTCCCTCGAGCGCTGTTGCCGGGTCGGCCAGCAGGACGCGCTCGTGGTCGGTAGTGAAGAAATCGTTGTCGAAACGAAGCCCCGTCCCATCGATCGTCACAGATCGGACGAGCCTGACGAGTTGTCGGTCCAGCCAGCCGAGCGCCGTGATCTCGAGGTCGTATCCGTTCTTGGTGAACGACAGCCGCGATTGACGTGCGGCCGGCCCGCGTTCGAAGACCACCTCCACACCGTTGACGACGGTGCGGTACGAGCTTCGACCCGTCGAGTGGTGAGTGCCGGCAGACACCACGAACCAAGCGCCCTGAGTGGCCGTCGCGTCGGGTGTTGCCCACATCTCGGCGGGGCCGTTGGCGGCAAAGTTCGTGTCGGTGCCGGCGTCGCCGCGTTGCTCCGCCAGGTACATACCGAACCCCGGTGGGGCCTCGGCGACGTAGTACACGGGGTCGATCAGCGCGGGATCAACCGGCGCCGTCGTGTCGTCCGAGGTGATCGCCGAGCTCAACACTCCATACCCCACCAAGGCCACCAATACCACCGCGGCAGTCGGGCCGACCCACGCGGCCGTTTCGCGGCGGGTGTCCTCGGTGCCGGCCGCTTCGCCGAAGGCGTCAACGTCGTCGTCGATCACCTCGATGATCTCTGGCGACGGCTCGGTCCTCATGTGGCGTGTCGTCATGTGGAGGGCCAGGAGGCCAACACTGCTCCATCGGAGCCGACGATCTGCGCGGTGTACGGCGTCGGTTCGCTGAAGGCGTATGCAGCGAACGTTCGGTCGAAGGTGGCATCAGTGTCGACGAACGG
>JANOCR010000223.1:0-3843 GCA_031412355.1 Ilumatobacteraceae bacterium | reverse complement strand
GTCGCCCGCATCGGCCCGCCGGTGCTGCACGCCGAGCAGATCGGCGGGCAGACGGCGACCTGCGTCGACGTACCCGTGCCGGGCGGAACCTCGGTGTACTGCACGCTGCCCAACGGCCCGCTGGCCCGGCTCGACGACGGTGCCGTCACGATCGCCCTCACCCAATTTGCCCCAGCGGTCGACGAGACGCTGTTCACCCTCACGCTTCAGCCCTAGCCATACGCCGGCCTCACAGGTCAGGCGTCGACGCTGACCAAGTCGTGGTTGGCGTCGTTGACGGCCAATGGACCAGCGTCGGTGGCGACGACGATGTCTTCGAGACGCATCCCCCATCGACCTGGGAGGTAGATGCCTGGTTCGACGCTGAACGCGTGACCGGGCTCCAGCGGCAGACCGTTGCCCTCGACCATGTATGGGTCCTCGTGCTCCTCCATACCGATCCCGTGCCCCGTGCGATGCATGAAGTACTCGCCATAGCCCGCCGCTGTGATGATCCGCCGAGCGACGCGATCGACCTCCTCACACGGCGTGCCGACGACGCCCGCCAAAACTGCGGCGCGTTGCGCCTCGCGCAGCACTGCGTAGGCCTCGGCGACCTCGGCCGGTGGGTCGCCCAGGAACACACAACGGGTGATGTCGCTGCAATAGCCGTCCATCGTGCCGCCGAAGTCGCACAGCACGATCTCGCCCTCTTTGATCACCCGGTCGCTGGCATGGTGATGCGGCGATGCCGCGTTCTCGGCGGCCGCCACGATGGCGAAGTTGACGCGCTGGTGACCCTCGGCGACGATCCGGCGCCCGAGGTCGGCGCTGACCTCGGCTTCGGTGCGGCCAGCCAGCGGAATTCGCCCGGCCTGCAGGTCGCTGGCGATCCGATCGACCGCTGCGCCGGCCGCAGCCAGCGCAGCAATCTCGTCGGCGTCTTTTCGCATGCGCAGCGCGTTCATCACCTCGACGGAACGCACGTAGCGCGTCGAAGCCGAAGGCCAGTGAGCCAGCAGATCGACCAAGAACCGGGCCCACATCGTGTCTCCAACCGCAGCGGTGGCAGGGGTGCCGACGAGTCCGGCAACGATGGCAATCGGATCGTCAGTCTCGTTCCAGCGCAGCAGCGTGAACACGCCCGGCTGCTCGACGACCCTGGGTGCCTCCATCCGAGGCACCACCAGTGTGACGTCGCCGTCTTTCGGCACCACCAGCATGGTCAACCGCTCGAGCGGCATCGCCTCGTAGCCGGTGAGATATGGCAGGTCGCGACCGACGGACACCAGCAGTACATCGATGTTTGCCTCGTGCATGCGCGCCCGCGCCCGACTGACGCGATCCAGGTAGGTGGCTGTCGACGATGCGGCGCTCATGATGCCATTGTGGCTCACACGAACGACAACGACACGGCGCTGTCGACCGACACGGCGTCGGCGGCTTGGCGGGCGTGATAGCTGCTGCGAGTCAACGGGCTGGCCTCGACATGGCCGATGCCCAGCGATTCTCCGATTCGCTTCCACGCGTCGAACTCGCCGGGCTCCACCCAGCGGGCGACGGGCAGGTGGTGAGTTGTGGGGCGCAGGTACTGCCCGATGGTGACGATGTCGACGCCGACCCCGGCCAGGTCCGCGAGGCACCCGGCGATCTCCGCCGAGGTTTCGCCCATACCGACGATCAATCCCGACTTGATCGTCAATCCTGCCGCCTTGGCGCGTGCCAGCACCGACAGGCTGCGCGCGTACCCCGCAGACGGGCGCACGGCCCGCTGCAGCCTCGCAACCGTCTCGATATTGTGGTTCAGCACGTCGGGCCGAACATCGAAGAGCAGCGTCAACGAGTCGACGTCGCCCTTGGCGTCGGAGATCAGGGTCTCGACACGCGTTCCCGGGCATCGCCGGCGGATGGCTTCGACACAGCGAGCGACGTGACCCATCCCACCGTCGGGTAGATCGTCGCGGGCAACCATGGTCAGCACGGCGTGAGCCAGCCCCATTGTGGCGACCGCGTCGGCTACTCGACCCGGCTCGTCGTCGGCGGGCGCCAACGGCTTGCGCGTATCGACGAGGCAGAACCCGCACGCCCTGGTGCACCGCTCGCCCAACACCATGAACGTTGCCGTGCCGTCGGCCCAGCAGTCGCTGAGGTTGGGGCAGCCGGCTTCTTCGCACACGGTGACGAGCCCGAGATTACGCACCGTCTTCTTCAAAGAGATGACCTCGGGGCCGTGGACGACTTTGGGTCGCAACCACTCGGGCTTGCGGGTCGAGATGGCCAACCCGTCGGCAACACCGACCTGCGCCAACCGGCGCACTACCGAGCCGGGCCCCTCACCGCGGGAGAAGGCGGACAGATCATCGCGACGGTGCTTCCACGCTACGTCTTGTCGTTCGATCGCCCGCTCGCCCGAATTGGCGCCCCACACCGTTGCGGCGTGACGGACGACGATGTCGGCGACGGCTTCGAGCGACACGTCGAGACCTTCTTCGGCGAGAGAGGTGACCGGCTTGTCGGGGATTCCACACGGGACGATGTAGTCGCGCATATACCGCATGTCGGGCGCGACGTTGAGGGCGAAGCCGTGCATGGTGCGACCATGCGCGAGCCGCACACCGATCGCGCAGATCTTTCGCGGGTTTGGTCCGCTGACTCCCACCCACACTCCCGGGTACTCGTCGAGGCATCCCGCATCCGCAACGCCGAGGTCCCCGAGGCTGGCGACAATCACACGTTGGATCGACGCGACGTGATCGGCGGCGCCAATCGCGTTCGGTACGTTGACGATTGGGTAGCCGACCAGTTGACCCGGACCGTGATAGGTCACATCGCCGCCGCGCTTGACCGCCACGAGTTCTGCACCTACCGAGGCCGGATCGACCAGCATGTTGACGCCGAGGTCAGCACGCGGCCCATGGGTGAACACATGCGGGTGCTCCAGCAAGAGCAGATGATCCTCGACGCCATTGTTGAACAACGCCTGTTGCACCGCGAGCGCCTCGCGGTAGGGAACCCTGCCGAGCCAGCGAACCCGCAGTGTCATGTCACAGCTCGGCAGACCAGTCGCGCGTCTCGAGGACCGCCTTGACTTTCACAAGGAAACCCGCTGCGTACGCACCGTCGAAGGCGCGATGATCCCACGCCATCGCCAAGTAGCCGACGGGATGGATGGCGATTCCTTCGCCACCATCGGCGGCCTTGACCACGACAGGTTTGCGGGTGATCGCGTCGGTCGAGAGAATCGCAACCTGTGGCTGATTGATGATTGGCATGGTCAGCACGCTGCCTGCCGATCCGTTGTTGGAGATGGTGAACGTGCCGCCGCTGATCTCGTCGGGACTGAGGTGACGGCTGCGCGCCCGACCGGCGAGGTCGTTGATCTCGCGTGCGATTGCTCGCAGGCGCTTGGTCTCCACTGCACGCACGACGGGGGCCAACAGACCCTGAAAGTCGAGATCGACGGCGATCCCGATGTCGATGAAGTTGTGCACGACCAGGTCGTCGTCGGAAACGCTGGCGTTTAGATTCGGAAACTCGGTGAGTGCCTCGACCACGGCGCGTGTGATGAACGGCAAGTAGGTGAGGCTGAAGCCCTCGGTGGACTTCCATTCGGACTTGACCTGATTGCGGGTGACGTCGACATTGGCGTAGTCGACCTCGACGACGCTGAAGGCGTGCGGGCTGACAGCCTTGCTCATCACCATGTGGCTGCCCGTGAGCTTGCGGATCTTCGACAACCTCACGGTCGAGTCGCGCTCGCCAGCGGCGACCGCCGGCGCGGGTGCTGGTGCCGCGGCCGGTGCGGCCGGTGCGGCAGGTGCGGCGGGGGCGGCGGGGGCGGGGGCCGCGGCTGGAGCGGGGGCC
>JANOCR010000222.1:0-18791 GCA_031412355.1 Ilumatobacteraceae bacterium | reverse complement strand
ACGGCTCGAAGATCGGTTCCGTGCTCAAAGCCGACGCTGAAGTCGAACTCGATGGCATGACGATCCTGGCTGTGTCGACGACCAAGGAGAAGGCCGAGAAGTCGGGCTTGCTGGATCTCATCCCCAGCGACAAGCCGTTCGAGGCTGTTACGCAGCAGCTCGCCAAGCGCGATCGCAGCGACCGGGGAGATCGCGGGGATCGACCACCTCGTCGCGATGGTCCCGGCGGCGACCGACGGCCTCGCCGCGACGGCGATCGTCCTCCACGCCGCGAGGGTGCACCCGCACGCACCGACCGGCCCAGCGGCGAGCGCCCCGGAGGCGATCGTCCCGGTGGAAGCACCCGGCCCGATCGCGGTCCGCGCCCCGAGCGCCGCAGCCGTCCCAACTTCACCGCACCGCCCGAACTTCCGCAGCGCCCCAAACCGAAGCGTCTCAAGCCGGGCCGCGCCCATCGAAGTGCAGTGCTCGCCGATCTGCCCGAAGAGCAGCGGCCCGTTGCCGAACGCGCCTTGCAAGGTGGGCTGCCGGCAGTTCGCCAAGCGGTCAACGAGCAGAACATCCGGCTCAAGTCCGAGGGCAAGCCGGAGGTACCCGCGGCAGGCTTGTTGGCCATGGCTGAGCAACTTCTGCCTCGGCTCCGCGTCGCTGAATGGCTCGACCGAGCGGACGCCGCGAAGGCCGACATCGAAGAGCTCGACCTGCGCGACCTGCGCAGCGTCGTCGCCGCCGGTGAGGACCCCATGGTTGCCCGGGACGAGTCGACTCGCGCCGTTGCGACCGAACTGAAGGCGGCCCTGGTCACTAAGCAGGAGAGTGAGTTGGCCCTGTGGTTCGAAGACATCGATGCCGCGATCGGCGTGGGTCGTGTCATCCGAGCCCTGAAGTTGTCGTCACAGCCGCCCAAGGCCGGTGTGCGCTTCCCCACCGAACTGGCCGGCAAGCTGGCCAGCGCAACCACCGCCAATCTCAGCGCCGACGCCCTCCCTGATCGGTGGGTAGCGGTGCTCGAGGCCGCGGCATTCTCGCCCGTGCGCACGCACGTCCAGCCGACGGCCAAGCCAACCCAGGTCAACGACGAGTTGCTGGCGACCGTCAAGCGAGTCGGGCCACTGCTGCCGCAGGTGGCCGCACTGTTCGACATCGAGATCAGTCAGGGCGCTGCGGCCCCCAAGCCGCTGCGGCCGACTCGCCCGGTTGCGCCCAAAAAGCCTGCCAAGGCAGTGCCAAAGGCACCGGCACCCGAACGCGCCGCGAAACCTTCTCCCCCGCCAGATCCCCTGCCGGCACCTGAAGAGATGCTGGTCGCCCGTGCCGAAGAAGTCCTCGCTGCCGAGGAATCCCCAGCCGCCGCAGAGAAAACACCCGCCACCGACGAAACCCCGGCCGCCGCAGAGGAAACACCCGCCACCGAGGAACCTCCCGCGGACGATCCCAGCTAACTGGTGGGATGCACGGGTTCGACGTGACCCAGCAGGTGCCCATACAGTCGGCGCAATGTCCGACATCGTCCTGTTCGAAACCCGTGGCCGGATCGGCCTGATCACCCTCAATCGCCCCGAAGCGCGCAACGCCGTGAACGGCGACGTCGCCAACGCCTTGGAGTCAGCGATCGATCAGCTCGAGGACGACCCCGAAGTGTGGGTCGGCATCTTGACCGCGAACACGCAGGGTCAGGATCGGCCCGTGTTCAGTGCCGGCGCCGATCTGAAGGCGATCAGCTCAGGGCAGGCCGCCACGCTGAACACCCGCCGCGGCGGATTCGCCGGGTTCGTGTACCGCGATCGAGTCAAGCCGGTGATCGTCGCCGTCGACGGGTTGGCCACCGCTGGCGGCTGCGAGATCGTGCTCGCCGCGGACCTGGTGGTAGCCACCACTCGATCGGCATTCGGATTGGCCGAGGTCAAGCGCAACCTGATCGCCGGCGCCGGCGGCTTGTTCCGCCTGCCGCGCGCCATCGGCCGGGCCGCAGCAATGGAAGTGATCCTCACCGGCGAGCCACTACCGGCTCAGCGGGCCTACGAACTCGGACTGGTCAACCGTCTGGTCGAGCCCGGCCAGGCGGTCGAGGCCGCGACCGCGCTAGCCGACCAGATCTGTGCCGCTGCTCCCCTCGCGGTACGTGCAAGCCGCAAGGTGGTGCTGGCGTCTGCGTACGAAGACGACGAGACGTTGAAGCAGATGACCAACGACGGGTTCGCCGGCATCCTGGCTTCGGACGACACCAAGGAGGGGCTGGCCGCGTTCATCGAGAAACGCGCGCCCAACTGGCAGGCGAAGTAGCTCCCGCTAGAGGCGTGTCGAGACGATGATCTTGCGTGCCGTGATACCGGCACGTTCGTAGAGGTTCTTCGTCTCGCGGTCGCCCGGCAGGGCAAAGCCCTCGAGCGCGCTGCACCCATGCCTCAGCGCCTGCTGTCGCGCTGCTGCGAGCAACCCGTCGCCGAAACCGAGGTCACGCGCCTCGGGTTGCACATACACCTGGCGAACCACGGCTATGTCACCAGTGACAGCCAGTTCGAGATAGCCGACGACATGGCCGTCGAGCTCGGCAACGCCGATCCAACGCGCGTGATCCTCGATCGCCGGGACCCAGTCGCCGACTGCCGGCTGTTCGGCGAGCAGTGCTGCACCGCCGCGCTGGTCGATGAGATGGTGGCGTGCTGCTGCTTCGAGTTGGGCGAGTTGAGCACCGTCGTTGATCTCGGCGCGACGGATCACCTCATCCATCGGGTCAGCTGAACAGCGGGCATTCATCGTCGCCGACCGGGCAGATCGGCGCACTGTTGCGAACCAGCAGGAAGCAGCGCGGACACAACTGCTCGTCGGCGCGCTTGGGCTGGAGGCGATCGCTGGGCTCGCTGCGATCCTCCGGCTCATCCTCCTCATCGCCGCCATCGTCGTCAGCGGCCACCAGGCGATCTTTCAGGATCGTGTCGAGATCGGCCTCGACGTCGTCGGGGGCGATGATGTCGTCGTCGTCGTCTTCGTCTTCGGGAGTGACCGACTTGCGCACGGGGCCTTCGGTCTCGGCCTCCTCGTCCTCATCGACGTCGGCGACGTCGGCGTCAGCGTCGAACGGGTCGTCGATCTCACCGAACTCGTCGTCTTCTACCAGCGCCTCTTCGTCGAGATCCTCGTCGGTGAGCTCAGCGGGCTCTTCTTCTTCCGCCTCTTCCTCGAAGTCCTCGTCGGGCCCAATCACCTCTTCATCATCAGCCATCGATAAGTCCTTCGTCGTCGTGCGGTAACCCTGGGCGCGGGCGGGGATACTACGGCGGCTAGAGACTTACCCTGCTTCTCGGCTGTGTGACAACCGTCACATAGCGTGAGGAGGGGTCAGGTTTTGCCCCGGCGAGCCTCGGCGCGACGCTCGGCTTCGAGCCGCTCGAGTTCGGGGGCCTCGGTGGTCATGTGGCTCATCGCCTCGGCGATTGCGCGATGTCCGGCCTGCTCGCTGATCAGGCGGTGCATCTCCAGAGCAACCTGGCGATAGGCAGGATGGCCTTGTGGCGACGACCGCAACTCCAGCATGTGGATGGCCTCGCGAGCGTTGAACTGCATCGAGTACCGCAGTCGGTAGGCCATCGACACGGCGTAGCTGGCCTGGTTTGGATACTCGTCTTTCAACAGATCGAACAGTGCTGCGGATCGGGCCATGGCATCGTCGAAGATGTCGGTCATGCCGGCGTCGTCGATCAGTTCAGGCCGCACGTATCCGTGATTCGGTGTCAACGGCTGCCACTCGATGGTCAACAGCCGGTGCCGCTGCAGATCGCGGAACGCGCCGTAATCGCTGAGCACATCGAACCGGTAGTCGACGCGCTCGAAGGCCCGACCAGGCTTGTGGCGGCGATTCTCGCGCTCGCCCACATAGGCGCGGATCAGCGCCAGGCGTTCCGTCGGGCCGAGAGTGCGAACGCGTTGCAGTAGTTGTGTCTCGGGCAGGTTGGTGTGGGTGTAGCAAATCGCCGCGAGCAACTTGTCTTCGGCGTCGCGATCCCAGTCGACCAGTTGCACCGACGGCGCGTGCTCGACCGGCGTTCCACCGAACAACGAATCGACCAGTTCGGAGGTACGTTCGCGCGTGGTCGACAGGTAGTTGGTCCATCGCCCACCACGATCGGCGACGTCGACTCGACGCAGGAAGCTGGGAATGACCTTGCGCAACTCGTGCAGCATGAGGTCTGCGTACTGACGTGCCTCGGGTAGAGGGTGGGCACGCATACGCAACAGCAGGCTCTCGAACCCTTGGCCGCTGCCGTAGATGCCGACGTTCGACAGCGATGCTGCAGGGAGAACGCCGCGCACCGCGTCGAGGGCCTTTGCCCGTGTCGCTTGGCGAAACACGAAGTCGCTGTCGGCCGGGTCGCGTTCGACAGTGGCGCGAATGTGATCGGTGACTTTGCTGAGCAACAACGAGTACGTGTCGAAGAGACGATCCATGTCGCCGACGTAGCGGGTACCGAACCTGCCCGACAGCACAGCCGGATCGCGGTAGAAGCGGTAGCGGCCCCCGATGCGCGAGTCGTAGGCGATGTAGCGCGTGCTCTGTTCGAGGTAGCTCATCAGCCGTCCCCATTCGAGCACCTTGGTGAGCACGTTCGATGCCTGCTCGCACGCCAGGTGCACGCCGCCGAGTTGGGCGACCGAGTCGTCGCCGTACTCGAAGAACACCTTCTCGTACAGTTCCTCGGCCCGCTCCAGGCCGATTGTCGCATCGACGGAGTGATCGCCGCTGATGTCGAGATCACCGACGAACTCGTCGAGAAACAGCCGGCGCAGGCTCTTCGAGCTGCGGCTGTACCGCGCGAATAGCGCGCCTTTGACCACTTCAGGCAGGTTTACCAGGGCGAAGACCGGACCATCGAGATTGGTGAAATATCGACGGAGGGTGTCGGCCTCGGCGGGCGTGTAATCCTCGGGGACGTAGACCGTCACAGCTGCAAATCCTACGGGTTGGGGCCGAGCGACAGCCGGATTACGCGACGGCCTGACCTGCGCCTAGAGCACCTCGACCGAAGATGGTCGCCCGGCGAACGCCGAGGTCGTCGCTTCGCGGAGGTCGGCCGATGTCCACAGATCGACGATGGTCATGGCCATCACCTTGGCGCCGTCTAGCACGGCCTTGTCGCCATCGGCGGACCTCGCCCACTCGGCGAACTCGACCGTATGGATCGCCACGCCGTCGCCGGCCACCTTGATCATCGGATGGATCGACGGCACCAGGTAGCTGATGTTGCCCATGTCGGTGCTCCCGACGACATGTCGGCCGACGGCGGTGGGGTCGACAACGGTTCGGCCGATCCGCGACGCGTTGTTGACGTAGGCAGCAACCATCGGCCCGTTGTCGATCATGTCGGCATAGGTGTGACCGTGCCATTGGTGATCGATAGTGCAAGCGCACGCGGTCGCTGCACACTCCAGCGAGGTCAGCACGCGCTGCTTCAACGGTTGCAGTGACTCAATGGTGGCCGAGCGCACGATCCATTCCATCGCAGTCTCGGCCGGAACTATGTTGGCCTTGTCGCCACCCTTGGTGAACACCCCGTGGATGCGTTCTGTCGGGCGTATGTGCTGTCGCAGCGTGGCGATGTTCATGTAGCCGAGTACAGCGGCATCGAGAGCATTGCGGCCGTCCCAGGGAGCTGCGGCGGCGTGGGCGGCCTTGCCGTGGTACTGCACATGCAGTTCCTGCAGGGCGATGCAGTCCATCGAGATCAGGTCCGCGTCGGCAGGGTGCACCATCATCGCTGCGTCGATGTGCTCGAACGCGCCTCGTCTGGCCATCTCGATCTTGCCGCCGCCACCTTCCTCGGCAGGAGTGCCCATGATCCGCAACATGCCGCCTGCGTCTGCGGCCACGGCGGCCGCCGCCAAACCGGCACCCAGCCCTGCGGTGGCGATGACGTTGTGACCGCACGCATGGCCGATCGCCGGCAGCGCGTCGTACTCGCACAACACGGCGACGTTGAAACCGGCATCGCCCACCGACGCTTCGAACGCGGTGTCGACTCCGTAGGCGTGTGCCGTCGGCTCGAGGCCTGCAGATCGCAGTTGGTCAACGAGAAGGTCGTGGGCAAAGTGCTCCTCGAAGTTGAGTTCGGGATGCGCATGAATCTCGTGACTGGCGTGCAACAGTTGATCGGCGAGACGATCGACCTCAGCACACACGGTCGCCTTCAGGGCTTCGACATCCATGTCAGTCACCATCGTGCGTCAGCACGATCTTGCCCAGTTGCTCGCCCTGCTCGAGCCGGGCCAGCGCGTCTTGATAGCCCTCGAGCGGATACGACTGGTCGATGGTGATCGACAGGCCGTCGTCGACCAGCGCCAGCACCTCGTCGAATTCCTGGTAGCTGCCCATCGTCGACCCGATGATCTCGAATTGCTTGAAGAACAGGCGTGGCAGCGTCAGTTCGACCTTGGGGCCCGACGTGCTGCCGCACACGACCATTCGGCCGCCCGGCTTCAAGGCCCGCACCGACTGCTCCCACGTGGCAGGGCCAACGCTCTCGACGACGACATCTGCCTGCACCGACCACTTCGCCGCGGCGCTGTCGTGTGCTGCTGCAGCGCCCATCTCGAGTGCTTGGGCCTGTTTCTGCTCGCTGCGACTGGTCACCTCGACCCGGGCCCCCATCTTCGTACCCAGCGCCAACGCCGCGCATGACACGCCCGAACCGATGCCGACGACCAACAACGTGTCGCCCGACTTCAGGCGGGCGCGACGCAGCATGCGGTACGCGGTGAGGTACGCCAGGGGGAACGCAGCGCACTCCGCCCAGGAACGAGTCGAGGGGCGCTTGCGTACGTTGCGTTCGGGCGCAATCGCAGTCTCGGCGTGACCACCCCAACAGTGCTCGCCGTAGATCATGAAGCTGGGCCCCATCGGGCTGTCGTTGCCCCAGGTCTCGATGTCGGCCACCGACGACACGCCGGGGTTGACGACAACCTCGTCACCAACCACCACCGTCGTGACGGCCGAACCTACCGCGCTGACAACACCCGCCACGTCGCATCCCGGCACGTGAGGAAGGGGTGGCTTGGGCGCACCACGCGTGACCCACAGGTCCATGTGGTTCAGCGCGCTGGCCACCACCCGAATGGCCACATCGTCGGGCGCCAGCTCCGGAAGATCGATCGACCCCCATCGATAAGAGCCGGGTGATTCATCGAGGATCCATGACTGCATTCGATCGACCATACTCCGCGCACGTTAGACGTACGCGGTGAAAGCGTCGGGCTCGACACTGACCTGCAACCGGTGCGCGGTGCCGCAACGCACCCCGTCGATCCACACCACCATCGGTCGATCGAAGTGCAGATCGAAGGCGGTGCTCGACTTGGACGAGAGGTGACGATGTGGGACATGCGTGCCGGTGCGTGCTCGTTGTCGGGCCTGCATTCGCTCGCGCCATTCCATCGCCGAGTCGACCCGCATCAGATCCAGCTTGCCATCGTTGGGATGCGACCTCGGGGCGATGTCGTAGGCACCGTAGAACTGGGCGTTCATAATCATCGCCACCTCGTCGCGCAACCACCCGCGCCGCGCGACCACGTGGGCGACGCCCCATGTCGGCTGGCGATCGTCGAGCGTCACACGTATCGCGTCGAGTGTCACCCGTGCCGACGAGGGATGGGCCTGCGACGCGCCACCACACGTGCGAGCCAAGTCCCCACCAGCGACTCCAATCTCACCAATCGCCTCCCCGCGCGTGCGGTGCCACACGACCCACTCGCGCAGATCACGGTCGGTCGAGACGACGCGCAGCTCGACCGGACACACCGCCGGCTCACCCCACGGTTCACCCTTGCGGATCGTCATCGTCCGGCTCGACAAGTTCCACGGCACTCGATGCAGCCACCACCCCGCGGAACAACTGATCGGCAGCCAGGTCGGCGCTATGCCGTGTCTCACGCTCGGGTGCCACCAGTGCCAACTGTCGCAGCACATCGATCAGTTGTTTCATGGTGCGCACGAAGTCGCCACCCGACAGTTGCTCCGCCTCGACTACTTCGGCAAATCCCTCGCCGGCCGCCCACGCGAACGCCACCGCGACAAACGTCGGATCCGGGGGCCGGTGCACCGGCAACCCGGCTTCCTCCTCGATCTCTTCGAGCTCGTAGCTGATCTCGGCGATGCGCTGCCACCGCTTGCGCACGGTCGGCGAAGGAAACCACGCTGTCGGAGGTGGCTCGGGGCTGCGGTGCTCGTATACGAACACCGACACCAGGCCGGCGAGTGCAGCAGGCTCGAGATAGTCGAGCAGGCCTTGTCTCAGACACTCGACGATCAACAGATCGCACTCGTGGAACGTCCTTGCCAGGATCTTGCCAGGTTCGGTCAGCGACCAACCGTCGACATAGCCCCAGTTCTCCAGAACCCGCAACACACGGTCGAAATCGCGCCCAACCGACTGGCTGCGGGTGCGTACGCGGTTCCGCAACTCCTCCACCTCGCGAGCCACGCGCTCGGCCTGAACGGCAGCCTTCAGCCGATCGTTGAGCTCCGGGTCCGCCTCGACCGGATGGGAACCGCCTTTGGAGACATCGACAACGCGCCGGTCCCGCTTCGAGTGCGGTGCCAGGGTTGCCAGCTCCAATCGATGCACCACTTCCTTCTGGAAGTCGTGACGATTCGGTGCGTAGTCAACAGGCAGTTGGATCTTGCCAAGTGCACGCGGGGGTTCGTCGAAATCCGTCGCGGTCAACATCACCAGATCACGGCGCGAGGTCAGCCCCGTCACACGCATGCCACCCTTGCGGTGGGCGCTCGACAACACAGCGACGCGTCCCGCGTACCGTGCCTTCTCGGCGTAGATGACATCGCCGGGGCGCAGCTTCATCAGCGCCAGCGTCACCAGGTCGTCGCGTCCGACCGTGCCGGTCGCGGACGGCGGCGTGGTGCCCTTCATCTCCTTGCGGTACTCGTCAATGTCGCCGAACGGGCTGTGGGAGCGTTCGAGCAGATCGGCAAGATGTGTCTGACGCCGGTCGAGCCTGGCCTCGATGCGCACCACATCACCGTCGGCCTGGTACTGGGCAAACGACAAGTTGAGCAGATGGTGAGCACGCTCACTGGTGTACGAGCGAACCAGGTTTGCGGCCATGTTGTAGGTCGGCCGGAATGCAGAGTTGAGGTGGAACGTGCGGCTGCTGGCCAGTGCGGCGACCTGATCGAACGGCACGAACGGGCTCCACAACACCACCGCGAATCCGAGGTCGTCCATGCCCCGCCGCCCGGCCCGACCGGTGAGTTGCGTGTACTCCCCCGGCGTCAGGAAAGCGTGATGGTCGCCCGTGAACTTCGACAGCTTCTCGATCACCACCGTCTTTGCCGGCATGTTGATACCGACGGCCAGCGTCTCGGTGGCGAAGACCACCTTGACAAGACCCTCCACGAAGCATGCCTCGACGACCTCCTTGAACGGAGGCACCATGCCGGCGTGGTGAGCGGCAACACCAGCCTCGAGTTGGCCGAGGAACGTGCTGTAGCCCAGCACGGCCAGATCGCCGGGATCGAGGGCACCCAGCCGGGCGTCGACGATCTCCCTGATGCGATCGCGTTCGGCGCCGGTGGTAAGCCGCGAGCCCGCTGCCAACACGCTCTTGGCGGCTTCGTCACACTGATTCCTGCTGAAGATGAAGTAGATCGTCGGCAGCATGCGGTGCTGTTCGAGCAGATCGACGACCTCGAGACGCGACGGGGTGAACAGACGCCGACGCGCCTGGGCGGCTCCGCGACGCGGGCGGCTGCCCTTGGCACTGCGCGCCGCCTCCTCGTCCAGGCGGGCAGCATCGGTGTTCATCCGACCGTTGACCAACGTCGGCAACAGGTGCATGCGCTCGTGGGTCTTGTCGCCGATCAGGTACAGGTTGTCGAGCTTGACCGGGCGACGGTCCTCGACGATCGCTGTCGTCGGCCCGCGCACTGTGGAGATCCATTCGGCCAGCTCAGCGGCATTGCTGACGGTGGCCGACAGGCACACCAAGCGCACGCGCGTTGGCAGGTGGATGATCACTTCCTCCCACACCGGGCCGCGATACGTGTCCTGCAGAAAGTGCACCTCGTCGAGCACGACGACGGCGAGGTGGTTCAACGCCGCGCTCCGCGCGTAGATCATGTTCCGAAGTACTTCCGTCGTCATCACCACCACGGGCGCTTCGCCGTTGATTGCATTGTCGCCGGTGAGCAGGCCGACATTCTGCGGACCCAGCCTGGCGACCAGATCGTGATACTTCTGATTCGACAGCGCCTTGATCGGTGCGGTGTAGAAAGCCCGATCACCGTTGGCGATCACCGCGTCGATGGCGTACTCAGCAACCACGGTCTTGCCGCTGCCAGTCGGCGCCGCTACAAGGACCGACTGCCCGCTGTCGATGACATCGAGGGCGCGGAGCTGAAAGTCGTCGAGTGGAAAGCCGTAGTGGGCGATCAACTCAGCCCGACGCGCGTTCACGACCCAATCGTGTCAGTCGGCGGCCGCTTCCGCGGCGCGCTTTCGCTTCTGGAAGATCAAACCGATCACGATCGAGATCAGGTAGAACAACGTCATCGGCAAGGCAAGCGCCAGCATCGAGTACGGATCGCCGCTGGGCGTGATGACCGCGGCGATCACGAAGATGGCCATGATGGCGTAGCGCCAGCCTTTCAGCAGCATCTGCGGTGTCAGGACACCGGCCAACTGCAAGAAGACCAGAAGGACGGGAAATTCGAAGGCAATGCCGAACGCCGCAACCATCAAGCCGACGAGGCTGATGTACTTGCTGATCTGGAAGTTCGCTTCGACGTCGGGTCCGGCCCAGGCGATCAGGAAGTCGAGTGCCTTGTCGAGTGTCCAATAGGCGACGACCCCGCCCAGCAGGAACAACGCGACCGAGCTGAGCACGAACGGGATGGCGTACTTCTTCTCCTTGGCGTGCAGCGCCGGCACGATGAACCGCCACACCTGCCACATGATCACAGGAAGGGCGATGATGATTCCGCCGTAGGTGGCGATCGACAGTCGTGTGGTGAAGCCCTCGAGCGGGC
This sequence comes from Ilumatobacteraceae bacterium, assembly GCA_031412355.1. GTDB lineage: Bacteria > Actinomycetota > Acidimicrobiia > Acidimicrobiales > Ilumatobacteraceae > JAENVT01. The sequence continues at coordinate 7,756 of JANOCR010000222.1, read as the reverse complement.
TGAGGAACTGCAGGTTGGCGACGCAGAAGTCCGGCCCCTTGCGCTCGCACAGGTCTACGTAGGGTCGGGTGAGGAAGCGCAGCACCGATCCGTAGGCGGCCAGCACGACGACGATGCCGAGCACCACCGCCAGAAGCGAACGAATGATGCGCGAACGCAGTTCCCCGAGGTGTTCGGTCAGCGTCATTCGGTCCTCGGGCGAGGCGATCTTCGTGCGCTGCTTTCTCTTCAGGGAGAGCTTCATTCGGAAGCGTTCTCCTCGACAGCCTCGACAACCTTGGGCTGTTGTGGGGCTGCGGATGCGAAGTTCGGGCCGGGCGGGCGCACCAGCGGCGGCGGTTCGTCATCACTGGTCGGTGCGTCGGTCTCGGTTTGGTCATCGTCGCCGTCATCGTCATCGTCGTCGTCGTCGCTGTCAGCCTCGAGGTCGAAGTTGACCGCCTTCTTGAACGCGTCAGCGGTCTCGCGCATCTCGCGCATCGGTTCGTCGAGCGCTGATTTCAGTTCGCTCTGGAAGCCGGTCGACATCTTCTTGAACTCGGCGTACGCCTTCCCGAAGCGGCGGACGGCCTCGGGTAGCTTCTCGGGGCCCAGCACGATCAGGGCGAGCAGCAACAGGAATACCATTTCACTGCCGCTGAGATTGAACATCGCCGGGGAGTCTACGAGCTGGACCTCCGATCGGAACTGCACCGTGGCATCATTCATGACGTGCAGCAACGGCTCCCATCGCTCCTCGACGACCCCATTGCTTTCGGGCACCGTGGGGCTCGCGCGCACGCCCCGGAGAACACCCTGACGGGGTTCGAGCTGGCATTGAAGCTGGGTGCCACCGGGCTGGAGAGCGATGTGTGGGTGACGCTCGACGGAGTGCCCGTCCTCGACCACGACGGTGTCGTCAAGCGTTCTCTGGGCCGAAATCGCCCCATCGGCGAGATGCACCGATCAGCCCTGCCGACCCACATCCCGTCGCTCACCGATCTGATCGAGCGTTGTGGCAGCAACTACCACCTCTCGCTCGATCTGAAAGACGCCGTCAGCGGCCAAGTCGTGGTCGACGTCGTCGCCGAGGTCTCCCCAGTACTGCTCGAGCGGGTCTGGCTGTGCGCACCGCAATGGGAATCATTGCTGCCGTTGCGTGGGCAGGGCGTGAAGCTGGTCGATTCGACACGCCTGTCGCGGATCAAGGAGGGCCCAGAACGCCGTGCTGCCACACTGCGCGAGCACGGCATCGACGCCGTCAACCTGCATCATTCTGACTGGAACGGTGGCATGGTGGCGTTGTTCCATCGGTTCGATCGGGCTGCGTTCGGGTGGGACATGCAGGAGCTGCACATCCTCCAAGCGGCGCTGCGCATGGGCCTCGACGGTGTCTACAGCGATTGGGTCGACCGCATGATCGGGGTGTACCAGACCGAGATCGGTCAGCCGCCAAGCACGCGCTAAAGCCATCGCCAATCCGCTGTCGGCCAGATCACAACGAACGCTCGACCGATCAGGTTGTCGTATGGGATCTGGCCGATCGCCAACGTTCGGCTGTCGAGCGACGCGGCACGGTTGTCGCCCATCACGAAGACGTGACCGGGTTCGACTTCGACCAACGCTTGCGAACTTCCACAATGGTCGGGGCGAACGAGTATCGGGTCGAGATAGGGCTCGGTCATGCGGATGCCGTCGATGAAGAGCTGGCAATTGCGATACTCGATGGTCTCGCCCGGCAGCGCAATCACCCGCTTTATCAGATCGCGGATCTCGAGGGTCTCCTCGGTGTCTTTCAACACCACGACGTCGCCATGACGCGGGTCGTGCACGTCGTAGCTGAGCTTGTTGACGATGACGCGGTCGCCGGAATGAAGCGTGCCCAACATGCTCTGCCCGTCGACCGCGAACTGCTGGATCACAAAGGTGCGCAACAGCAACGCAGCCGAGAGTGCGAGCGCGGCTATCACGAGCCATTCGATTCCCGCCCTTCGTCGGCGTCGGCGCCGAGTCGCCCGTGCCTGCTCCGGAGTCTCGGGGGGCCGGCTGTCCGGTGTCGCCGACTGACCCGATGGCGTTGCCATCGTCGGCGTGGTTTCGAGATAGCCGTCAAGCCCGAACTGATCGACCGCCGAGGTCCACCACTCGTCACCGGTCATGCACGACCCAGCGCCGCGTTACAGCCACTGCCAATCGGCAAAGGGCCACATGACCACAAAGGCGCGGCCGATCAGGTTGCCATAGTCGACCTGGCCGACACTGCTGTCGCGGCTGTCGAGTGAACCGCCGCGATTGTCACCCATGACAAAAACGTGTTGCGGTAGCACCTGCACTGCCGGCTGATCGGACCCGCAACGATTCGACGAAACGATCTGCGGGTCGAGATATGGCTCGATGACCAAGATGCCGTCGATGAAAAGCTGGCAATCGTGGTACTCGATCGTCTCACCCGGCAGCGCAACGACCCGCTTGATCAGATCGCGCTCCTGCGAATTGTTCTCGATTCGCTTGAGCACCACGACGTCGCCTCGCCGCGGATCGTGAAGGCGGTAGCTGAGCTTGTTGACCAGCACACGGTCGCTGGGATGCAACGTGTTGAGCATCGACGTGCCTTCGACGGCGAACTGCTGCAACACGTAGGCGCGCACCAGGAGTGCCGAACTGATGGCGACGACCACCACGACGATCCACTCGACGAGCCCAGACCGCTTGTGCTTACCGGATTCGGCTGCGTGGGCCGGCGTAGCAAGGTCGGTGACATCGTCGTACTCATCCTCGACCGAGATGTCGGGATGCACGTCAACGACGGCAGCCCGTGTCTCGTCAGTGCCCATCGATTCCACGCTAGCGGCCCACTCGCCCAATCGACGGGCAGATCACAAGGAGGCGATCAGCTTCTCGACCCGTTCATCGCGGCTCTTGAACGGGTCCTTGCACAACACCGTGCGCTGGGCTTGGTCGTTGAGCTTGAGATGAACCCAGTCGACCGTGTAATCGCGCTTGCGTTCCTTGGCCCGCTTGATGAACTCGCCGCGTAACCGCGCCCGAGTTGTCTGCGGCGGGAGGTCGACGGCGGCGTCGATGTCGGCATCGACGCACATCCGTTCGACCAGGCCGCGATCCTGCAGCTTGTAGAACGGGCTGCGCTCGCGCGAGATGTCGTGATACTGCAGGTCGAGCAACTGCACCCTGGCATGCCCCAGCGGTAGATCGTGGCGTGTACGGAAGGCGTCGAGCAGTCGGTACTTGATCACCCAGTCGACCTCGCGATCGAGCTTCAGAGGGTCGTTTTCGATGGTGCTGATGCAGTGTTCCCACATCTCCAGGGCGCGCTGCTCGAGAGGCGGGAAACCTTTCGTGTCGGCGTATCGCTGGGCACGATCGAGGTACTCGCGTTGGATGTCGAGCGCGCTGACTTCGCGCCCATTGGCCAGGCGTACCTTGCGACGGCACGTCATGTCGTGGCTGATGTCGCGAATCGCCCGGATCGGGTTCTCGAGAGTCATGTCGCGCAACACCACGGAGGGGTCCTCGAGCATGCGCAACATGCATGCCGCTGAACCGACCTTCACGAACGTCGTGTACTCGCTCATGTTCGAATCGCCGACTATCACGTGCAGACGGCGATAGCGCTCCGCATCGGCGTGCGGCTCGTCGCGCGTGTTGATGATCGGCCGGCTGCGGGTCGTGGCTGAACTGACGCCCTCCCAGATGTGCTCGGCGCGCTGGGCGATGGAGTACATCGGTCCGCGAGCCGTCTGCAACACCTTGCCGGAGCCGGTGAAGATCTGCCGGCTGACCAGAAACGGGATCAGCACCTCGGCGTAGTGGCCCAGGTCGTCGGCGCGCCGCGTGAGGTAGTTCTCATGACAGCCGTAGCTGTTGCCGGCGGAGTCAGTGTTGTTCTTGAACAGGTAGATCGTGCCCCTGATGCCCTCCTCGCGCAGGCGTTGCTCGGCCGAGACCAGCAAGCTCTCGAGGATGCGTTCGCCGGCCTTGTCGTGCACCACCAGGTCGTACAACGAGTCGCATTCGGGCGTGGCGTACTCGGGATGCGAACCGACATCGAGGTACAACCGCGCCCCGTTCTGCAAGAACACATTGCTGCTGCGACCCCACGAGACGACACGCCGGAACAGGTAGCGGGCGACCTCGTCGGGGCTGAGCCGCCGCTGGCCGCGCAATGTACAGGTGACGCCGTATTCGTTCTCGAGGCCGTAGATGCGGCGCTCCATGTGGGCAACGTAGCGCGATGCGCAGCCGATTGCTCGTCTATCCGGTGGTGTGTCGGAATCGCAACGCGGTACCGGGCCGAGCCTGGGCGATCGAGGGCACGTGTTCTGGGGCAACCACCCCAATCACCGGGTAGCCACCGGTGACCGGATGATCCGCCAGCATCACGATCGGCTGGCCGTCGGGCGGCACTTGAATCGCCCCTTCGACCAGTCCCTCGCTCAGCAACTCTCGCGCCTGTCGTCGTTCGAGCGGCGGGCCATTGAGTCGGGCACCGACGCGATTTCCCGAGGCACTGACAATGAACGCCTTCGTCGTCAGGTTCGACCAAGCCTCTTGCGTGAACCAGTCGTGCCGAGGACCTGTCGACAGGTGGATCAACGCGGTCAGTGGCGGGCGCACACCGAGGTCGGTGGTGAGCGGAGTCTTCGGATCGGGCCCGATAACGATGCGGTCACCAGCCTGCAGGCGAGGCCCCAGTCCTGCCAACGTGTCGAGGCTGCGCGACCCCAGCACCGGCTCGATCTCGAGGCCGCCGCGAACGGCAACGTAGTAGCGCACACCGACGTCGGGCGGTCGCAGTGTGAACTCGGTTCCCGCTGGCAGGTATTCGACCGTGTTGACGCCCATCGGTGGGCCGTGCCGCACGGCGATGTCGCCCTGTGCGCCGGTCACCGACACGACCGCGGGTCGATCGAGGCGCACCGTCAGGCCACCACACGTCTCGATGGTTGCGGCCGACTCGTCGTTGCCGACCAGCCGATTGGCCAGGCGGTGCGACGGCCGATCGACGGCGCCGCTGCGGCCGACACCGAGGTGCGAACACCCCAGGCGGCCAAGATCCTGGAACGAGCTCCCGATCCCCTGGTTGACGACCTCGATCATGTGCGCACGAACCGGACGCGGTCACCGGCCATCACCAAGGCCGGCTTGTCCCGATGCACGTCGAACATCGTCGCCGTAGTGTGGCCGAGCAGGTGCCAGCCACCTGGGCTCACGGTTGGATACACGCCCGTGAACTCGTTGGCAATGGCCACCGAGCCAGCGGTGATCGCGGTCCGCGGCGTCGACCGGCGAGGCAGGTGCAGTTCGGGAGGCAATCCGACCAGGTACGCCCATCCAGGTGTGAATCCAAGGAATGCTGCGGAGTACACGACCGAGGAATGCGCCTCGATGATCTGCTCGATCGAGAGCCCGGTCGCCGCCGCTACGTCGTCGAGATCCACCCCGTCGTAGACGACAGGGATGTCGACGATCGGCCCCTGCGGGCGTGGCCCAGCGACCGTCGGCACCAGCAACGCATCGAGTGCCGCACGGTCGACGTTTCGGAAGCGCACGAGGACGGTTCGAGCTGCAGGTATGACGTCGTCGATGCCCGCCAGTCCTGACGCTCGCAGTGCATCGTCGACCGCCATCACCTCGCTCAACGACTCGTATTCCGCCAGAACGGCGCCCGGCCCAAAGGGCAGCAACCTCATCGCGTGAAGGGCCGCAATTCGAAGCCGGCCTGCAGCAGGCCGACCGCCACGGCGGCGCCCAGCTCGGCGGCACCCGGGGTGTCACTGTGCAGGCAGATCGACGTGATCCCGCGATCGGCGAGGTCAACTGCCTGGTTCGTTGCCGCCGTCTCGTCGGTCAACAGCGCACCCGGCTGGCCGCGCGGGATCAGCGTGCCCTCCGCCGTATAGCCCCGGTCGGCAAACCCCTCGAACCGGAACGCCAATCCGTGTTCGGCTGCCGCACGTTCGATCGCGCTATCGGTACCTGGCAGGCCCAGCAGCGGCAGCGTGGGATCGAACATGCGCACCGCGGTCGCGACAGCGTTGGCCTGATCTTCGTGTCGAACGATGGTGTTGTAGAGGGCGCCGTGAGGCTTGACGTACTTGACGGTGCCGCCGGCGGCGTGCGCTACGCCTGCGAGCGCGCCGATCTGATACACGACCGCGTCGGCGAGCTCGTCGGGTTTCATGTCGATGAAACGGCGACCGAATCCGGCGAGGTCGGGATAGCTGACATGAGCACCGATCGCCACGTTCTTGTCGACGGCCATCTCGCACGTGCGGCGCATGATCGATGGATCCCCGGCATGGAAACCGCAGGCGATGTTGGCCGAGGTGATGATGTTCATCAACTCGCGGTCGGGTCCGCCCGGCCACGCGCCGAAGCCTTCGCCGACATCGCTGTTGAGATCGACGGAGCGGGCCATGTGCAACTAACCCGCCAGGATCTCGGCGACCTCGGCGTCGGTCAGCCGCTTGAAGCACCGCCGCCCGTTCGACCGGGACAGCACGGCGACCTCCAGATCGTCGGCACCCAGGGCGCGATCTGCGCCCTGCAACGCCGCAGTGCCGGCCATGACGGCCGCAGCGAGCGTGAGGGTGTCGGCGTACGACTCGTCGAGACGGCTGGCGATGGCCTCGGCATCGCCGCCGAGCACGCTGAAACGCCGTTCGTCCATCACTGTGCCGTCGTAGAGGATGTGGAACAACTGATAGTCGTCGTTGCCGTGGCCAACTTCGGCGACGAGGATCTCGACCTCCATCGGCTTCATCTCGTGGGTGAAGACCTGGCCGAGGATCTGCGCGTACTGATTGGCCAGTCCCCGGGCGTCGACATCGTCTCGCGAGTACTGGTAACCCTTCAGATCGGCGGCGCGCACTCCGGCCACGCGCAACTGGTCGAATTCGTTGTAGCGACCAACGCCGGCGAAGGCGATGCGGTCGTAGATCTCGCTGATCTTGCGCAGCGTGTTGGACGGATTCTCGGCGACCAGGGCCACTCCGTCGGCGTACCGAACTGCGACCATTGCACGACCGCGGGCGATCCCCTTGCGGGCATAGTCGGCGCGGTCCTTCATGACCTGTTCGGGGGCGACGTAGTACGGCATCGTCATCGTGCTCTCACCTCCGTCGCGATATCCTCGAACACGGTCGCCAGGCGATCGTCGGTGACTCGCTGCCAGCCGGTCGATGTGATGGTTGCGACGATCGGATAGATGCCTCGCAATGCGTCGGGGCCGCCGGTGGCAGAGTCAGCGTCGGCCGCTTCCCAAAGGCCCTTGCACGCCAACGAGATTGCATCGTCGGCCGACATCGAATCGCGATACCCGATCTTGATGACCGTGCCGGCATGCAGGCTGCCGGATCCGGTGGCCACGTAGTCCTGCTCCTCGTAGCGCCCACCTGTGACGTCGTAGGTGAACAACCGGCCTGTACGGGCGCGCAGGTCGTACCCGGCGAAGATGGGTACGACGACCATGCCCTGCATGGCCGCAGGCAGGTTGCCGCGCACCATCATCGAGAGTTGGTTGGCCTTGCCCTCCAGGCTCAGCGCAGCGCCCTCGACCTTTTCGTAGTGCTCGAGCTGCAACTGGAACAGCTTGATCATCTCCATCGCCGGACCAGCGGCGCCGGCGATGGCCACACCGCTGAAGTGGTCCGCCTGGACGACCTTTTCCATGCCGCGGTGGCTGATCAAGTTCCCGCTGGTGGCACGGCGGTCGCCCGCCATCACCACACCGTCGGCAAATCGCATGGCCACGCAT
>JANOCR010000221.1:0-1643 GCA_031412355.1 Ilumatobacteraceae bacterium | reverse complement strand
CCCGCAACGATCGAGGGTTGCACCACGCGTTGGCGTAGACCGATGGCCCCGGTCACCGCGCCGACGAGTTGGCACACGACCACGCCGATCGCAACGACCGGGTCGATGACTGCGCACGAGCCCGCCAAGTACTGGTCGGCGACCAACGGCCATCCGGCGTTGCCGCGCTCGCGGTGACGCATCCCCACCAGGATGTTGAAGGGCAGCACCAGGGCGACCACTGTGTATGCGACCGCTGGTGACCCCGAGATCCACGACGCAGCGGCGAAGGCCAGCAGCATCGCCGACCGCACCCGGTAGATGCCACGCCACAACTTGCCGTCGTCCCATCGGTGCCACGGATGGCCACTATCCCCGAGCCTGCCCTCAGCCAAATGACCAGTCCCGAACTGATTGCCGGCCCCGAGTTGTACTGGCGCCGCCGTCGTCGCCGGAGCGCGAACCTCGACGTGGGCAACTAGATCCACATTCAGTTATCGGTCTGTCGGGCGATCGCCTTGAGTCCCGACGTCAGCCGTCGAGGGCTGCGAACATCGCCTCGAACCACTCGACCGAGTCGCGTGTGATGGGGTCGACGACCAGTTGAACGTGGTCTGCGCCGGCGCCGGCGAACGCCACGATCTGTTCGGCAACTTCCAGGGCTGTGCCGCGCACGGGCTCGACGGTGCCGCCGCCGTAGCCACCCATCTGCCGACCGCCGCCACCCTCCAACTGCACGAACACGGCGCACGTGGCCGACACGCTTCCGGCAGGTCGACCACAACCCACCACGTGCTGGTCGACCTTGGCCTTCAACTCGGCGAACCCCGCCGGCGTGTTGCCATAGTCGCTCCACCACACATTCCATGCGTCGACGTAGGGAAGCGTGATCGACAACATGCGTGGCCGTGTTGAACCGACCATCAACGGGGGCCCGCCAGGCCGAACGGGGCGCGGGTGCAACACGCAGCGTTCGGCGCGGTAGAACTGGCCGGCGAAGTCGATCTCGCCCTCCGTCAGCAGCGATCGGATGATGGTGAATGCCTCGGCGAATCGACTGACCCGGTGATCGAAGGGCAGTCCGAAGGCTAGATACTCTCGCTCGTTCCACCCCGAGCCGAGGCCGAGGATCAACCTGCCGCCGGAGATCGCGTCGACCGTCGCGGCCTGCTTCGCCAGCATCGCCGGCGAGTGAAAACTGGTCGACGCGACGAGCGGCCCGATCTCCACCCGCTCGGTCACGGCCGCGATCGCGGCCAGCGTCGTCCACGCTTCGTACGGCCCCCGCGTGCTGCCGTCCTTCAGGTCGTAGAGCAGGTGGTCGCCCACCCAGACCGAGTCGTAGCCACTGGCCTCCGCGAGCCTGGCGAGGTCGAGGTACTCCGGCCAGGGGACGTACCGCTCGACCTCCGGGAGCTGGACGCCGATCTTGCAGGGACGGGTCATGGGCCGACCCTAGGCTCCGGGCCGCGGTGCACCGGTCCCGGCGCGCAGCACCAATGTCTCGACTGACGAGACGTCTGTCCATTCCTCGGGACGGCCGGCTGGTCCGGTGGCGGGGCGGTCCCTAGTGTTGGCGCATGTCCTCGACCTGGTTGACGAAGCGACGCGCGGTGGACCACTGCCGCGTCCGCTCCAGCCTGTGTCGACGCCCCTGAGCGTCG
>JANOCR010000220.1:0-10300 GCA_031412355.1 Ilumatobacteraceae bacterium | reverse complement strand
GTCAGCGGCGGCTCGACGTCGGGTGGTGCCGTCGCAGTCGCACTGGGCGTTGCTGACATTGCCTTGGGGTCCGACACCAGCGGTTCGATCCGCATCCCGGCCGCCTTCTGCGGCGTTGCCGGTTTCAAGCCGTCACAGGGCCGCTATCCGTCCGGCGGCATGATCCCGCTGGCGACGAGCTTCGACGCACCGGGTGTGATCGCGTCGACCGCTGCGCAGCTTCGCCGCATCGACATGGCACTCGTCGACCGTGCCGGCTGGCCGGCACCGGCACGCTCGCTCGGCGACATCCACCTGCTGATCCCGCGCGATGCAATCGCGGCTGGCGCCACCGACCCGCAGGTTCTAGACGCCTTCGAGCAATGGTTGGCGGTGCTCGAAGCCGCCGGGATGATCCTGACCGAGGCGGACTTGCCGATGATGTCGGAGGCAAGCATCGCGGCGCGAGAGGGCTCGGTGATCGCCGTCGAGGCGTACGACTGGCACCGTGATCTGATCGCCGATCAATTCGATCGCTACGACCACCGTGTCGGGCCACGAATCCAGCACGGGTCTTCCGTGTTGGCCAGCGTGTATGTCGCGGCACAGCGAAAGATTCGCGAGTGCAGAGCGAAGTTCGACGCAGGGGTCGATGGGGCCGACGCAGTACTGACGCCCACTGTCCCCATACTCCCGCCGCGTGTTGCCGATGTGCAGACGATGGATGCATACCTGGCGATGAACACCGAGGTGTTGCGGCTGACCGAGTTCGCCAACAGGCTCGATCTACCAAGCGTCAGCCTGCCGGGCAATCAAGCGGATCGGCAGCCCATCGGCTTGATGCTGACCGGCCGCCGCGGCGGTGATGACGCGGTCCTCGACCTCGCCGCAGTCGTGGAAACGTGCCTTGCCGATGCTTTCGACTGACTAGTTTCGGCGGATGATCATTGTTCGTTCACAAGACATCGCCAACACCGCACGTCATGTAGCCGGGCCCGGCTGGGACAGCAAGCGGATGATCGTCAAGGCCGATGGCATGGGCTATTCGGTCCACGAGACGCGGATCGTCGAGGGCGCCGAGAGCCACCTGCACTACAAGCATCACCTCGAGACCAACTACTGCGTCGCTGGTGAGGGTGAGGTCGTCGACGTGGCCACAGGAGAGACGTTCCAGATCCGCCCGGGCACGATCTACGCCCTCGACCAGCACGACGAGCACATCCTGCGGGCGACGAAGGGCGAGCTGCACCTCGTGTGTGTCTTCAACCCACCGGTCACCGGGACCGAGACGCACAACGATGACGGCGGGTACGACCCGGACTAGTCGTGGATGTGCTGGGCGAGATAGTGCGCATCGCCCAGCTGACGAACCAGCTCGAGTTGCGCCTCGAGCCAGTCGGCGTGAGATTCCTCGCCGACAAGAATGCTCTCGAGCAGCTCACGACTACCGTTGTCGCTCAACTCCACGCAGCGGGCGATGCCACCATTCAGCCGCGCGATCGCCTCGTGCTCGAGGTCGAGTGCTAGCTGCAGTTTCTCGACGGGGGTCTCGCCGACTCGTACCGTGCCGAGCCGCTGCAAGTTCGGCAAACCGTCGAGATACAGGATTCGTTCGATGAGCTTGTCGGCGTCGTGCATCTCGTCGATCGACTCGTCGCGGAAGCGCTTGCCCAGTCGCTCGTATCCCCAGTTCTGGAACATCTTGGCGTCGACGAAGTACTGATTGATGGCCGTCAGTTCGGCGGTCAACACGTCGTTCAGCAACTCGATGACGTCGTCGTGGCCCTTCATAGTGCTCCTTCGGTAACGTCGCGTCGCGAAGTCTTACGCAGCGTGCTCCGAGCGAGTCTTGCCGACATCGGTGAACTCGGCAAGCAGGCGTTGCAGCTCCGGCCAGCACCCGCCGCAGCGGGTTCCAGCGGTGCACAGCGAGGCGAGGTCGTCGACGGAGTCAGCGCCGGCGCAAATCGCAGCATGCACGGTGCGATCGGTCACGGCTCGGCAACTGCAGACGACCATTCGTCAGCCTCCCCGCTGGACGCTGGTCTGGTGACGGGCTTCCACCCGCCGGGGCACTCCCGCCTCGATCAATTCCTGTGCGGTGTGCAGCGGCACCCGGATCGTGCGGGGGAGACGATGGGTGACGCCGGTGACTTCGGCGGAAGTGCCGTGTTCGTCGACTACCAGGCATACGTAGTCGACACGACGGAACCCGAGCGCGGACACCGACCGGCGTGTGACGCCAGGTACGACATCGACCATCGAAATCCCTCCTCTCGGCAACCAGCAGCAACCAACCTTGCCCGAGCATATTAGGCATGCCTAATAGTCGATTGCAACCGGTTGCCGAGTCGGAGGTCCCGCTCGCTACGTCGTGACGAAGTTCAGCCCCAGCGCTGCGGATCGTCGGGGTTCACGCCGAGGCAGAGCTTGCCGATCAACTCGTGGGCCAGCAAGGTGTTGCCGGGGTGGAAGCGACCCATGCGCACGTCTCGGAAGGTCTGCTCGAGGCGGTTGCCCTTGCACACAGCCGCCAACCACGTGCGCGCGATCCTTCAAAAGACGGGCTGCACCAATCGCGCCGAGGCTGCTGCCTATGCCGTGCACCGGCGACTCGTGCGCCGACCGGGCACGTCCAACGGCGGCCCGACTACCGTTGGCCAGCGATGACCACGCTGGTTGGCAATGTTCACACCCAGTTCCGGGCGTTCTGGCACCCGGTCGCGTGGTCTCACGAGGTCGCCGAGTCTCCGTTGCCGGTCACCCTGCTGTGCGAACCGCTTATCCTGGTGCGGAGATTCGGCGAGGTCGCGGCGTTCCATGATCAATGCCCGCACCGTGGCGCACCATTGAGCCTCGGCCGCGTCGAGGGCGACGAGTTGGTGTGTGCGTTTCACGGCTGGCGGTTCGGTAGCGACGGCGCCGCCACATGCATACCCGCACTTGGTCCAGACGCGCCGATCCCTTCACGGGCGCGGCTCTCCCGCCCCGCTGACGTGTGCGAGCGATACGGGATCGTCTGGGTTGCACTGGAGCCACCTCGACTGGCGATTCAGTCCTGGCCCGACGCGGACGACGACCGCTGGGGACGTTTCTCGCCGACAGCGCACACTTCCGAGGTGCTGGCTGCGTACCAGACCGACAACCTGCTGGACTCCAGCCACTTTCCGTTCCTGCACAGTTCGCTGAGCTCGCGGAACCGGCTGATGAACGAGCAGGAACTTGTCGAACAGCACGAGTTGGGCTTTTCGACGGTGCAGCGAAAGTTGGCCGACGACGACATCTCGACCGAGGGCTGGCTTCGGTACACGTATGCCGCGCCGTTCACCGTCCTGCTGCGAAGCGAGGAGCCCGACGGCCGGCTGCGCACGTCGTTCTTTCAGGCCATCCAACCGATCGACGAACGGCGCACTCGACTGTTCTTCATGGTGCGTGTCCCCGAGACCGACCCGGCGGTGCTGGAGGAAATGCTCGCTCAGGAGCAGATCGTGCAGCAGGAGGACCTGTGGATCACCGCCGCGCTACGGCGCGCCGGCATGCCGGTGGTTGGCGCGCCCGACCTGCATGTGCGCTCGGATGGAAACGCGATCCTGTACCGCCGGGTCATGCGCCAACTGCTCGAGCCAACCGCCGCAGCGCCGCACGAATGAGTCAGCAGAGCCGCCCGTGGTTCGTCGGCGCGTGGCGACGGCGGTCGATCACTGTGCCCGGCGGCGAGCCGACGGAACCGTGCGAGGCATGGTGGATCCAGGCCGGTCAGGTGTTCGTCGACGTCCGAGTCGTGCTCCCAGGCAACGAGCACAACGGCTTGCCCTACTCGTCGACGCGAGCGTTCGCCGGCAGGTTCGAGGTCAGCGAAGGCGAGGTGCGCTGGCATGTCGACATCGATTCCGATGGGGCGGTGCCCCGAATCGACCGTGCGGCGGAGCGGGGGCTCTTCATCGCGCCCGACGATCCCTCGCTGATGATCGAAGACGCGCCCGGTCGGTTTCGCGAGGAGTGGGTGCAACACGCCGGTGGGGGAGACGTCGAGTTCGTGCACGCGCCGAACATCGTGACGGTGCGGATCGGCGACGTGACCGGCGTGGTCTTGTTGAGCGGAGGCAGCGCGGCCGGGCGGGTGTGGCATGCGGAGGGATCGATAGCGGTTGGGTTGTGAGCGGCAACCTCAGCTGAGCGCCTTGATGTCGCCGATCAGTGCGACCAGGCCGGCAACGGCGATCAGCAGCCACACCGCCCGAACGAGGACGCTGGTCACCGCGACCTGGCGAATGCGTTGCACGAGTCGAGCGTCGTGCGCGAAGACGCACACGACGACCGCAGCGGCAGCGAACGGCAGGATTATGACCGTGAAGGGGAAGAATCCGATTGACAGGACGACCAGGAGCCATCGTCGCCGGCCGCGAGCGGTCCACGAGCCAGCGCGACCGACGGCGTCGACCGACATCGGCAGGACAACTCCGAACAACGCCGGCAAGGCGACGAAGAGGGCGATCGCGAACCATGTCGGCTTCAGGAGGGTGAAGTCGATACCGTCGGCGTGAACGAGCATCGATCCGCCCACAACGCCGGCGGCGATCCCGGTCGTGAGGCGACGGAACCAACTCGGCCCGATCAACCAAGGAGCCACCAACAGGTACGCGCCCGCACCGATGATGCCTACGGCTGCACCGATTGCCAGAAGGTTGTACGTGCCGCCGAGCGTGAACTCGCCGATGGTGAACCCGTCGTCGCTCTCGACGCCGTTGACCCGGTCGGGCGAGGTGACGCGCAGCGCGAACATTGCCACGCGGCTTCCGATTCCTACGACCAGGACGCCCACGGGTATTCCACCGACGATCAACACTCGCATGATCTCGACGATGCGACGGAAGCGCTCGTCGCCGACGCTCGGGTCTGCTTGCTGTTGGAGGTTCATTGCTCATTACAGACGAACGAGGTGATCGGATGGGTGACACGACGGGGCTTCTTGTCACCCGGATCGGCGCCGTGCTCGTCTGTACCTACGTGACAGTCGTCGAGTTCGTGACAAGCTTCAGAGGGTGGCTGGCAAACGACGCGAGGGCGAACATGTACCGCAGACGTGATTCGCCATGAACCTTGTCGCCATCCGACCGCGCCGGCCCCGCTTTGCGCCGTTGCTGTGGGCCGTCGTCGTGGCCCATTTGACGGGGGAGACCATGGCCGTCGAGACAGAGCAGTTGGTCGTGCGCCTGTACCAGTCGGAGGGCCGCTCGCTGGTGCGGCTGGCACGCCTGTTCGTCGACGACCGCGACGCCGCCGAGGATGTCGTGCAGGAAGCATTCCTCCGACTGGCGCGGCACGCCGGCAAGATCGATGAAATCGAGCGAGCCCCCGCCTACTTGCGCTCGATCGTGTTGAACCTTGCGCGTGATCACAATCGACGCGGTCTGGTGTCGCTTCGTCATCACGCCACCAGCGGCCACGAGATCGACGTCGCCGACTCGGTGGGCGACCAGCTCGTGCGATCCGAGGAACATCGCCAGGTGATCGATGCAGTGCGCGGGTTGCCCACTCGCCAGAGGGATTGCATCACCCTTCGGTACTTCGAGGAGCTCCCGATCGAGCGGATCGCATCGACCCTGGGGCTGTCGGTCAACTCGGTGAAGACACATCTGCGACGCGCCATGGCCGCGCTCGATCGGGCGCTGGGACAACCATGAGCAACCTGACACTCGAGCGCCGATTGTCCGAGGCATTCGCCGATGTACGGGCATCGGTCGAGGAGAATCCCGACCTGTTCGCCCGCATCACGCGCTCGGTCGAAGAGTCCGTCGCCCGCAGGCGCTGGCGCTGGCGGATGGCCGGCTGGCTGGCGCTCTTCATCCTCGCCAATGCGGCACTTGCGCTGGCGCTTTCCGATTTCGACAACAGGAGGTTCAAGAACATGGAGTGGTGGGTCATCGAACTGATCACGAACATCGTTCTCGTCGCGCTGGCGGTGGGACTCGGGCCGTTCATCAAACGCTTCGGCCGCTCGTATGCCGCTGACGTGTTCCGGGCAAATCCGCGGACGGGCAAGAGCTATCTCGTCCTGACCGATGTCGCCTACTACCTGATCTTCACGTCTTTCGTGCTCTTCACGGTGACGTTCGTCGAGCCGCGGGATTGGAGCACGTCCACCGGCGCCCAGCTGAAAGACGAGGTGGCCCGCGTTGGCGGCATCTTGCTGATCATGGGCATCCTGCACGCCGCGAACGTCGTTGCGTTGCCGATCATCGGACGACTGTTGTCCAGCAACAAGCGGCTCGACGACGGCAAGGCGGAACGATCGTCGATCACGGATCCGCCGCTGGGTGCGGGCACCTGGATCTTGCGGATCGAGCCGTCCCCAGGCACCTCGACTCCCGATCCGGCAGACTCTGTCGACCCCTGATTAGCGGTGGCGTTTACGGCAACTGTCGGTCAGTGACTGACCGAGGGTGCTCCAGCGCAGCGGCAAGGTCTGCCGAAGCCCCGGGCCGTAGCGTGGTGTGCACCAACTCCGCTCCGGCGAAGCGTTGCGCTTCACGATAGAGCGCCACCAGATCGACTTCGGTGGCCAAAGCGACGACCGTGGACGTCTGAGGGCGCACCGCGTCCTTGAACCAATCGACCCATTCGTCGGGGATGCCGACGTCGACGACCTTGGCCGTGATCGCGCCGGCGCCGGCGCCAATGCCCATGCCCGCGATCCAGCCGACCGGGCCGGCGATCAGCAGGCCCAGCAGCCCGGTCCACAGCGCACCTCTGACCGCGGTGACGGCAGGCTGCAGGTCGGTGGTCTCCCGGACCCGAACGGTGTCGTCGTCGCCCTTGTACACGATGACGGCATCGGCCAGGGTGAGTTTGCCGTTCGCTGCCATGCCGCGGAGTGCAAGCAGGAACTCTTCGGCTCGGAAGGGGTCGTCGAAGGACACCCCGAACAACGCCTCCGGGTCACCTGAATACGGCTCAGAGACGGCATCCACTCGGGCGGATTCTAGCGGCGCGATGTCGGCGAGGTCAGGGGGTGGGAAATTCGTCACGACTGATGTGTTCCCGAGCCGTTCCGCGGTCAAACGACATTCGTCTTCGGCTCGATGAGGAATTGAGATTGCTTTGATCTGCCGGCATCGCCAAGGATCTCCTGTTGACCCGTCATCGCGCTCTCGCTCAGCATCGTCACCGTGATCTATGCGCCGATCAGCGACCCGGATTCCGAGCGAAGGACCGCGCATGACCGCCGTGCTCGCTGTGTTGATCCTTGCCTTCGTGTGCACAGGTCTGGCGTTCATCGTGTTCTTCAGATTGATCGACGAGGTCGGTCCGGCGCCAACGTCATCGTCGACCCCCGACCCCCGGTGAAATTCAGTCGGCGCGATTCAGGTAAACGGACGACTGACTGTCAAGCGCCGATGGCGTGGATCATCACCCGGATTGGGGAAATGCCCGTGGTTTGGCTGGCTGCGCATCCGGGTACGCCACACCACCAACCCGACTTACGACCCAGAGGGGCCCGCCATGCCACCGAAGCCGTCCGCTGCACGACGCCCGGCAACCAGAAAACCTGCGAAGGCCCCCGCCGCGCACGAGATTGGTTCCGGTGGCGAGACTCACCAGCGGGCCGGCCAGGGCGAGGAGCGGTTGACGACAGCCCAAGGCGTGCCGATCTCCGATGATCAGAACTCGTTGAAGGTCGGCGAGCGGGGCCCGACCCTGCTCAACGACTTCGTGCTGCGCGAGAAGGTCTTCCATTTCGATCACGAACGCATTCCCGAGCGCGTCGTGCACGCCCGCGGCTATGGCGCGCATGGCTACTTCGAAACGTTCGAAGGACTGTCGGATCTGACGCGGGCAGATCTCTTCCAGCGACGAGGTCAGCGAACGCCCGTGTTCGTTCGGTTCTCGACCGTCGTCGGCAACAAGGGATCCGCCGACCTCGCACGCGACGTGCGCGGGTTCGCGGTGAAGTTCTACACACAGGAAGGCAACTGGGATCTCGTCGGCAACAACATCCCCGTGTTCTTCGTCCAGGATGCGATGAAGTTCCCGGACCTGGTGCACGCGGTGAAGGACGAACCCGATCGCGGATTTCCTCAGGCCGCGTCGGCCCACGACAACTTCTGGGACTTTGCATCGTTGATGCCCGAGACGACCCACATGCTGATGTGGGTCATGTCTGACCGCGCCATACCGAGGTCCTTCCGGTTCATGGAAGGGTTCGGTGTTCACAGCTTCCGATTCGTCAACCAGGCAGGCGAGTCCAAGTTCGTCAAGTTCCACTGGAAGCCGAAGCTCGGCATGCAATCGGTCGTGTGGAACGAAGCGGTCAAGATCAACGGCGCCGATCCCGACTTCCACCGGCGTGATCTGTGGAACTCGATCGAAAGCGGCGCGTTTCCGGAGTGGGAACTTGGCGTGCAGGTGTTCGACGAAGCGTTCGCAGACGAGTTCGACTTCGACGTGCTGGACGCGACAAAGCTGATCCCCGAAGAAGTGCTTCCGATCCGGCGGGTCGGTCGGCTGGTGCTCGATCGTGTGGTCGACAACTTCTTCGCCGAGACCGAACAGGTTGCGTTCTGCACCAACAACATCGTGCCCGGCATCGACTTCACCAACGACCCGCTGTTGCAAGGCCGCAACTTCTCGTACCTCGATACACAGCTGAAGCGACTGGGCGGACCCAACTTCACTCACCTTCCGATCAACGCGCCGAAGTGTCCGTTTGCAAACTTCCAACAGGACGGGCACATGGCGATGCACAACCCCGTTGGGCGAGCCAACTACGAGCCCAACTCGTGGACTGGCGACGTGCGGGGTCCACGCGAGGATGCTGCGGGGTTCGAGTCGTACGCGGCGCCTGAGGGCGGCGAGTCGCGTCGCGTTCGGGCCGAGCTGTTCGCCGACCACTACAGCCAGGCGCGGCAGTTCTACATCAGCCAGACACCGGTCGAGCAGACGCACATTGCCAACGCCTTCGTGTTCGAACTGTCGAAGGTCGAGCGGCCGGACATCCGCACCCGCATGGTTGCCAACCTGCGCAACGTCGACGAGTCCCTGGCCGCTGCCGTGGGCGATGGTCTCGGCCTGCCGGCGCTGCCCCCCGCATCGAAGCCCGCTCGAGCACCGATCACCGACCTCGACGCGTCGCCGGCATTGAGCATCCTGGCCAATCCTCCGGGAACGTTCGCCGGCCGCAAGTTGGGGATCCTGGTGACCGATGGCACCGACGCCCGGCTCCTGGCCGCGTTGACCGCTGCCGCCGAGGCGGAGGGTGCGGTCGTGGAACTGATAGCGCCGAAGATCGGCGGTGTCGTTGCGACCGACAAGGTTCTGTATCCGGCAAACCAGAAGATCGACGGAGGACCGTCGGTGCTGTACGACGCCGTGGCGATCATCCCATCGGTCAAAGGGGCATCGCTGCTGGCGACACAGGCGGCCGCAAAGGACTTCGTCAACGACGCTCACGCCCATTGCAAGTTCGTCGGCTACACACCTAGTGCCGAAGCGTTGCTTGCCGCCGCAGGTGTGTCGGAACTCATGGACTCGGGCTATGTGCGGCTCGACGCCAAGAAGACCACTGCGGCCGGCTTCATCAAGACGTGCCGTCAACTCCGACTCTGGGATCGCGAACCGACGGTCAAGTCCGTATGAGGCACCAACAGATCGTGGTTGCGGTTCCGGCCCGCAACGAAGTCGACAGTATTCGCCAATGCATCTTGTCGGTCGACCAGGCGGCGGCGAAGGTAGCTGTTCCCGTGCTGATGGTGATCGCAGCCGACACGTGTTCCGACGACACCTTCGACGTTGCCCGACGAACGCCGAGGGAGTTCTGCGACGTCGAAGTCATCGAAGGATCGTGGGGACGTGCGGGCGCGGCGCGGGCTGCAGCGGTGCGCCACGCCCTGCTGCGCCTGTCGGACCACAACGGGCCACCATGGATCGCGAACACGGACGCCGACTGCGTCGTGCCGCCGCTTTGGCTTCGCACCCAGTTGGAGCTGGCGGTCGAGTTGGATGCGGTTGCTGGAATAGTCGAGCTCGACCCGGTGTCTACGGCACCGGCAATGCTCCAAGCGTTCACCTCCTCATATCTGCTCGACGGCGAGCACCACACTCATGTGCATGGAGCCAACATCGGCATGTGCGCCAGTGCCTACCTGGCCGTGGGTGGATGGTGCCCGCAGACGATCGTCGGTGAGGATCACGCGATGTGGCGGGCACTTCGACAGGTGGGTCATCGCCTGCGACAGACAACGACGTTGCGGGTACTCACAAGTGCCCGAACTCGCAGTCGAGTACTCGGTGGATTCGCGTCCAACCTCCATGCCCTCGACAC
>JANOCR010000219.1:0-15141 GCA_031412355.1 Ilumatobacteraceae bacterium | reverse complement strand
CAACAATCACGGACCCACATCACGCCCCGCGTCATGGTGTCACCCGGGCTAACCGGCACCAATCCCCTGCGACGTCGCGACCGACCCACACAAACTCCACCATCTCGGGCGGCGGTCCGCAAGACCGCCATCGCTTGGTGTCACACGGACGCGCTGCACACAAGGGACATAGAGTTGCGACATGGCCGACGTCACCATCTATCACAACCTTCATTGAAACTCCTCGAGCAATGCCGTGGGCATTGCCAACGAGCTCGGCGTCGACTTCGACACCGTCATGTACCTGAAGACGCCGCCCGACGAAGCCACGTTGCGGGCCATCATCGCCAAGCTGGAGGATCCGGTGACCGATCTCGTTCGTCGTGACAGCCTGTGGGCCAAACTCGGGCTGACCGACGCCGACGTCGAGACGCCGGATCAGGTCGTGGCCGTGCTGCTGAAGCACAAGCAGTTGATGCAGCGGCCTGTAGTGGTGACCAAGAACAAGGCCATCATCGGGCGACCGAAGGACCGCGTCCGCCAACTGCTGGCTGGGTGACGGCGCCTAGCGGCGCCGGCTGCGCCCGCGCCCGCCGATTGCCTGCAACACCAGCAGCAACAAGACCGCGCCGACGGCCGCGACCAGCAGCGAACGCACGCTGAACTCGTTGATGCCGCTTCGCCCACTGGCTTGCATCAGCGCACCACCGATCAACGCGCCGAGCACGCCGACCGCAAGCGTGTACAAGCACCCGCTGCGGTCGTCGCGCACGATCCAGCGAGCCAACAGGCCGGCAACCAGGCCCACGACGATCCAAGCAATGATGTTCATGCGGCGACCACTCTAGGGCTCTAGGGTCGACGCCTACGCCTTCTCGAACACCAGCACGAACTCCAGCAATCCGTTGTCCTTGACCGTCGCGATCTGGTTCGACGGATCGGGGATGTCGTAGTCGGAGAACAGGATGGGGATGTTTCCGAGCACGCCGATCCTGCCGTTCTCGAGCTTGGCCTGCACGTCGAACGTCACCGGGTTGGTGACACCCCGCAGCGTGAGGTCTCCGGTCGCGGCCGCGGTGATCGTGACACCTTCGGCCGGAACCGCGCCGAAGTCGATCGGCTGCGTGAGCACGAATGTGGAAGTAGGGAACTGATCGACGGTCATGATGCGCGTTCGGAACTGGTTGTCGCGCTGCCTCGAATCGCTGGTCATCGAGGCCATGTTGACCGTGAACTCGGCGGCGGTCGCGGTGGAGCCGTCGATGGTCAGGGTGCCGGTGGCGTCGTTCGTTCGCCCTGCGGCTTCGGCATCGAGTCCACTGAGCACCTCTTGAATGCGGTAGCCAAGTGTCGAATCCTGGGTCAGTGTCCAGGTGCCGGTCGGTGTGCCGGCGGAAGCGTCGGCGATCGTTGAGGAAGTGGGTGCCGGGTCGATCGCTGCAACTGTGGTGGCGACTTCGCTGCCGGTGGGTTCAACGGTGTCGGCCAGCGCGGCGTTGAGATCTGCCGTGGTGAGTGCCGGCGGCGCGTCCTCTCTGATGACGTAGAACCAGACCAGGAACCCTCCCACCGCCAGCACGGCCAACAGCGCGAGAGCTCCGACGATCTTCTTCCAGTGTTGTTTCATGTAGGTCCTAGGCGTCGAGGAGGCGGATAGGTGGTCGGGTCATCTTGGCATCCCGAGTGGGTTCGCGCCCGTCGCGGTTGTTACGCCAGAATGTCTTTCATGTCCGTCTCAGTGCACATCGCCCGCAGTAGCCCCAAGGCTGTCGAGTCGATCGGCGTGCCGGTTGGCGGGCCGGTTGGCGAGCACCGGGTCGTTCCTCGCAGCCTCGGCCTCAACCGCGCTGCGCTGCTGGGGCACGGCTTCGAGGGCAAGGTCGGCCAGACACTGGTGGTGCCATCGGCCACCGGGCCGACACTGATCGCTGTCGGCCTCGGCGACGAGAAGTTGACGGCGTCGACGCTTCGCAACGCGGCAGCCGCATTGGTGCGCGCCGCCGGAAAGCGCACGTCGGTGGCCACCACTTTGGCCGACCTCGATGGAGTCGACGCGGCCACTGCTGCACAGGCGGTCGTCGAAGGCGCCCTGTTGGCCGCCTACCGATACCACGGCCTGAAGACCGAACCCGCTGCACCCCGGCTGCAGGACCTGACCCTGGTAGTCGGCGAGAAGCGCAGTGCCGGCGCCAAGCTGGGCGCCGAACGCGGTGCGGTGACGGCTGCGGCCGCCAGCCTGGCCAGGGACCTGGCCAACACCCCACCCGCTCATCTCACGGCTCGGATGATCGCCGACAAGGCCGTCGAGGTCGCCGCGGCGAGCGGTCTCGACATCGAGGTCTTCAACAAGGATCAGTTGGCCGCAATGGGATGCGGCGGCATGATCGGCGTCAACAAGGGCAGCAGCGAGCCCCCGCGCGTCGTGCGCCTCACGTACTCGCCGCGCAACCCGCGTGGGCATCTGGTGATGGTCGGCAAGGGCGTGATGTACGACAGCGGTGGCATCAGCCTGAAGCCCAGCGACGGGATGCATGCGCTGATGAAGATGGACATGAGTGGTGCGGCGGCGGTGCTGGCTGCCATGAGCACGCTGCGCGCGCTGAAGTGCAAGTCGACTGTCACCGGCTACATGATGTGCACCGACAACATGCCGTCGGGCAATGCGTTCAAGCTGGGCGACGTGTTGACGTTCCGCAACGGCAAGACCGCCGAGATCCACAACACCGATGCCGAGGGTCGCTTGGTGCTGGCCGATGGGCTGTCGCTCGGCGTCGAAGCCAAGCCAGATGCGATCGTCGACATCGCCACGCTGACCGGTGCGGTAATCGGCGCGCTCGGCCAGAAGATGGCCGGCGTATTGGGCAATGATCAGCCCTTAATCGATCGCATCAAGACAGCCTCGGCCGACACCGACGAGACCGTCTGGCAGTTGCCGCTCGAGCAGCGCTACCGCAAGTTGCTCGACAGCACCGTCGCCGACATGAAAAACGTTGGCGGCCCGTACGGAGGCGCCATCACCGCCGCGCTGTTCCTGAACGAGTTCGTCGGGGACACCCCGTGGGCTCACCTCGACATCGCCGGCCCGATGAACAGCGATGCCGACGACGGCTGGGTCTCGCGCGGCGGCACAGGCTTTGGTACGCGACTGCTGATTCAACTGGCACTCGACTTCGCCGCCTAGCCCGGCGGGTATGACGTCACGCCGCGTCGGGCGAGTACCCGCGGCTGATCGCCAGCGACGTTGCCTCGATCGCCGCCTTCGGCGCGACACCGAGCGCCAGAAGTTGCCGCTCGACCGAGTCGGGATCGTCACCGGTCTCGACCATCGCCTCGGCGAGCACCCGTGCCCGCTCGAGATCGGCCAGCGAGATGCGGGTGGTCGGCAGGCTCCACTGCTGGTGGGCCTGGCGCAAGTGTGGCGGCATGCGCATGAGATGCCGGGTCGCTACCTGTGGAACGCGTCGACGCACCGCGAGGCCGCCGTCGGTCGGCTGAGACACGCCGAACAACACACACCGGTTCAGCGATCGCATGAACGCGTTCGCCGTGCCGACCGTGTACGACAAGCCCAGCGCGCTGGCCGTCTCCTCCACGTCGAGTTCGTACCCCAGCGGGTAGCGGTCGAAGCCGAGCACCAGCCGGCGCAGGATCCATGTCGCAGTCGGGCCGAGCACGTTGAGCCAGAAGAGCTCGACGTACTGTGAGCGCACGTCGTATCCGACCGAGTCGACCACGGGGTCGAGCCACGGCACGACCATCAGCAATTGATCGGTCACCGGAATTTCCATCGGGGCAGTTGTCATCAAGGCCTCCCTCGCGGGTGCGGAGTGGATTGTGAGCGATACGGGGGAAGCCATCCCAGAGATGCACGGCGAAACGACCGAAGCGGCAAGAAGTCAACTCACGCCGCCCGCCAATCCGTTCTGACGGAACCAATCCGGACGGTGTGTTGTGACGAACTATGTGCCTGGCGGATTGAACACCCTCGTCACTTCACATAGGAGACAAACATGAACAAGAAAATCGGAAAGATTGTTGCCGTCACGGCGATCGCCGGTGGATCGCTGCTGGCTACCGCTGGCTCTGCGAGTGCGGGGCACTATTGCAAGACCACCCCGAGCGGCGTGCACCAGACGAACGGCAACGGCAATCGCGGCGGGGGAGAGTGGCGGAGTTCGAGTGTGAACAACCCAAGCGGAAACGGTGGCATCGAAAACGCTGAGCAGGCCGGCGCTCTTCAGGAGTGCTCGCCGACAGCGCCTCTCCCCGCACCGAACAACCCCTGACACGTCCTGCTGGCGCCCGCTCCCCGGCGGAGGGCCGGCGCACTGGTTCGCGAACCCGGCGGTTCGCCGTAGCCCATCGCGTCGAAGGCAATCCGGGTCGCGTCCATGGCTTGGTCAGAGTACGAGCGAGAGTCTCGACGACTCGCATCGAGGGAACAAGGGGTCGCCGGTCGTGGGCGCCGCTGCGCCAAGATGTGGGCGTGATCGGTAACGAGTTCGAGCGTGCCAAAGCGTGGATCGCCGCGGCCACACGCGTCACTGTCTTCACCGGCGCGGGGATCTCGACCGACTCGGGCATCCCCGACTTCCGCGGACCGAATGGATTGTGGACGAAGAACCCGGCCGCGGAGAAGGCCTCGACGCTGCAGAACTACCTCGCCGATCCGGAGGTCCGCAGGTTTGCGTGGCAGAACCGGTTGAACTCGCCGGCATGGACAGCGGTTCCGAACAGCGGTCATCTGGCGATCTACGAACTCGAGCGTCAGGGCCGGCTGCGCGCCGTGGTGACGCAGAACATCGACGAACTTCATCAGCGGGCCGGACATGATCCTGACAAGGTCATCGAGGTGCACGGCACGATGCGCTGGAGCCGTTGCTGGACGTGCGATGACCGCCGACCGATGCAGGAAACCTTGCAGCGAGTGCGCGCCGGTGAAGCGGATCCGCACTGCTTGGTGTGCGACGTCGGAGTGTTGAAGAGCGACACCGTGTCGTTCGGCCAATCACTGGTGCCAGAGGTGATCGACGCAGCCATGCGCGCCGCCGACGAGTGTGATCTGCTGCTGGCGGCCGGTTCGACGCTGTCGGTATACCCTGCCGCGAACGTTGTTCCACGTGCCAAGGCGCAGGGCGCGCGCATCGTCATCGTCAACGGCGAACCGACCGCGATGGACCGCTTCGCGGATGCGCTGGTGCTCGGCTCGCTGGGCGAATTATTGCCGGGCCTGATCGTTACGACCGCGCCGTAGCGGAATCCCGACCAGTTTGGTAGGCTTTCGTTCATGGCTACCTTCCGAGATCTGCTCAGCGCTGCAAAGGCCGAGATCGCCGAGGTCGACACGGCGACGGCTGCCGACAAGATCGCGGCCGGCGCACTCGTGCTCGATGTTCGCGAACCCGACGAATACGACCAGGGCGCGCTGCCCGGTGCGATCCACATCCCACGCGGTCACCTCGAGTCCCAGGTGGAGAGCAAGTTGCTCGACAAGAACGCCCAGGTGATGGTGTATTGCGCCGCAGGCGTGCGCAGCGCGTTTGCCGCCAAGACGATGCAGGAGCTCGGCTACAACGACGTCGCGTCGGTGGCAGGCGGGTTCGGCAAATGGAAAGACGAGGGTCGCCCGTGGAAGACGCCGGTGGTGTTGACCCCTGACCAGCGCAACCGGTATCAGCGTCACCTGCTGCTGCCCGAGGTCGGCGTCGAAGGTCAGGTCAAACTGCTCGACAGCAAGGTGCTGATGCTGGGTGCGGGCGGTCTCGGCTCTCCGTCCGCGCTGTACCTGGCCGCCGCAGGCGTCGGCACTATCGGCATCGTCGACATGGACGAGGTCGACGCCAGCAACCTGCAGCGCCAGATCCTGCACAACCTCGATCGCATCGGCGACCGCAAGGTCGATTCGGCGAAGAAGTCGCTGACGCTGCTGAACCCCGACGTCAACGTCGTCACCTACGACACTCGCCTCGATGCCAGCAACATCATGGACATCATCGCAGGGTACGACGTGATCGTCGACGGCGCCGACAACTTCCCCAGCCGTTACCTGCTCAACGACGCCAGCGTCAAGCTCGGCATCCCGGTGGTGCACGGCTCGATCTTCCGGTTCGAAGGCATGGTCAGCGTGTTCCACCCGCTGGAAGGCCCGACATACCGCGACATGGTGCCCGAGCCGCCGCCCGCCGAACTGGCACCCAGCTGCGCCGAGGCCGGCGTGCTCGGCGTGTTGCCCGGCATCATCGGCTCGATCCAGGCGCTCGAGGTCATCAAGGTGCTGCTCGGCCTGGGCGAACCGCTGATCGGGCGGATCCTGTCGGTCGATACCACCGACATGAGCTTCCGCACGTTCAACCTCCGCAAGGACCCGGCAAATCAGGTCACCTACGAGAATCGCGACCGGATCATCGTCAGCGATCTCGAAGGTCTGTGCGCTCCAGGTCTGCACGACTGACGCACTACTGTTTCGTTCCGTGCTGGTAGGGACGGGGCAGCGGCAGACGGCATCACGGCTGTGGGTGCACGGCCCTGTAGCGGACCTCGCCCTCGGGTGGTGTTGGCTGCCTGTGGCCCTGATCGTGCACGCCGCCGAGCCGCACCTCAGCGCGGTGCAAATGATCATGGGCGTGATCTTCCTGATCTCGTTCGCCCACCAACCGTTGACACTCGGACTGGTGTACGGAGATCCGGCGCAGCGCGATGCGCATCGGCGTCTGTATCGGTGGGCGCCGTGGGTGGCATTCGCGCTGATCCTCGTCGGCCTCAACGTCAGCCTGTCGCTGGTCGCCGTGATGGCCGGTTTGTGGAACGCCGAGCACACCCTCATGCAGCGCTATGGGGTCATGCGGATCTATGGCCGCAAGGCGGGCGACACGCACGGATCGATCGAGAAGCCGATGCTGATCGTGTGGCTGGTCGCCGGAATCGCCTACATCGGCGGCTACGTCGACTTGCACCGGCTGGTGAACAAGCTCGCCGTGGGTGCCACCAACGCGCGCAGCGTCGATCTGCTCGGCGCGCTGTCGTCGTGGGCCCGAGTTCTGTTCTGGGTGGCCGCGCTGGCAGGCATCGTGCTGGCCGCGAAGTGGTGGCAGGCGGAACGTCGCCTCGGGCCTGCGGCCAGCCGTCCGAAGCACTGGTACGCGCTCGGCACGGCCGGTCTGATCGTCGCTGTGATGGTCGACCCGATCGCCGGTGTCGCCGGGTACGTCGCGGCCCACGCGATCGAGTACTTCGCAGTCGTGCACAGTTCGTTGCGCAAGCGCAGCGATAGCGCGCCTGTTGCCTCGGCCACCCGCACCCCGGCCCGACGCATCGCGGCCTACATCGCGTACTTCGCGGTGATCGGCGCGATTGTGTACTTCACGTGGTCGCCGTTCAACGGCAAGCTCTACGCCTTCGCCATCTTGTTCTTCGGCGCGCTGCACATCCTTTACGATGGGTTCGTGTGGAAGTTGCGCCGCCCGGCAGTTGCAGCCTCACTCGGCATCACGTCGACGACCTAGACGGCCAGCAACCCGCCCAGGAACAGGTCGGCGAGGGCGTCGCCCACACGCTCGGGACGTCGCCGCTGCTTGCCGGCGAACCAGCGCGGCGTGCTGAGCACTGCATCGAACATCGCCGCGACCACCAGCCGCGCATCGACGTCGCGGCGGAACTCACCGGTGGCAACACCGCGCTCGATCACCGAGGCCCAAAGTTTCGCGGCGTCGATCAGCAGGTCACTGACTGGTCGCAGTGCACGCATCGCCGAGAACGTCGCTGCGTCGTTGCGGATCATCCGGGTTTGGTTCGGTGTCTGCGCTGCCTCGGCAACAGCGATCCTGATCAGCGCACGCATCGACTCGGCAGCACCCGTGTCGGCGAAGACGATCGCCCGATACTGGCTGACCTGTCGTTCCATCACCGGCTGCAGCAACTCGGCAACCATCTGCTCTTTCGACTTGAAGTGGTGATACAGGCTCCCCGACAGGATTCCGGCTGCCGCGCCGATGTCGCGCACGGTCGTGCTGGCGACGCCGCGTTCGGCGAACTGCAGTGCTGCGATCGACAGGATCTCGTCGCGACGTGAGCGCGCCACGTCACTCGATTCCGGAGACGCGACGAAAGTCGTCGACATCGGTCCACTCGCGGCCGAGGCGGGCCATGATGTGGTTGCCCGTCAGGTTGCGCGGCTGGCTTGCCAGGTAGAAGCGCTCGTACAACTCGCTGCGCGAGCCCAGCGCAGAGCCGGCGAAGTCCCATGCCATGCGGAAGATCCTGGCCCGCTCCTCGGCGCTGATGCCGTTTGCGCCGGGCAGGTAGCGGCGCACCAGCGGTCCCAGCTCCGGGTCGGCGAATGCTGCCTCGTTGGGCGTGCACAGCAGGTTGTGGCTGCCGAGTGTCTTGAAGATGTCGTTGACCCTGGTCATCCACGATGGCATCAGGGCGCGCAACGCCGTGAACGGCTCCGCATCGCAGAACCAGCCGCCGTAGCGGTACTCGTGAGCGCCCGCCTCGGCTGCGCGGATAGCCGCACGGGTCATGTCCGCGTAGGTCACCAGTTCGCCCAGCAGTTGCGTCGCCTCGGCGCGGCCGCCCATGTTCTGCACCTCGACCATCTTGAACGCCAGGTCGTAGGCGAACTCGAGCTTGACCGCGGCGCGGATTGCCGTTTGCTGAACGATGTTGGCCGCCCAGCCGTGCTTCATCAGGTTGGCATACACGTCGAGGTCGCCGGCGATGAACACCCGTTCCCACGGCACCTCGACCTCGTCAAAGATCAAGAACGCGTCCTGCTCGTCGAATCGCGACGAGAACGGATGATCGGCGCGTGACCCCTCGACCGTGTAGTGATCGCGGCACAAGGTGTGCAGGCCTTTGGCGCCCACCGGCACCGAGAAGCAGAGCGCGAATGTCGGGTCGGCGTCCTTCGGCAACGGATGCGCGGGGTAGACAAAGGTCTCGTCGGCGAACGGCCCGAGCGTGCCCAGGATCTTCGAACCGCTGACGACGATGCCGTCGTCGGTGCGCCTGACGATGCGCGGCAGCAGGCCGGCGTTGATGCCCTCGATTTCGCCGACGGCTTTGTCGATCACCGGGTTGATGATGGTGTGCGTCAGCGAGAGGTCACCGAGCGCAACCTCGCGCTGAAACGCGGCCAGCGCAGCGCCAGCGCGCGTGTCGCCGTTCTTTTCGAACAGGCTGCGCTGGGCCACGAAGCCGGCAACGGTGACGTTGACATAGTCGGGCGTGCGGCCGAGCATGCCGATCGAGTACCGGGCCAGACGGTCGAGCGCACGGTGCCTGCGGCGCAGATCGTCGTCGCACCGGGGGATGATGTGACTGGCGTTGACGAGTTCGCCCGTCTCGGCGTCTTCGATCAGGCAATCATCGGCGTGATCGTGCTGGTAGTCGAAGTACTCCGCCATGCCGCGCAACGATCCGGCAAACCGCGGCTCGCTGACGACGTCGACGCGTCGCCCGTCGAGCCAGACGGCGCGGTCGTCCTTCAGACCGGAGATGTAGTCGTGACCAGTGCGAGCGCCCATCCGGGCACTGTAATCCGGTTCCGTTAACCAAGCAAGTGCTTTGTTGGTTTGTTGTGTTGGTGTGATTCCGAAATCGTCGTGGCCACACGACACACGTCGTAGAGTCAGATCATGAACCGCGAGATCATGCCTGCATCAATTGCGCCACCCGCGGCCAGCTACGCCCATGCTGTGCTGAGCCAGCATGCGCGCAGCCTGCTGCATGTCAGCGGGGTGGTGGCCGTCCGTCCCGACGGCACGATCCCCGACGAGGTGGCCGATCAGGCTGCAGTGATCTGGTTCAACATCGGTGCGATCCTTGGCGAGGCCGACATGGAGATCACCGACATCGTCAGCATCACCACCTACGTCGTCGTCGACTTCATGGCGTGTCTGCCTGAGGTGATGTCTGCCCGCGATCTCGCGCTGGCCGGCCACCGCGCAGCCAGCACGCTGGTCACTGTGCCGGCGCTGGCCAGGCCGGCCTGGAAGATGGAGATTGCAGTCGTCGCAGCCCATTAGGGCGTCCCGCGCGCAGGGGTCGTACGCTTTGGGGTTGATGAGTGAGCACAAGCGCACCGATTCAGGTATCGAGATCAGGGCCCTCTACGGGCCCGACGATCTGAAGGGCTGGGATCCAGCGGAGCGTCTCGGCGAACCGGGCCGCCCGCCCTACACGCGTGGCGTGTACCCGACGATGTACCGCGGCAAGTTGTGGACCATGCGCCAATATGCCGGCTTCGGCACAGCGACGTCGACCAACGAACGGTTCAAGTTCTTGCTCAATGCCGGGCAGACCGGGCTGTCGTGCGCATTCGACCTTCCGACGCAGATGGGCTACGACAGCGATCATCCCCGCGCAGAGGGCGAGGTCGGCAAGGTCGGCGTTGCCATCGACTCGATCGCCGACATGCGTCTGCTGCTGGCCGACATCCCGCTCGACTCGGCATCGATGAGCATGACGATCAACTCCACCGGCGCCATCCTGCTGCTGCTGTACGAGCTGGTCGCCGAGGAACAGGGCGTCCCGGCAACCGAGATCAGCGGCACCATCCAGAACGACATCTTGAAGGAGTACATCGCCCGCGGCACCTACGTGTATCCGCCGCGGCCGAGCATGCGGATCATCACCGACAGCTTCCAGTACTGCGCCGCCAACGTGCCGAAGTGGAACACGATCTCGATCTCGGGATACCACATTCGCGAGGCCGGCAGCACAGCGGTGCAGGAGATCGCCTTCACGATTGCCAACGGGATCGCCTACGTCGAAGCTGCGCTGGCTGCTGGCATGGACATCGATTCCTTCGCGCCAAGGCTCAGCTTCTTCTGGAACGCCCACAACAACTTCTTCGAGGAGGTCGCCAAGTTCCGGGCCGCTCGCCGCATCTGGTATCGGTTGATGAACGATCGCTTCGGTGCCAAGAAGGAATCGAGCAAGCTGTTGCGTTTCCACGCCCAGACAGGTGGCTCGACACTGACGGCCCAGCAGCCGGAGAACAACGTCGTGCGCGTGGCCATCCAGTCGATGGCGGCGGTGATGGGCGGCACGCAGAGCTTGCACACCAACGGTTACGACGAGGCGCTGAGCCTGCCGTCGCAGCAGGCTGCACAGGTCGCGTTGCGTACACAACAGATCATCGGCTACGAGAGCGGCATCGTCGACACGCCCGACCCGTTGGCTGGTTCGTACTTCGTCGAGTCGCTGACCGACGAGGTCGAACGGCTGGCGTGGCAGTACATCGAGCGCATCGACGAGATGGGCGGCGCAGTCGCCGGCATCGAGGCCGGGTTCCAGCAGGGCGAGATCGACCAGGCCGCCTACGAGTACGCCAAGTCGATCGACGACGACGAGCGGGTCATCGTCGGGCTCAACAAGTTCGTTGTTGCGGCCGACGGCGACCCCGTGATCTTCCCGGTCGATCCCGAGTTGGAGCGCGGGCAGAAGGCGTCGCTGGCCGAGTTCAAGTCAGTGCGAGACGCCGCGCTGGTCGAGGCCCGCCTTGCTGATGTCACTGCTGCAGCGCGCGGCACCCAGAACGTGTTGTATCCGATGAGGGAGGCACTCCGCGCCGACGCCACTCTCGGCGAAGTCAGCGATGCCCTGCGCGCCGTGTTCGGCGTGTACCGCACTGGTTCGTGACGGAGGCTGGCATGTCGACGAACATTGAGGGCCCGATCTCGAAAGCGATTGGTGCCCGACCCCCATTCGGCCCCATCGAACGGCTCGATTCCGTGCGGTTGCGCGAGGAGCAGCAGGCAACCCTGCGGTCACCGCGCCGGTCGGCATCGTGGAGCGCAAAGCTGCTGTTCCTCATGATGGATCTCGTGTATGGCAAGGCGCGAACGCTCGAGAAGTTCCGCGTGCTCGAACTCGTGGCCCGCGTTCCCTACCAGGCGTGGGAGAACGTGGCTTACGTGGCGGTCACTCACACCGCCAGCCAGCCTGGGTTTGCGCGGCGCGTCTTCGACCGCGTGCGTATCAGTCGATGGGAGCAGGACAACGAGCAGTGGCATCTGTTGATCCTCGAGGAGTTGGTCTCCGGCGAATCCGGCGGATCGTGGTTGAAGAACCGAGTCATCCCACAGATCCTGGCGTTCGGTTACTACCAGTTGTCGTGGCTGACATATGCCATCAAGCCCGAGTGGTCGTATCGGCTCAACGCCGACTTCGAGGACCACGCCGAGCACGAGTACGCGCTCTTCGTCGAGGAGCACCCGGAGTGGGAGACCCGCACGTTCGACAGCGAGTTCACCAAGGACTTCGGCCAGTACGACTCGCTCGCCGATCTGTTTCGCCAGATCGGCTACGACGAGCGATTGCACAAGTTGCAGAGTGAAGCGGCGATCGGCGCCCCGAGGTTTTCGTGAGGAGTTGGTTGGCACAGCATGCAGATCTCGACTGCTGCGACATGACGACGATCGGCCGGCGCACAGGCAAGCCGCACGAGATCGAGATCTGGTTCGGGGTCATCGACGACACGATGTATCTGATCTCAGGCAACGGGCCGACCGCTGATTGGTATCGCAACGCCCTGGCCGATTCGCAGGTTTCGGTGCGCCTGGCCGGCGAGACGCACGAGGGCGTCGCTCGCGACGTGACCGATGCTGACGAACGTCGCAGGGTCGGTGATCTGATGAAAGCGAAGTATCCCTGGGACGGCGACGCGTCGATCGGGCTCACCCGCCACGACTGGTGCTACGAGGTGCCGGTGCTGGCGATCGGGCAGTGGGATCGCTGATGACTGGGACGGATGGCGACGGGCGACCCGTCGATGCGCTGACCGTGTTGACTTACATGCTCGACGAGATGCGCGAGACGACGAGTCTCCTGCCTGTTGCCGAAGCATCGCGTTCGCTCAACCGTTCGTGGTGGCGCAACGTGTTCTACGGCTTCGCACGCAGTCGCGCCGAGGTCACCGCCGGGCTGGCCGTGCAGTACCTCGACGCCAACGTCGAACGAGCGCGGGCTCACTGGCACGAGGCGTTGGCCTTGCTCGACCAGCTTCAGCGAACGCACGAGGACAACGACGTGGTGGTCGTACTCGGCCACGAACTGCAGCACGCGGGCCTGTACGACGTTTTGCCTAATCTGCAGCACTCGGCGATCCCGGGCCCCATTGCGAAAACGGCCGCGCATCTGTCGAGTGTCGTGGCCACGATCCGAGATTGCGACCATCTGGTGGTCACGGCCCGCAACAAGTTGACGCTGAGGCAGATGCGCAGCGACGGTCCTTAGCTCGTGGCCGCCATCTCCGCTGCAAGATCGGCGGCGATGAAGATGATCTGGTCTTCCTGGCCACCGACCAACTTCTGCTCTCCGCACCGCATCAGCACGTCGGCGCCGCTGACGCCGTACTGCTCGGCGGCCCGGAAGGCGTGCCGGAGGAAGCTGGAATACACGCCCGCGTACCCCATCACCAAAGCCATGCGGTCGATGATGCATTCGCTGTCCATCACGGGTCGCACGACATCCTCGGCGGCATCCATCAGCCCGAGCACGTCGATGCCAGTCTTGATGCCCAGACGCTCGGCGACGGCCGCGAACACCTCGTTTCGCGTGTTCCCGGCACCTGCGCCGAAGCCACGCACCGAGCCATCGATCTGCACCGCACCGGCCCGCACGGCGATGACCGAATTGGCCACGGCGAT
This sequence comes from Ilumatobacteraceae bacterium, assembly GCA_031412355.1. GTDB lineage: Bacteria > Actinomycetota > Acidimicrobiia > Acidimicrobiales > Ilumatobacteraceae > JAENVT01. The sequence continues at coordinate 1,507 of JANOCR010000219.1, read as the reverse complement.
GCCGAGGTTGTCGTGCCCGTGGAACCCGACCTGGGCGTCGCCATGCAACTCGGCAACCACGGCCTCGACGCGATGCTGCACATCTTCGAGGATCATGGCCCCGGCCGAGTCGACCACGTAGACGCATTGACAACCGGCGTCGGCCATGATCCTGGACTGCTTGGCGATCAACTCGGGTGGTTGACCGTGCGCCATCATCAAGAAGCCGACGGTCTCCAGGCCCAGCGAGCGAGCCAGACCGAAATGCTGGATCGACACGTCGGCTTCAGTGCAATGTGTGGCGACGCGCACGATCGACAGGCCGATTTCTTGGATGTAGCGGATGTCGTCCAAGGTGCCGATGCCGGGCACCATCAACGCAGCGATCTTGGCGTTCTTGGCTGTGTCGACGGCTGCCTTCATCAGCAGTCGTTCGTCGGTCAGCGAGAACCCGTAGTTGAACGACGAGCCACCCAGGCCGTCGCCGTGGGTGACCTCGATAACCGGCATGCCGGCTGCATCGAGCGCGGCGACCACGTCGCGCACCTGCTGCTCGGTGAACTGATGATTCTTGGCGTGCGAGCCGTCGCGCAGGCACGTGTCGGTCATGCGGACGTCGAGGGAACTTGAGTAGGGCATCAGCTGGCTCCGGTCATGTGCTTGGCGATGCGATCGCCGGTGGCGGCCGCCGCGGCGGTCATGATGTCGAGGTTGCCGGCGTACGGCGGGAAGTAGTCGCCGGCGCCTTCGACCTCGACCAGCACGGCAACGCGCGGTATGCCGTCGCGTGACTCGCCGAACTGCGGTGGCGACTTCAGTCGATAGCCGGGCACGTACTGGGCGACGTTGGCGACGGCATCTTCTACCGCCTTGGTGATCAAGACATCGTCGGCATCGCGGGGGAGTTGGCAGAAGATGGTGTCGCGCATGATCAGCGGTGGTTCGGCGGGGTTGAGCACGATGATGGCCTTGCCGCGACCGGCGCGGCCGACCTCGGCGATGGCCCGCGACGTCGTGCGGGTGAACTCGTCGATGTTGGCGCGGGTGCCGGGACCGGCCGAGACCGAGGCAACGGTGGCCACGATCTCGGCATACTCGACCTCAGTCACGGCCGCGATGGCGTGGACGATAGGGATCGTGGCCTGCCCGGCACAGGTGACCATGTTGACGTTGACGGCGTCGAGGTGCTCGTCGATGTTGGCGCTCGGCACCACGAATGGTCCGACCGCGGCGGGCGTGAGATCGATTGCGCGAATCCCGAGCTCGGCGTAGCGCGGCGCGTTGGCTATGTGCACGTAGGCACTGGTGGCCTCGAACACGAAATCGGGCAACTCGCTCTGCTACAGCAGCCAGTCAACACCATCGGCCGACGCTTCGAGCCCCGCCCTACGCGCCCGCTCCAACCCGTCGCTGCGCGGATCAACTCCGATCATGTAGCGCGGTTCGATCACGTTGGATCGCATCAGCTTGTACATCAAGTCGGTGCCGATGTTGCCGGACCCGACAATCGCTGCTGTCAGCTTGGTCA
>JANOCR010000218.1:0-20357 GCA_031412355.1 Ilumatobacteraceae bacterium | reverse complement strand
GTTTGGTTCAGGCATCCACTACTGCCTCGGCGCGGCGTTGGCCCGAGCCGAATTGCAAGAAGCGCTGCCGTTGCTCGCCCGACGAATGCCGAAACTCGCCATCGACGGACAGATCACGTGGAAGCCGGATGGCGTCGGCATCTTCGGTCCAGCGAGCATGCCGATCACGTTCGCGTGAGCATGCCGTAGGCGTGGGTCGGAGTCAGGGTCACGACGACGCGCTTGTCGGCCACCATCGCCCTGCGGTAGTCGTCCCAGTCGGGATGTTCGCCGGCGAGTTGCCGGTAGTAGTCGACCAATGCATCGACTCCCGGATCATCTGTCTTGGTAGCCACCGCTGACATCTCGGCATCACCCTCGATGACGACATAGCCCCAGAAGTCGTCCTGCGTGACGTACAGCGACGCGTGACGGTTGCGGGCAAGGTTGACGTACTTTGCGCGTCCTGCGGTGATCGAGATCTTGATCGCACCAACGACGACGCCGTAAGTGATGTTCGACAGCTGCGGGCGGCCGTCGCGCTTCTGGGTGACGAGCACTCCGTTCTGGCGCGCACCGGCAAATTCCAAGGCCTCAGAGATTTCCATGACGACCACAACACCACACGCCGTCTCGCTGTTCCCAACACGGCACGGTGTGAGTCCGATCCCGCGGCACGCGCCACACCGGACTCACACCGGTTCCGACGAAGACCCGCTGTGAGTCCAATCCCGCGGCACGCGCCACACCGGACTCACAGCTCACCCGCCATCAGGAGCGCGGCGACCTTGTCGAGCCCGGCGACACGGCTGCCTTTGACGAGCACGGCGTCTTCGCCGGAGACTGATCCAAGGGCGGCCAGTGCGTCCTGCGACGGTGCGACGCCGTACAGGTCGGTCCCGATCGCGATCACCTCGATGTCGCGCAAGGTGGCGTACTCGGCGATTGCCCGATGCTCGGCTTGGGGGTCGCTGATCTCGGCCATCACCCCGAGAATCGCGACACGGCGCTTGGCAGGCAGATCGACCAAGGCGTCGATGGCAGCGCGCATCGAGGTGGGATTGGCGTTGTAGGAATCGTTGAGGATGATGGCGCCTGAAGCGGCACGTTCGACCTGCATCCTCATCGCGGTCAGACCGACGGTCGACAGCGCGGCCGCACCGGCCGGCACATCCCCGCTGACCGCGCCAACGCATGCGACGGCTGCGGCAGCGTTGATGGCCATGTGACGCCCGCTGATGGAGAGCCGCACGTCGACACTGCCCCACGGAGTGTCGATCACGAACGACGGACGGGCGAGCTCGTCGAGCACAACCGAATGAACACGCACATCTGCTGCGATCGACTCCCCGAAGTACAGACACCTCGCCGATGTCAGCCGGCTCATCGACCGCACGCGGCGATCGTCGGCATTCAGAATGGCGATGCCGCCGGCGGGCAATGCCTCGATCAGCTCTGCCTTGGCTCGGGCTACGCCGTCGATGCCACCGACGCGGTCACTGTGCGCCTCGGCGACGCGTGTGACAACCCCGATGTGCGGCGACGCGATTCGGCACAGCGACTCGATCTCACCGAACCCGCGCATCCCCATCTCCAACACCAGAACCTCGGTATCACCGGGAGTGTTGAGGATCGTGGTCGGCAGGCCCTGCTCGTTGTTGAAGCTGCGTTCGTTGGCGGCCGTTCGCCTACTGGCAGTCAACGCCGCCAACGCCATGTCCTTGGTGCTGGTCTTGCCGACCGAGCCGGTGACGCCGATCACCGTGCCGGCGAACGTGCGCCGGCGATCCGCGGCAAGGTCCATCAGGGCGCTCAGCGTGTCGTCGACCTCGATGGCCGTGCCACCCGATGCGGAACGCGACGTGAGGTACGCGGCGGCTCCTGCCGCGAGCGCGCCATCCACGAAGTCGTGGCCGTCTCGTTCGGCGATCAACGGCACGAACAGTTGGCCGGCGCGCAGCGTGCGTGTGTCGAAACCGGCGCCGTCGATGTCGACGTCGGGGCCCACCAACCGGCCGCCGGTTGCCGCGGCGACATCGCTTGCCCTGAATCGCATCGCCGCACACGGTACCGTCGGGGCGACATGGGAACAGGCGATCGAATAAGGCTGGTGGTGTTGTTCGGGGGCCAATCGGCCGAGCACGACGTCAGTTGCACCACGGCGGCGCACGTGTTGCGCGCCGCCGATCCGGCCAAGTACGAGATCACGCCGGTCGGGATCTCCCGCGATGGTACGTGGGCGATCTCCGAAAGCGCCCGGGCCGCGCTGGCTGCCGGCCCAGCGAGCCTGCCCGGCCACCTCGATCCGACCGGCACGTCGATCGTGCCGGCCGATGTCATCACCGGAACCACTCGCACCGTGGTCGTACCCTTGCTGCACGGGCCCATGGGCGAAGACGGCACGGTGCAGGGTCTGCTCGAGCTGGCCAACATTCCGTACGTTGGGTCGGGCGTGCTCGGCTCGGCGTTGGCGATGGACAAGGCGATGGCCAAGCAGGTGTTGTGGGCGAACGGCATTCCCCAAGCTCGATACCGGTCGTTTCGAGCCCATGAGATCACACCCGGCCTACCCGCAACACTGGCCGAGGAGCTCGGCCTTCCACTGTTCGTGAAACCGGCCAACATGGGTTCGTCGGTAGGTGTGTCGAAGGCCAAGACGGTCGAAGCGGTGCGCGAAGCGATCGACACGGCACTGACCTACGACGAATGGGTCGTGGTCGAAGAAGCCGTTGTCGGCCGCGAGATCGAGGTCGCGGTGCTGGGCAACCTCGAGCCGCGCGCCAGCCTTCCGGGTGAGATCGTGCCGGGCGCCGAGTTCTACAACTACGCCGACAAGTACCTCGACGACGGTTCGCAAACCTTGGTGCCTGCGTCGCTGACACCCGAGCAGAGTGATGCTGTGCGGGCGATGGCGTTGCAGGTGTTCACCGTGTTGCGCTGCGAAGGTCTGGCCCGCGTCGACTTCTTCTTCGAGCAGAACGGACGTGGCTTCCTGTGCAACGAGGTCAACACCATGCCCGGCTTCACACCGATCTCGATGTACCCGAAGATGTGGATCGCCAGCGGGCTGTCATACCCGGAACTGATCGACGAGCTGGTTCGCCTGGCGATCGAGCGCCACGGCCGGCAACGCCGCAACACGTCACACTGAACTGAACGCTGCCCCGCTCAGTCCCCTGCCGGCATCTCGGGGTAGTCATCGTGGTTCAGCACCCACCCTGGCTTCGACGAGAAGTCAAGCCGCGGTGGGCAGAAGATGTCGATCAGCTGGTGCCGTTGATCTCCTACGCCCTGACTGGTGTGCACGGTCGGCGGTGGGATCACGATCACCGCCGGGCTGGTGCACAGTTGATGGTCGTCGTCGCGCCAATCGTTCAGATTCGTCGTCCACGGAGTGCGGATGTGGTGCACGTAGTCGCCGTCGATCTGCAGTGAGATCTGCTCGAAGTCGTCGTGGAAATGCGGCGACATCTTTGCCGGGTTGCGTGCACCCGGGTCGGCGTTGATGACGTTGACCATGACCGTACTGCAACGGAAGATGTTGCCGAACCGCGCAGGGTCGACCGGGACATCGGCCAGGCGGTACACCCGCAGATGATCACCCGAAGGGGAAGCCGGCCAGGCCTCGAACGGCGCGGCATGAGGATGGGCGTCGGCGTGGGACGCCGCGTTGCGTGCAACCTCGACAAGGTCGGTCGACCGGTTCGAGAACACACGCACGACGGCGCCCGGTGAGGTGACGCCGATTGTGCTGTCGCCCGGTGGGACGACGACGATCGCGTCGTCGATCAACGAGGCACTTTCGTCGTTGGCAACGACGTCGACATGCGCTGCCGGTCGCGAGGGTGTGGACACGAGCAGGGTCACGTACTCGTCGACTTGACCCGAACGGGACAAGTGTTCGCCAGCCACCGCATCGGAGTACACGACACAGCCTGTCTGTGTGCGCACCAACCACGATCGGGAGCCGAGTTCGGACACCGAGTCGGGCTCGATACTGGAGAATTGGAAGTACTCGGGTGGCGCGGCAATGTCGGCCGCGGTCGCACGTTGGCTCGTGTTCTTCGTGGCTCCCAGCTGAGAGCGGGGATCGCTCGGGTCATACGGCATCTGTCGACAATTCTGCCGCATGACGCGCCGACTAGTTTGCTCGAAATGAGCCGGCCGCCGGTGCGGGCGAGATTCCAAGGGGATTGCAGTGAGGGATTGGACCGAGTTCGGATTGCGACCGCTGCCGGTCATGTCGGCGCGGTCCCGCGTCATAGAGGTGCCCCCCATCCAGGGTGCGATCGACGCGCTGTACGCCGAGTGTCGCGCCGCGCTGGAGGTGCCGCTGCGCGGCATCACATCCGACGGCACCATCGTGCCGGGACTGTTCGGCGTGCAGCGCGGTGCTGTCGACGCCGCACCGATCCGCGATGCTGCGCTCGCGTTTCTCCAGTCACTTGATCCGGCGGCGCGTGCCACGGTGGTCTTTCCGCTCGACAGCACCGCGCGTCGCGATTGGTTCAACGTGCACATGAACTTCTTCCGCCACGGTGTGATGCTGGAGGACCTGCCGATGGCCCAACGCGAACTGGGCCTCGACATGTTGCGCGCAACCCTGTCGGCGCGCGGTTTCACCCAGGCACGCAACATCATGCGCCTCAACGAGGTGCTGTCCCTGGCCAGCGGCAGCCACGACGAGTTCGGCGAATGGCCATACTTCATCTCGATCTTCGGGAACCCGTCGCCGGACGAGCCGTGGGGTTGGCAGTTCGACGGGCACCATCTCAACGTCAACTGCTTCGTGTTCGGCGACGACATCGTGTTGACGCCGACCTTCATGGGGTCCGAGCCTTGCAAGGTGCGGTCGGGGCCGTTTGCGGGGATCGAGGTCTTCGCGCCGGAACAACAGGTAGGTCTCGACCTGATCCGCTCGTTCGACGCAGCGCAACACGACACCGCCGTGATCTACGAGTCGATCATGCCAGGTACGTTGCCGAAGCATCTCGAGCACTGGATCGACGGCCGCATGCAGGCCGGCGCGTTCAAGGACAACATCGTGTTGCCGTATCAGGGTTTGCGCGCCGATTCGCTGACCGATGGCCAGCGGCGGCTTCTGCGCAATGCGACCAGCACCTACCTGGGTTGGGGTCGCGACGATCACGCAGCCGTGCGCGCTGACGAGGTCGATGCTCATCTCGACGAGACGTGGTTCTCATGGTTCGGCGGAACCGGCGACGAGGACCCGTTCTACTACCGCATCCACAGCCCGGTCGTCCTGATCGAGTTCGACCACCACCCCGGTGTTGTGTTCGACAACGAGGAACCGACGCATCACCACATCCACACCATCTTGCGCACCCCCAACGGTGGCGACTACGGCACCGACCTGCTCGCCCGCCACCACGCCGAGTTCGACCACAGCCATGCCGATCACCACCACTGACGTCACACAGGGGCGAGGGCGGCGCGAAGAAATGCCAGGAGCTCGTTGCGCAAGCGACGCAGGCCGGCGGCAGAGGGTTGCCAGCCCACCACGCGTAGCGCCTCGGGCTCGGTGGCGATACCTGTGACCGTGGCGTAACACAGCGACGCGACCAGACCTGGGTCGGCCGGACGCAGGCGGCCGGCGTCCATCTCGTGTTGCAGGTACGTCACGGCGCGGTCGACGAGCGGTGCCAGGTCGGCGGTCAGCCGATCGCCGGCGGCGGAAGGCAGGCGGCTGACCTCGCGGATCAGCCCGAGCAACGCCGGCCGTCGGACAGCCGGGCGAAACACGGCGCGGATCACGGCCTCGATGCGGTCGAGAGGATCGTCGGTCGCGGCGCGCACTGCGGCATCGATCACCACCGACAGTTCCTGAGCAGCCGCGACCAGCACGGCCTGCACCAGATCATCTTTGCTGGGGAACCAGTACAGCAGCGTCTGCTTGGCAACACCGACCTCGGCGGCAATCACGTCGAGCGACACGGCATCGACCCCGCGAAGGCCGAACAGATCGGTCGCGGCGTCGAGAATGCGGTCGCGTGTCGGCATCTTCATACGTCTCTACCAAATGGTAGACGAATTGTGCTAGACAGTCAGGCGAATGATCCGCCAGAACCTTGCGAACAAGCGCATCGCCATCACGGGAAGCACAGGATTCGTCGGCACCGCCCTGGTCGAGCGGCTGCTGCGGTCGGTGCCGCAATGCGAGCTGGTGCTGCTGGTACGGCCCAGCAAGCGGCACGACGTCACCGAGCGAGTGCGTCGCGAGATCTTCAAGAACGACGCCTTCGACCGGCTGCGCGCCGAGCTGGCCGACCCCGATCAGAATCCCGGAGGCGAGACGTTCGAGGCCATGGCAGCGCGCCGCGTCGTGGCCGTCGCCGGCGACGTCAGCAGCGATGGCCTGGGCCTCAGCGACGTCGACCTGGCGACCTTCACCGGTTGCGACATTGTGATCCACTCGGCAGCAGCCGTCGCCTTCGACTCGCCGCTCGACATCGCCGTCGAGATCAACCTCCTCGGTCCGACCCGAATCGCCGACACGTTGAACGCAGCCGGGGTGACGCCGCATCTGGTTGCCGTCAGCACGTGCTACGTGGCGGGCAACCGTCGCGGCAACGCGCCGGAAGAACTCGTCAGCGAAGGGCCGTTCGATCTCGGACTGAACTGGCGCAAAGAAGTTGCCGCGGCCAGGCGGCTGCGCAGCGACACCGAGGCCATCAGCCGCCAGCCCGACAAGCTGGCCCACTTCCGCAGCGAGGCGCGCAAAGAGCTCGGTGCCGCCGGCGCCCCGGCGCTGGCCGCCAAGACCGAGAGCGTGCGCGAGGACTGGGTGAAGCAGGAGTTGATCGAGGCCGGGCGGGCGCGCGCCGGAAGCGTCGGCTGGCCCGATGCCTACGCGTACACCAAGGCGCTGGGCGAGCAGGCGCTGACGGAGGTGAAGGGCAACGTGCCCGTGTCGATCGTGCGGCCGTCGATCATCGAGTCGGCACTCGCCGAGCCGTTCCCCGGCTGGATACGCGGGTTCAGAATGGCCGAGCCGGTGATCCTCAGCTACGCCCGCGGCCTGTTGAAGGAGTTCCCGGGAGTCCCGGAGGGAACGGTCGATGTGATCCCCGTCGACCTTGTGGTCGCGGCAATCATCGCAGTCGCTGCGCTGGGACCAGCAGAGGCACCGCGCATCACTCACGTCGCCAGCGGCGGCATCAATCCGTTGAAGTACCAGACCCTCGTCGACAACGTGCGCAGCTGGTTCACCGAGCACCCGCTGTACGACGCCGAAGGCCAGCCGATCGTGGTTCCGGAATGGCAGTTTCCCGCGCGTGGTCGGGTGAAGAAGCAACTGCAGCGGGCCAAGATGATGGCCGAGAAAACCGAACGAGTTCTGCAGGCGCTGCCGCTGCGCGGCAAGCAGGCGACGTGGGCCGCAAAGCTCGACGAGACCAAGACCGACATCGATCGCGCTTTCCAGTACGTGCAGCTGTACGGCTTGTACACCGAGTGCGAGGCGATCTATCAAGTCGACCAGTTGATGGGTATTCACAACGGTCTCGATGCCGTCGACCAAGCAGCGTTCAACATCGACCCGCGCACCGTGGATTGGCCGATCTATGTCAGCACGATCCACCTGCCGTCGATCGTGCATCATTCGCGCGCCAAGACAAAGCCCGGCAGGAGCCGCAACGACCGCGCCGACCGATTGCGCCGAAGCGTGCTGTCGCCAGATCGGCACGTGGCCGCGTTCGATCTCGAGAACACGTTGATCGCCAGCAATGTCGTCGAGAGCTACACGTGGCTGGCCACGCGGCGTCTCAACACACCCGAGCGCATTCGTTACGTTCTGCGCACGCTCGCCGAGGCGCCCAGCCTCAGTGCGATGGACCGCAAGGATCGCGGTGACTTCCTGCGGTTCTTCTACCGGCGGTACGAAGATGCTCCGGTCAGCCAGATCGACGAAGACTCCAACGAGTTGCTGACCAACCTCATCCTTACCAAGAGCTTTCCGCGGGGCATCCGTCGGGTTCGCGAGCACCGCGCACTCGGGCATCGCACAATCCTGATCACCGGTGCGTTGAGCTTCGCCGTTCAGGGTTTGCGCCCGTTGTTCGACGAGATCATCGCTGCCGAAATGACCGTCAAACCCGATGGCACGTACAGCGGCCATCTCTCACACGTGCCGCCAACTGGCGAGACCCGCGCCCAGCTCCTCGCCGACTACTGCAGCGCCGAGGGCCTGAGGTTGGAAGAGTCGATCGCCTACGCCGACTCGACCAGCGACCTGCCGATGCTCGAAGCGGTCGGCTTCCCGGTCGCGGTCAACCCCGAGACCCGGCTGGCGGCAATCGCCCGCAAGCGCGGCTGGCTGGTCGAGCACTGGTCGAAGGCAGCGGGCGGACCGCGACCGCTGCTGCCCATCGGGCCGATGCTCAGCGAGCAGGAGCGCAGGCGGAAGTTCGCATGAGATTGATCTTCGAGCGCAAGCCGATGAAGTTCGCGGCGGCCCGGTTGGCGGGCACCCTGGCGCCCGGCAGGGGCGCAGCCGTTGGCCCGTTGAAACTCGAGCCGAACGAGCCGTTGCCCCTGCCGGGTCCCGATTGGGTGCGCCTCACGCCGCGGTTGTCGGGCATCTGCGGATCGGATCTGGCGATGATCGACGGCACGGCGTCGGCGTACTTCGATCCACTGGTCAGCTATCCGTTCGTGCCCGGCCACGAGGTTGTCGCAACCACCGAACGCGGACGTCGGGTCGCGCTGGTACCAGTGTTGTCGTGCGTGACCCGAGGCATCACCCCCGTGTGCCCGCAGTGCGCCGCCAGGCGTACCAACCTGTGCGAACGATCGGCGTTCGGCCACCTCGAGCCCGGACTGCAGAGTGGCTTTTGCACCGACACCGGTGGCGGGTGGAGCACTTGGATGGTGGCGCACACCAGCCAGTTGGTCGAGGTGCCCGACGACCTCAGCGATGAAGCCGCCGTGATGATCGAGCCGACCGCATGCGCTGCGCATGCCGCGCTGCGCTACGAGGGCCACGAGACCGTCATCATCGGCGGGGGCACCGTTGGACTGCTGACACTTGCGGCCATCACCGCGATGCGCGACAAGGACCGCAGCGGTCCGTTGATCGTCACGGCCAGGTATGCCGAGCAACGACGGCTGGCCAACGAGCTCGGCGCCGACATCGTGTGCACCCCCGATGAGCTGCCGCGTTGGGTGCGGTCGACAACGAAGTCGATGGTGCTCGCCGACCAACTGACATCCGGCTTCCGCCATGTCGTCGACTGCGTCGGATCCAGCGAATCGTTGCGGCAGGCGCTGCGAGTCGTGGCCCCCGGCGGTGAGGTGCTGCTGGTGGGAATGCCCGGCAACGTATCGCTGGAGCTGACCTCGTTGTGGCACCGCGAGGTCGCCATCCGCGGCTGCTACGCGTACACCCGCAACGACTTCATGGCTGCAGTCGAGATCGTTCGCCGCTTCGACCTCGGCCGGCTGGTGTCGGCCACGTATCCACTTGACGACTACAAGGACGCGATCGCTCACGCGGCGTCAGCCGGCCGCCGTGGCGCGGTGAAGATCGCCTTCGACATGAGAGAGAACTGAACTATGCCTCGCCCCGGATTCGTCCTCGAAGTAGATCGCTCCACTCCCCCGATCATGTTCTGGCGCGGCGAGAACTTCAGTCTCGAGAAGCTTCCAGCCGGACGCAGCCGCGTGATCTACCCGCCCGAGCCACTCGCGCCGATCGAAGACATCGACGGCGCGATCCGCGATGCGCTGCTGAACCCGCACGAGCAGGATCCGCTTCCGGCGCAACTGTTCCCCGGAATGAAGCTGACCATCGCCTTCGACGATGTCAGCCTGCCACTGCCGAAGATGCGCACGCCCGACAATCGTCAACGAGTGATCGAAGCGGTGCTGGATCTCGCCGCCGAGGCAGGGGTCGACGACGTGCACATCATCGCCGCCCTCGGGCTGCATCGTCGCATGCACGAGTACGAGTTGCGACACGCACTCGGCGATCGCATCTACGACGCCTTCCATCCACGAGGCACGCTGTACCAGCACGATGCCGAGGATCTCGACAACCTCGCGGTGATCGGCACGACGCCTGAAGGCGAGGTCCTGGAGATCAGCAAGCGCGCCGCCGACAGCGATCTGATCGTGTACGTCAACATCAACTCTGTCGCCATGGACGGCGGATGGAAGAGCATCACCACCGGCCTGGCCAGCTACCGCAGCCTCAGCTTCCACCACAACCCCGAGACGCTGCAGAACACCCGCAGCCTGATGGACCGCCACAAGAGCGAGTTGCACAAGAGCGTGTGGCGCCTCGGCAAGATCATGCGCGACCACGGTCCGCAGGTGTTCCAGATCGAGTCGACGTTGAACACCGACATGTTCCCCTCGCCGTTCGACTTCCTGTCGAAGCGCGAGTGGGAATGGAAGGCCAAAGATCGCGCCACGTTCCTGGCCACGACGAAGTCACTCAGCCGCACACCGACTCGACTGGCCCGCCGAATCTTCCACGGGATCGAGGGCCCGCACCAGATGACCAGCGTGCAGGCGGGCGACACCGAAGCCGTGCACAAGATCACCCTCGAATGGGTGCACAAGCAGCAATTGGTCGAGGTCCACGGCCAGACCGACATCTTGACGCTGGGCATCCCCTACGTCAGCCCGTACAACCCCGACGGGATCATGAACCCGGTACTGGTGATGTGCATGGGCCTCGGCTACCTGTTCAACATGTACCGCAACAAGCCGTTGGTGCGCGAGGGCGGCGTGATCATCATGACCCACCCCACGTATCGCGAGTTCCACCCCGTGCACCACCCGAGCTACATCGACTTCTTCGAGCAGGTGCTCGCCGACACGACCGATCCGGTGATGATGTCGAAGAAGTGGGAGAAGCAGTACGCCGAGGACGAGTGGTATCGACACCTGTATCGCACCGGCAACGCCTATCACGGCGTGCACCCGTTCTACGCCTGGTACTGGGGGGCGCACGGGTTGCAGCACGCCGGCAAGGTGATCATCGTCGGAGGGGATCCCCCGACCGTCCGGCGACTCGGGTTCACGCCCGCGTCAACCATGGACGACGCGTTCGAGATCGCCAGCGACGTCGTCGGTCGCACGCCGACAATCAGCCACCTTCACGTGCCGGCACTGCTGGTGGCCGACGTGCAATGAGCAAGCGCGCGATCCCCTATACGTTGACCGGGCTGCGTCGCGCCGCCCGCCTCGGCGACGTCGCCAGTTCGACGTTGCAGCGCGCCCTTAAACCGGCGCGCAACGTGGGTTTCCCGTATCGCAAGCCGAGTGTTCCAAAAGGTGTCGTCGTCCCGCCGGACCCGTCGAAGTTGGGCGCCAACTTTGAAACGGGGTGGGCGCGCCGCGGCCCGGCGAAAGCAGCGCGCAAGGTCATCACCAACGGTCCATTGCGGTTGATCGTGCACGGCCTCACGCGCCCCGAGATCTACGGCGCCGATCGCCTCGAAGACCTGCGGCTCCGCGATGAGCCACCTCCACTGATCTTCGCCCCGACGCACCACAGCCACCTCGACACGCCGCTGTCGATCATCGCCATCCCCGAGCCATGGCGATCGAAACTCGTCGTCGCCGCGGCCGCCGACTACTTCTTCGATGTGCGATGGAAGGGCATCATCGCCGCACTGTCGCTGAACGCCATTCCCATCGATCGCGAAGTCACCGGGCGCAAGACCAGCGACCAACTCAAGCGGTTGATCGAGGACGGCTGGAGCCTGGTGATATACCCCGAGGGCGGCCGCTCGCCCGACGGATGGGGCCAGGAGTTCAAAGGTGGCGCCGCCTACCTGTCGTCGCGCACCGGTGCTGCGGTGGTGCCGATGTTCATCGATGGGTCTGGGGCGATCTACGGCAAGGGCATGAAGCGGCCCAAGCCCGGCAGGACCAGGGTGGTGTTCGGGTCACCGCTGACGCCGATCGAGGGTGAGTCGACGCGGCGCTTCAACAGTCGAATCGAAGCCGCCGTCACAACGTTGGGCGACGAGGCCCTGACCGACTACTGGACCTCGCGCCAGCGCCGCGCAGCAGGCACGAGTCCGAAGTTGACCGGTCCGGATTACAACGGCTGGAGACGCCAGTGGGCCCTCGCCGAACATCGCAAGCTGGGCAAAGCAGGCGTGCGCCGCCGCCAGAAGCGCCGCTGGCCAGACCTCGGCTGAGTCGCGTGGCTAGTGGAGTGTTTCAAGCCACCACGGGTGGGCCTGTAGCACTCCACTAGCTCTGCATTGCGTCGGCGACCAGGGAGGATGCGCCGCCTTGCTCGATCAGTCCAGCGACGGCACCCGATCGGTCGGCGTCGGCGACGTTCTGGCTGAGCTTGCGTTTGGCCTGCATCGAAGTGATCCGCACCTCGATGCCGACGATTGCACTGAGCCTCGCCGCGATGTAGTCGGGCGGTGCGTCGGTGACAGCCCACGGCTTTGCAAACTGCGCCTCGTGGCGTTGCGTCAGGCGGGTGACCAGTGCGTGCTTCCACTCCGACTCGTCGTGGACGACGAAGTGGCCGCGTACGTGAACCGTCTCGTAGTTCCATGTCGGCACCACCTTGCCGTGCTCGGCCTTCGACGCATACCAGTTCGGCGAGATGTAGGCATTCGAGCCGGTGAAGATGGCCAGCGCCTCGACCGTCGGCGTCGTCTCGGCCCACTGCCGATTGCCTCGCGCCACGTGGCCGACCAGAGAGCCGAGACCGTCGGCGACCGGCTCGTACAGCATCGGCAACGGCGTGGCGACCAGGCCATCGTTCGTCATCGTCACGAGCTGAGCCATGGGATGATCCGCGAGGAAACCGGCGATCAGTTTGGGATCATCCTCGGCGAAGTGCGGCGGCGTGTACATCGCGACTCCTAGAGCAGGTCGGCGAGGGCCGACTCGAGTTTGGCGACGCGCTCTTCGAGTTGGGAGACACGGTCAGCCATGCTGCCGGCAACTGCGGATGGAACAACTGCGGCCGGCGCGCTGACGAGCTCGGCCTCCTCGGCGATCAGCTGCTGCCAGCGTTGCTCCTTCTGCCCGGTCTGACGATCCAACAATCGCACCAGCGAACTGTTGGCGAGGTTGTGCAGACAACTGTCGACTTCGCCCGCTGACTCGAATGTGTGGAGTCGCTCGGTGCGCGACCGCAGCTCCGCCACAGTCTGCGGACCACGTACGAGCAGCACCGCGACGATCGCCGCTGCCGCATCATCTAGCTCCAGCTTCTCGTCTGCAACCTGGCGATATCGCGTGACGCTGCGACCGTGCGATGGGTGGACGATGCGGACAAATCCCTGCGTCTTCATCGAGGTGATCGAGGCATCGACCTCGAACTCATCAAGGGCCATGATGGGCTCTCGCGACGACGACTGGTTGCATGCCGAAACCAGCGCATTCATCGACAGCGGGTACTGATCGGGAACCGTGCGTTCCTTCTCCATCAGACAGCCGAGCACTCGGCCTTCGATCACTGTAAGCATGGGTCGAACTTACCGCCGCCAACGCTGACCTCGTCCACGACGACCTCTACGATGCGACGATGATTCGCCTCCGCCAGGTTGTCATCGCCGCTCGCGATCTTGATGCGACAGTCGCCCGAATTTGTTCGGAACTGGCCGTGCCGGTCTGCTTCCGTGACCCCGGCGTTGCCGAGTTCGGGCTGCACAACGCACTCTTCAACGTCGGCGACCAATTCATCGAAGTTGTCTCGCCGATTGCCGAACACACCGCTGCCGGCCGCTTGCTGGACCGCCGAGGTGCAAGCGTCACGGCGTACATGGTGATGTTCGAAGTCGATGATCTCGACGTGCGAATGAAGGCGCTGGCCGATGCCCGCGTGCGCAACGTGTGGAGCGGCGACTTCCCGAGCATCCGCGGCAGGCACCTGCATCCCGCAGATGTCGGTGGTGCCATCGTCAGCCTCGACCAGACAGATCCGCCTGGGTCGTGGCTGTGGGGCGGCCCGACCTGGCGGCCGCACATCGACAGTTCAGTGGTGACCTCGATCGCCGGCTACACGATCGCCGCAGATGATCCCGCGGCAGTCACCGCGGTGTGGTCGCGGTTCGGGTTGCTGCAAGGCGTGAACTTCGTCGACGGCACGACCTCGACCATCGACCTCACAGCGACCGACCGTGGAAAAGCCGGCCAGACCTTCAGCCTCGATCAGGTGACGCTGCGTTTGGGGTGAGGCCGATGTGAGCCACGCGGTAATGGTCCCAGCTGTTCCAAACTCGCAAGCTGTGAGTCGGATCGCGCGTCGGGCGCAACGCCGGACTCACACCGGTCCGATCGACGCCCAACCGTGAGTCGCATCGCGCGTCAGGCGCGACACCGGACTCACGGTGCGCGGCGCCCTCGCACCGCTGCCCGCGACCGGCCGTCGGTCGTGGGTCGGCGTGCCTAGCAGTCGGCCTTTGGTGGGGTCTTGATCTTCAGGCCCGGATAGAAGGCGCTGTAGCCAGCGGTGCTTGCGTTGGCTGCGTTGAGCGCCTCGACCGTTGTGTCGAGCTTCGTGGCCACCTTGCCGAGATAGTCGCCCTCGACGATCGTGTACTCGCCGGGTGCGCACGTCGACTGCCCACCAGCGATCGTGGTGGTTGTCTCTGACGGTGTCGTGCCGGTGGTGGTGTCGCCCGAGTCGGCCGCTGTGCCGGGCTCGGTCCACCCCGGCGGGATCTTGATGTTCGTGCCGACGGCTGGGTATTCGGGTACTTGATCACCGACGAGCGTCCACCCATTTATCGCCAAGAGATCCGCAAATGGAACCTTGAACCTGTTGGCGATCGTCGATGGGAAGTCGCCGGTCGCGATCACGTACGTGCCCTCTTCCGGATGCACCAGTCCTGGGCTGCCGCTTGCAAGTGTGGTGGGGGTCAATGTCGTAGGCGTTTGGGTGACAGTGACGTAGTTCGTCGAGGTGAGGCCGAGCACTGTCTCATCGGTTCCCGAGCCGTCGGCCGCACCGCACGACGCTAAAACCGCCGCAGAGAGCATCACCAACAGAACGTTCGATTTCATTGCATCAGCCTACGCCGTGGCGTTACGCGAGTGGTCGCGCCGTGGGCGCGATGGGTGTGTGCAGCTGGGTTTCGCCCATCAGCCACGCATCGACCCCGGCAGCACACGAGCGCCCTTCGGCGATGGCCCACACGATCAGGCTCTGGCCTCGGCCCATGTCGCCGGCTACGAAGACGCCGGGGACATTGCTCATGTAACGGCCATCGCGGGCGACATTCCCGCGGTCGTCGAACGAAACGCCGAGCATCTCGAGCCACGTCGCCTTCTCGGGACCGAGGAAGCCCATCGCCAGAAACACGAAGTCGGCCGGCAGTTCGCGCTCGCTGCCCTCGATCTTCTGGAAGCGACCATCGATCATCTCCACCTCGTGCAACAGCAGTGCCCGCACGCGGCCGTTGCCGTCGTCGAGGAACCTCTCCGTGTTGACGCTGAACAGCCGATCGCCGCCCTCTTCGTGCGCCGACGAGACCCGGTACACCAGGCTCCATTGCGGCCACGGGTTGCTTCCCGCACGCGTGTCGGGCGGGCGAGGCATGATCTCCAACTGCGTCACGCTGGCGGCACCCTGGCGATGCACGGTGCCCAGGCAGTCGGCGCCGGTGTCGCCACCGCCGATGATCACCACATGCTTGCCGTGCACGTCGATTGGCGACACCTCGATGTCGCCCTCTTGCACCCTGTTGGCCAGCGGCAGGTACTCCATGGCCTGATGGATGCCGCGCAGCTCGCGACCGGGGATCGGCAGATCCCGCGCTGCTGTGGCACCACAAGCCAGCACGATCGCGTCGTACGACGCCAGCAACACCTCGATGTCGATGCCGTCGCCGACGGTTGCATTGGTGCGGAACTCGGTGCCCTCTGCCTCCATCTGGGCAATACGACGAGTCAGATGGCGCTTCTCCATCTTGAATTCGGGGATGCCGTAACGCAACAGGCCACCGATGCGATCGGCGCGCTCGAGCACCACGGTCTCGTGACCGGCACGGGTCAACTGTTGCGCGGCGGCCAGCCCGGAAGGGCCCGACCCGATGACGACGATTCGTTTGCCCGTCTTGACGCTGAACAATTGTGGCTCGACCCATCCCTCGTCCCACGCTCGATCGATGATCTCGACCTCGACCTGCTTGATCGCCACAGGATCCGCGTTGATGCCCAGCACACACGCTGCCTCGCACGGAGCCGGGCACAGCCGTCCAGTGAATTCTGGGAAGTTGTTGGTGGCGTGCAAGCGGTCGATGGCGTCGCGCCAGTGCTCGCGGTAAACGAGGTCGTTCCAGTCGGGGATCAAGTTGCCGAGCGGGCAGCCGTTGTTGCAGAACGGGATGCCGCAGTCCATGCAGCGCCCGGCCTGCGTCTGCACCTTGTCGAGCGGGAAGTCGTTGTAGACCTCCTTCCAATCGCGCAAGCGCACCGGCACATCGCGCCGGGAAGGCATCTCCCGCTGCCATTTCAGAAACCCCGTCACTTCACCCACGGGCAGCCTCCATGATTCGATCGGAGGTCTGCTGTTCGTCGAGACCATCGGCATCGGCCTTCCTCATCACGGCCAGAACACGGGCGTAGTCGGTCGGCATGACCTTCTTGAAGTGGGCCACTTCGCCATCCCAGGATTCGATGATCGCTGCTGCCACTGCCGAATCCGTATGAGCGAAGTGATCCTGCACCGTGAGGCGAACGAACTCGCGATCGTCGTCGTCGAGTTGTTGCAACTGCACCATCTCGGCGTTGAGCTTGGCGGCGAAGACATCGTGCGGGTCGTACACGTAGGCGATTCCTCCGCTCATGCCTGCCCCGAAGTTTCGGCCAGTCGGGCCAAGCACCACGACACGCCCGCCGGTCATGTACTCGCAGCCGTGATCGCCGACGCCCTCAACCACTGCGGTTGCGCCGGAGTTGCGGACACAGAAGCGCTCGCCGACCACCCCGCGCAGGAAGATCTCGCCTCCCGTGGCCCCATAGCCGATGACGTTGCCGGCAACGGTGTGCTGCTCGGCTGCGAACGTGGCACGGCGATCGGGCCGTACCACGACTCGCCCACCCGAGAGGCCCTTGGCGACATAGTCGTTGGCATCGCCCTCGAGTCGCAGGGTGATGCCCGACGGCACGAATGCCCCGAAGCTCTGGCCCGCCGATCCGCGGAAGTGGATGTCGATGGTGCCGTCAGGCAGCCCCGCCCCGCCGTAGCGGTTGGTCACGGCGTTGCCCAACATCGTGCCGACGGTGCGGTTGACGTTGTGGATGGCAAATTCGAGGCGCACCTGCTCGCCGCGCTCGATCGCCGGCTCGCACGCGGCGAGCAGCTGCTGGTCGAGCGCTTCATGCAGGCCGTGCTCTTGCCCGACCGACTGGTACATCGTCTGGCCATACGGGTTCGACGGGGCCGTCAGGATCGGGCCGATGTCGAGGCCCTTGGCCTTCCAGTGGGTGATGGCCGCGTTCGTGTCGAGTGCCTCGACATGTCCGACCATCTCCTCAACAGTGCGGAAGCCGAGTGCCGCCATGTGCTCGCGGACCTCTTCGGCGATGTACTGCATGAAGTTGACGACGAACTCGGGCTTACCGCTGAACTTGGCACGCAGCTCGGGGTTCTGGGTAGCGACACCGACCGGGCAGGTGTCGAGGTGACAGACGCGCATCATCACGCATCCGCTTACGACGAGCGGCGCCGTGGCAAAGCCGAACTCTTCGGCACCGAGCAGCGCTGCGATCACCACATCGCGGCCGGTCTTCAGCTGGCCATCGGCCTGCACCACGATTCGATCGCGCAAGCCGTTCAGCAACAGGGTCTGTTGGGTCTCGGCCAGGCCGAGCTCCCACGGTGCCCCGGCGTGCTTCAACGACGTCAGCGGACTGGCGCCAGTTCCGCCGTCGTGACCACTGATCAACACGACATCGGCCTTGGCCTTGCTGACGCCGGCGGCAACGGTGCCGACGCCGACCTCGGCGACCAGCTTCACGTTGACGCGGGCTGCAGGGTTGGCGTTCTTCAGGTCATGGATGAGTTGCTTGAGGTCCTCGATCGAGTAGATGTCGTGGTGCGGCGGCGGGCTGATCAAGCCGACACCCGGCGTCGAGTAGCGCGTTGCCGCGATCCACGGATACACCTTGTGACCGGGCAGCTGACCGCCCTCGCCAGGCTTGGCGCCCTGGGCCATCTTGATCTGCAGATCGGTGGCGTTGACGAGGTACTCGCTGGTGACACCGAAGCGGCCGCTGGCCACCTGCTTGATGGCACTGCGCCGCTGCGGGTCGTAGAGCCGGTCGCTGTCCTCGCCACCCTCGCCCGTATTGCTCTTCGCGCCGATCGAGTTCATCGCAATGGCCAGCGTCTCGTGGGCCTCGATCGAGATCGAGCCGTAGCTCATCGCTCCCGTCGAGAACCTTTTGACGATCTCGCTGACGGGCTCGACTTCGTCTATGGATACCGGCTGGCGTGAGCCGAGCTTGAACTCGAAGAGCCCGCGCAACGTTGCCAGCTTCTTGGCCTGGTCGTCGACCAGCGCGGTGTACTGCTTGAAGATGTCGTAGCGCCGTGAACGCGTCGCGTGCTGGAGCTTGAACACGGTCTCGGGGTTGAACAGGTGCAGCTCACCCTCACGCCGCCACTGGTACTCGCCGCCGAGCTCGAGCTTGCGGTGGGCGCGCTCGGCAGGCCGCGGCGGATGGGCCACCTTGTGGCGAGCGGCGACCTCCGCGGCAACCTCGTCGAGACCAATCCCACTGAGCCGGCTGACGGTGCCGGTGAAGTATTCGTCGACGAGTTCGTGGCCGAGACCGATTGCTTCGAAGATCTGCGCACCGGTGTAGCTGGCCACGGTGCTGACGCCCATCTTGCTCATCACCTTCAGCACACCCTTGCCGGCGGCCTTGATGTAGTTCTTCACGGCTTTGTGCGGGTCTACGCCGCCGAGGCCGTGCAGGTCTTCGCGCACCATGTCCTCGATCGACTCGAAAGCCAGATACGGGTTGATCGCCCCCGCGCCATACCCGATCAGCAGCGCCATGTGATGCACTTCGCGGGCGTCGCCGCACTCGACGATCAAGCCCACCTTGGTTCGCTGCTTCTCGCGGATCAGGTGGTGATGCACCGCCGACGTGAGCAGCAACGAGGGGATCGGGGCGTATACGTCGTCGCTGTTGCGATCGCTGAGCACCACGATGCGGGCGCCGTCGGCAATGGCCTTGCTGATCTCGGCGAAGATCGCGTCGAGGGCCCGCTTCAGTGCCAATCCCCCGCCGGCCACCCTGTAGAGACCCGTGATCACGACGGCTGACAGCTCCGGATACGTCTGGTCGTCGTTGATGTGGATGATCTTGGCGAGCTCGTCGTTGTCGATCACGGGGAACGGAAGTGTCAACTGCCGGCAGCTCTCCGGGCCCGGCTGCAGCAGGTTGGCCTCGGGCCCGACCGAGCCGCTGACCGATGTGACGACCTCTTCGCGGATTGCGTCGAGCGGCGGATTGGTGACCTGGGCGAACAGCTGTTGGAAGTAGTCGAACAACAACCGCGGGCGCTCGCTGAGCACCGCAATCGGCGTGTCGGTGCCCATCGACCCGATCGGTTCGGCCCCGGCCTTGGCCATCGGGGCCACGATGATCTTCAGTTCCTCGTGGGTGTACCCGAACACCTGCTGACGGCGCAGCACGCTCTGATGGCTGAAAACCACGTGCTCGCGCTCGGGCAGTTCGTCGAGCTCGACCACGCCCGCTTCCAACCACTCTGCATAGGGCTGGGCCTCGGCCAACGAGCGCTTGATCTCGTCGTCTTCGACGATTCGTCCCTGGGCGGTGTCGATCAGGAACATGCGGCCAGGCTGCAGGCGACCCTTGCGGACGATCTTGGCCGGATCAATGTCGAGCACGCCGACCTCGCTGGCCAGCACCACCAGATCGTCGTCAGTCACCCAGTAACGGCTGGGGCGCAGACCGTTGCGGTCGAGGACGGCTCCGATCAGGGTGCCATCGGTGAACGCCACACTGGCCGGGCCGTCCCACGGCTCCATCAGACTGGAATGGAATCGGTAGAAGGCTAGCTTGGTGGCGTCCATCGCGTAGTGGTTCTCCCAAGCTTCTTGGATCATCATCAGCATCGCGTGCGGCAAGCTGCGGCCGCCGAGGTGCAGCATTTCCAGCACCTCGTCGAACGTGGCCGAGTCGCTGCCGCCGGGCGTGCAGATGGGATATGCCCGATCGAGACCGGGCAACAGGTCGCTGGCCAACATCGATTCGCGCGTGCGCATCCAGTTGCGGTTGCCCTGCACGGTGTTGATCTCGCCGTTGTGGGCGATGAAGCGGTACGGGTGAGCCAGCGGCCATGACGGGAAGGTGTTGGTGCTGAAGCGGCTGTGCACCAAAACCAGCGCGCT
>JANOCR010000217.1:0-15700 GCA_031412355.1 Ilumatobacteraceae bacterium | reverse complement strand
TCCTCGATTTGGAACAGCGTGTTGGTGGCGCGCTCGCGCCCGAGAGTCGACGTGCGATCCGCGCCCCCAGGCGCCGAGCAGAACGAACCGGCCCCATGAGTGGGATACACCGCGAGGTCGTCGGCGAGACCGTCGAGGCGGCGCAACGAGTGGAACATCTCGTGCGCCAACGGCTCGGCGAGATCAGGACCGCACAGATCCGTGCGCCCTACCGCGCCGACCATCAACGACCCGCCGGTGAACAGGCCCGCGGGTGTCCCGTCGCGCTCGAGGACATACACGTGGTGATCGGGAGTGTGCCCCGGCGTCGATATCGCCCGCATTGTCACACCCGGTGCCAGGTTGATCAGTTCCTGGTCGTGAACTGCTCGATGAGGGGTCTCGAGGTTCGATGCGGCGGGCGCGAGGAAGGTCACATCGTCGTTGGTGGCGAGCGACGGGCTGCCCGTCACGTAGTCGGCGTGCGAGTGCGTGTCGATCGTCCACCGCGGCACCAGCCCAGATGTGCGCGCCGCGAGGAGGTGCTCGGAAGGAAACCGGGGAGGGTCGATGATCGCCGCGGTGCCATCGCCTAGATCGACGACATAGGACGAGTGGCCAAGGCCTTCGTCCACGAACGTCCGGATCCAATCCATCACTCCAACTCCTCAAGTAATGTCTTGAATATAGACCGACGGATGTGTAGATTGTCAAGTGGTTCTTTGAGGAGGCTGCGGTGGGTGATCGACAAGCGAAGGAAGCGTTGTTCGATGCGTTCGGGGAAGTCGCCAAGGCGCTCGGCAACGGACGCCGCGCCGAGCTGATCGATGTGCTCGCGCAGGGCGAGCGCCACGTCGATGAGCTGTCTGCAGAGATCGGCCAGAGCGTCGCCAACACGTCGTTCCATCTTCGTGTTCTCGCCACTGCCGGCCTGGTGACGACCCGACGCGAGGGCACGCGGATCTACTACCGGCTCGTCTCAGCGCGTGTCGCCGACCTGTGGGCGGCCTTGCGTGACGTGGCGGCAGCCCATCACGAACAGATCGACGAACTCGCGGCCGCGTACATGGGCGACCGAACTCGATTGGAGCAGATCGGTCGCGACGAACTCGCCGAACGCATCGCCGCCGGCGACGTCGTGGTGATCGACGTTCGACCGGCTGCCGAACACGCGGCGGGTCACATCCCAGGGGCGCGCTCGATCCCGATCGACGAGCTCGCCGCAAACATGAAGCGCCTACCTGCCGAGGTCGAGGTCGTCGCGTACTGTCGTGGCCCTTACTGCGTGTTCGCCGACGACGCCGTCCGACTACTCCGCCGCCGCGGGCGTGCCGCGCGAAGGCTCGAGGACGGCTTTCCCGAGTGGCAGCGCGCCAATCTGCCGATCGAGATTGCCGGCTAGCGGAGTGTTGGTCGCCCACCCGAGGTGGACGGAAACACTCCGCTAGCGATGCAGGATCAGGCTGCTGCGGCCCGGGCCCGGCGTACCGGGGAGGCCTTGGCGGCGACCCGAGTTGCAGCGCTTGGCTTTGCCGGGGTCATCGCCTTCATCAGCTTGCGCACGAAGGCGGTCTGCTCGTCGACGACCCGCTGACGGAACTTCAACTGGCTGTCGACGATCTCCGTCATCGTTGGCACCTGGTCGAGAAACGCCCACTGCGGTCGCTCGGGGACGTACTGGCCGACGGCCTCGACGGCCATGCCGGTGACTTTCAGAACGGGCTCCTCGACGCGGGTCAGCGTCGCGAGATACTCGTCCTGCAACTTCTTGATGGTGGTGAGTGCGGTAGTCATTCCGCTACCTCCTCCGAGCCTTGTCGGCTCTGTCCGGGGCCCTCTTGGGCTCGGTGTCATCGTACCCACTGTGCTAACTTTTGCAAGCGGTATGGCTGTGACAGTTAGCACTCGCACCGATCAGCGACGTGAACAACGTGTAGCTGACGAAGCTGAGAGCCAGCAACCAGAACACGGGATGAGCGAGCCTCGGCCTGATCGATGCCGAGACCGAGGGTCATGGGGTTCAGCAGCGGCTGGTACTCAGCAGAGGGCGAACACGGTGGAGCCGTACATGACCTGGTTGCCCGACGAGTCGGTGCGCACGACGAAGCCCAGCCCGGCGCCGCGGTAGATGGCGTTCTTCACGTTGGCCATGTGTGGTGCAGAGTTGTACCACATCGATATCAAGACCGAAGGCGACGTTCCTGAGGCCGCAGCGAGGTTCTCGCCCGTCGGGCATCCGACGGCCGCATCGCGGCTCGCGCTGTTGGAGTGGACGAGCCCGCTGTTGGCCTGCGCCAGCTGCAATGCGTACGCACAGGCAAAGGCCTGAGCACCGGGATTGAGGGCAAGTGGTGCTACTCCGATGGCGGCGCGCGTCGCATTCAGCGACGACAGTCCGTCGCTGATGCACGGCGAGAAGCCGACCTGCGGTGCGGGAGGTGGAGTGTTCGCGGGCGGCGGTTGCGTGGCGGTCGCCGAGGGACCGGAGAACCAGCCCTGCAGGTCGGCGAGCAGGTCGGTCTGCGATTGGCTGAAGAAGCCGAGACCGCGATTCGAGACCTGGGTGATGGCGAAGTTCGCGACGACGTCGCCCCCGCCGACTGAGTTGACCGTCGACGTGTTCGGCCGCGGGGTCCCAGCGGGGAGTGCCGTGATGTATCCGCCGGTGCCACCGACGGAGGTGACGTTGTAGGCGATCGACCCACCTTGCGAGACGGCGAGCTCCAGACCGCCACCGGGGTACAGCGGCACGCCGTTGCCGAGCGGGCTCTGACCGCGGGTGTCGAGCAGGCGAGTCGGGTCGTAGGCCGTGTACAGCCCATCGGTTCCAGAGCCGGCTGATGGGCCGGTGAAGTATCCGAGAAGATCGACGACGATGTGGCCACCGCCGGAGAGGTACAACGACACGCCGGCTGACGACACTGGGAAGATGCCCGATGCCGCCCGGGTTTGACCCGCTTGATCTACGTTCAGAATCGAGGACATCGGCATTGGGCGACCGGCGGGGAACTCGGTGACGAAGCCGGCTGCGGAGGATTCCGTGATTGTGACGTTGAGGGCCATGGCCACGGCATCGGCCGGGACTCCGGCAGGCAGCGGCAACGTCTTCGTGGCGCCGGGCGCGAGCGTCGGCCCGGAACGCGAGTCGTAGAGGCGGGTCGAGGGTTGAGCGACGAACCTCCCTGCGGCAGCGGCGTTGGCCGGTACGAACGCTCCAACGACGTCTACGACCACGTTTGTCGGAACCGATGTGAACACTCGAAGGGCTCCTGCCGAATCGAGCCGCGTGATGGAGCCATTGGCGCGGATCTGGCCGGCCTGGAAGTTAACGTTCGAAACGACAGGCCGTGCCTGACTCGCCGGCCAGGCCGTTAGGAACCCGGCGGCTGCTGGACTGACCACGGTCAACGTCAAGGCAACCGAGGTCGCGTTGGCGGGGATGCCGCACACTCCTCGCGCAGGAATCTGCACGGTCACGGCGTCGACGCGTGCATACCCGCCGCCACTGCGAGTGTCTGCCAAGCGGCATGGCTGCACCGGCACGTAGGCCGCTGACGCGAGGGGTGCTGCATCAACAGTGCTTCCCCCACCCACCGATGCCACCGCCGCAAGGCCGCCGCACACTGCCCCTGCTGCGACCTTCTTCAACCGATTGCGCGTCAACCAGCGCGCTGGGCGCGATCCCTCGTACCGTTGCATTGAACCGGACCCCCGATTGTTCTGCGCCCGACAAGTTCTTAGCAGGCGAATAGGCGCCACCGTCAAATATCGGTCGAGTCCAGCCCGGACTTGAGCGCCAATTTGGCAACCAGGAATCGGCTTGTACCGCAGGTGGCGCAGCACTTTCTGCAATCCAGGGTGCTGCCCAGAATTTCTAAGCTCCTGACTGGACAGGGTCAGTCCGGGCCGGTCGACCGCCCGGGCATAGTCTGCGTAGCCGATGAGTCAGCAGCCGAATCTTCTCCTCGTGATGGCGGACCAGTTGGGCGCTTCGTTCCTGCCGAGCTACGGACATGGGGTTGTGCGGGCGCCGGCGTTGGAGCGTCTCGCTGACCGCGGAGTGCAGTTCACGTCGATGTACAGCAACAGTCCGTTGTGTGCTCCGGCGCGGTTTTCGATGATGTCCGGCCAGATGAACTCGCGAATTGGAGCCTTTGACAACGCCTCCGAATTTGCCGCGTCGATCCCGACGTTCGCTCACCACCTGCGCAACGCCGGCTATCAGACCTGCTTGGCAGGCAAGATGCACTTCGTCGGTCCAGATCAGCTACATGGTTTCGAGGAGCGGCTGACGACCGACATCTATCCGGCCGACTTTGGATGGACGCCGAACTGGGACGACGCCGATGGGCGTTTCGACTGGTGGTTCCACAACATGGACAGCGTGGTCAACGCAGGGATCGCGGAGGCAACCAATCAGCTCGACTACGACGACGAGGTCGGATTTCGGACCATCCGCAAGCTGCGCGATCTAGCGCGGAGTTCCGATGAGCGTCCGTGGATGGTGACTGCGTCGTTCACCCATCCGCACGATCCGTACGCGATGCGCCAGGAGTATTGGGACCGCTACGACCACGACGCCATCGATCTGCCGCGCATCGGACCGCTGCCGTTCGACCTAATTGATCCACACAGTCGCCGACTGCGCCATGTGTCGGCGATGGACGAGACCGAGATCACCGAGGCGCAGATCCGCAACGCTCGCCACGCGTACTATTCCTCGATCGCCTACGTGGACGACTGGGTCGCGGCGCTCGTCGCCACGCTCGAGCAGTGTGGCATGGCCGATAACACGATCGTGATGTTCACCGCCGACCACGGCGACATGCTCGGCGAACGCGGCCTCTGGTACAAGATGAACTTCTTCGAGGGGGCCAGCCGCATTCCGTTGATCGTCGCTGGTCCCGGCATCACCCCCGGCACCGCCCCGGAGAACGTGTCGCTACTTGACGTGATGCCTACGTTGCTCGACCTCGCCGATGCCGATCGCCCGGAACTGATGGATGGGACCAGTCTCGTGCCTCTGCTCGCTGGCAGCCGCGATCCGCAGCGCGTTGTCTATGGCGAGTATCTCGGCGAGGGAGCCATTGCCCCGATTCTGATGATCCGCCGGGGCAGCCTCAAGTTCGTCTTCTGCGAGGCCGACCCGGCGCAGCTCTTCGACCTCAGTACCGATCCGGACGAGCTCGTCAATCTGTGCAGTCTCGACGAGCACTCGGCGACGGTTGCAGAGTTCGAGGCAGAAGTCGCCCGGCGGTGGCGGCCCGCCGATCTCAAGGCTGCGGTGATCGCCAGCCAGCACGCGCGGCGAACCGTGGACACAGCCCTGCGCAGGGGACACCACACGTCGTGGGACTACCAGCCGATCGAAGACGCTTCGGGACAGTACATGCGGAATCATCTCGACTTGAACGCTGTCGAAGCTTCCCGGCGACTGCGTCGCACGACAAAGTAGCGTGCGGCAGATGGGTGGGCTGTCGACGCTCGACAAGTACGGGTACGCCGCCTATTGCTGCGCCAAGGATCGAAGCACGCTCGAGCCCATCTCGGAGGGGAGCGAGGTGTTGCGATGTCCGGTGTGCGGGCATCGCACCGACGAACCGGGTCAGGGCGTGCTCGGCGACGCGTTCGACCTCGTCCACCGCCAGTGGGGGCTCCGTGGGGATCCCCACGCGTGGAGCGCGTTGCGCGACCTCGTCTCGACTACGCCGACTCCGCCGAATGCCGAGGCCGCGCGCGAGGCGTTCGTCGACGGTCTTCGCCAGGTGGCAGGCGTCGACATCGATCAGACCGACGAGTCCACTGTATACCGCGAGCACCTCGACCACGGCGGGATGTCGGGCGCCGGCGTCGACGTCGAGTGGTGGCGCACGAAGGGCATCCCACTGCTGGTCGATCGAGCGATCAGCCGCCGCCCCCCGACGGCGACGAGCGAGCCCGAGCCGCCCCCCGTGGCCGCGCGACCTGTGAGGCGAGTCGCATCGGCCATAGCGGTCTGGGCGCTGCTGCTGGCGATCCCCGCAGCACTGGTCGGTGGCGGCTGCTGGTTGCTGTACCAGCGTGGCTTCGGCACCCGCGTGGAGGCGACGGTGCTGACCTGCGACTCGTCGGGCCACGCTCGCCGTTTCGGCTCCACGTTCCGTACCGATTGCGTCGCCGAGTGGACGATCGACGGCCGGACAGTCGTCGGAAACTTCCAGGGCGGCAACGGCCAGTCCGACGTCGGCAAGACGGTCGACGCGACGGTGCGTGGCGACACGGCATACAGCCGGTCAATCGGCCTGCCGCTGCTGCTGATCGGTCTCGGTCTCCCGTTCCTGCTCCTTCCCGGCCTCGCGATCAGGCGCTGGATCGCGGCTCGTCGTACCAACCACCGCGCTGCGGCCTCGACGAGAGGCTTGGCGCCAGGTCTCCCTGGGTAGGCTCGCATCGCCGGCCCGCCCGCCTGCTGAGAGCAGAAGATGAGATCGATTCAGCGCATCCCAGATCCGCTCGGCGGAAAGCGTAAGCGAGTTCGCACACCGAACGCGATTGTGGAGCCAATTCTCTCCGACGTTTTCAGCGTCGAGCGTCTCGAACAACACGCGCACACACTCGCTGCCGCGCAGCAGGTCACCGATTCACCTCGTCGGGGTCACAGCATCCAGCCTCGCGTGGCCGACAACGGCCGCGTGCTGGTGCAGTCGTACCGTTCGCTGGCCCAGGCGATCAAGGACGAACGGGCGATCACTCCAGCCGCCGAGTGGCTGGTCGACAACTTCCCGATCGTCGACGAGCAGCTGCGCGAGATCCGCGACGACCTCCCCCGTCAGTACTACCGGGAGCTTCCGAAGCTGGCCGAGGGCCATCTCGCTGGTTATCCGCGGGTGCTGGGTCTCGTCTGGGCGTACATCGCCCACACCGACAGCAGGTTCGACCCCGAGAGCCTGCGTCGCATGGTGCGTGCGTACCAGGAGGTGGAGCCGCTGACGATCGGTGAGCTGTGGGCGGTCGCGATCAGCCTGCGGATCCTGCTCGTCGAGAACCTCCGGCGCCTGTCGGAGGAAATCGTGCGCAGCAGGACAGCCCGGCTGATGGCGGACGAGCTTGCCGATGAGCTGATCGGCTTGGGCCCGGATGGGCCAGACGAGGGCCAGGTGACGCTTCGCCGTCTCAGCCGTTCCACGCTGTCTGCCCCGGCGAAGGTGCAGCTCTTCCAGCGGCTGCGCGACCAGGACCCAGAGACCACACCTGCCGTCCGTTGGTTGCAGGAGCAATTGGAGGCCGAGGGCACGACGGCCGAGGAGCTGGTCCGTGCCGAACATCAGCGTCAGGCGACGATGAACGTGACCGTTCGCAACGTGATCACGAGCATGCGCCTGATCTCGTGGTTCGACTGGGCTGAGTTCGTCGAGAGCGTCAGCCGGGTCGACGAAGTGCTAGCGGAGCGAAGTGAGTTCGGTCAGATGGACTTCGTCACGCGTGACAGGTACCGGAAGGCGATCGAGGGATTGGCCCGGTTCTCGGGCCTGACGGAGTTGGAGGTCGCCGAACGGGCTGTTGAGATGGCCGAGGGCGGCACCGGCCGTCAACACGACCCGGGCTACTACCTGATCGACAAGGGTCGCGTCGATATCGAACGCGACCTGAACGCTCGAATGCCTTTGGCCGACCGGCTACGACGCGCGTATGCGCGCTATCCCCTGCTCGGCTACGTGGTGACGTTCGCCGTGTTCACCACGACCATCGTCGCTATTCCGCTGGTCCTGTCGTGGGAACGGGGCCATTCGGGAGCTGCGACGCTCATCGTCGCGATCCTCGCGCTCGGCCCAGCGTCCGATCTCGCAGTCAACCTGGTCAACAGATCGGTCAACGGCGTGTTGGGCCCGAAGCGCCTCCCACGGCTCGACATGGACGACGGCGTGCCGTCCGATCTGCGCACTCTTGTCGTCGTACCCGCACTGTTGACGAATGCCGAAGACGTCGAGGCACTCGTCAGCGGTCTGGAGGTCCATTACCTCGGCAACCGGGAGGGCGACGTTCGGTTCGCTCTCCTGACGGATTGGCTCGACGCCGCGACCGAGGAAGTACCCGGCGACGACGAACTGCTTGCCATTGCAGCCGACGGCGTCGATCAACTCAACGCGCGCCACGGTGAGGCGCCCCAGGGAGGCGCACGATTCCTGCTCCTGCATCGCCTGCGCCAGTGGAACCAGGCCGAGGGTTGCTGGATGGGTTGGGAGCGCAAGCGCGGCAAGCTCCACGAGCTGAACGCGCTGCTGCGCGGCTCGACAACGACCAGCTTCGTGACTGGGCGCCCCTCGTCGACCCCGCCCACCGACGTGCGCTACGTCGTCACCCTCGACGCCGACACACGGTTGCCACGTGGCGCGGTGGGAGAGCTCGTCGGGACGATCGCCCATCCGCTGAACCGGTCGATCTTCGACGCCGAGGTGGGGCGGATCGTCGAGGGCTACGGCTTGCTGCAGCCTCGGATCACGCCAACGCTGCCGGCGAGTCACGGGGCGTCGATCTTCCAGCGGGTGTTCGGTGGCTCGGCCGGCATCGACCCGTACTCATCCGCAGTCTCCGATGTCTATCAGGATCTGTTTCAGGAAGGGAGCTACACGGGGAAGGGGATCTACGACGTCGACGCGTTCGAGTCGGCGATGGCCGACCGTGTGCCCGACAACGCATTGTTGAGCCACGATCTGTTCGAAGGGTGCTTCACACGAGCCGGGCTCGTGACCGACATCGAACTGTTCGACGAGTTTCCCTCGAACTACCTGGTGTCGTCGGCGCGCCAACACCGCTGGGCACGCGGCGATTGGCAGTTGCTGCCATGGATCCTGGGCACGGCCCGCGATGCCACCGGCCGCCGTCGAAGTGCCGTTCCCGGTCTTGATCGCTGGAAGATGGTCGACAACCTTCGCCGCACGTTGTCGGCTCCGCTGACGGTTGCGACGCTCGTGACCGCATGGACCGTGTCGTCGGTGTCGGCCGGACTGTGGACGCTGTTCGTTCTTGCGGCGGTCGCCATTGCCGCGGGCATGCCGCTGGTGGGAGGGCTGCTGCCGAGCCGTCAGGGCATCTCCAAGCGCTCGTTCCTGCGTGACCTTGGAAGCGACGTCACGATCGCCGGTGGCCACGTGCTCCTCGGGTTGACATTCCTGGCACACCAAGCCGCGCTGTCGCTCGATGCGATCGTGCGCACCATCGGGCGGCTGTACATCACCCGTCGAAATCTCCTTGAATGGACGACCGCAGCTCAAGCCAAGGCTCAACGACACCTGCGAGTGGCCGGCTTCTATCGACAGATGGCCGGCGGGGTGGCGATCGCGGTTGCCGCCACTGCACTGGTCATCACCGTCAAACCGGGCGTGTTGTGGATCGCTGCACCGATCCTGTTCCTGTGGTTGCTCTCGCCGCTCATTGCTCGCTTTGTCAGCGAGCCGGCGTCGGAGCACGCCGCGGGCGAGCTGAGCACTGCAGACGTCACCAAGCTGCGGCTCATCGCTCGTCGGACCTGGCTGTTCTTCGAGACCTTCGTCGGCGCCGAAGACAACTGGCTGCCGCCCGACAACTTCCAGGACGATCCCAAGCCGGTCGTCGAGCACCGCACGTCTCCCACGAACATCGGGATGTATCTCTTGGCGACTGTCTCGGCGCGGGACTTCGGTTGGATCGGCACCGTCGAGATGGTGGAACGCCTGGAGCAGACGGTGGCGACGATCGAGAAGCTCGAGCACTACCGCGGGCACCTCTACAACTGGTACGACACGCGCGACCTTCGGCGGCTCGATCCGGCGTACGTGTCGTCGGTCGACAGCGGCAACCTCGCCGGGCACTTGCTGACGCTTGCCAGCGCCTGCCGGCAGATGATCCAACAACCGCATGCGGTCGGCGCCGCACTGACCGGCATCGAAGATTGCCTGGATCTGGCGCGCCAGGCAGCCGGCGCCATGGGTGGCGATCAGCGGAGTCAGTCCGTCAGCCTGCGGCATCTCCAAGAGGCGCTCCGGCCGTCGGAGGCCGGCGCTGTCCCGACGACTGCCGAGGTCTGGGCAAGCAGGTTGAACGAGCTCTCCACGTACACGCGCACGCTGTCCGACGTGGCCAGCACGCTCGCCGCACAACGCGGCGATGGACCCGACAGCGAGCTCGTTACATGGGCGGAAGCGGCACGTCGCGCGGTGGACAGCCACAGCCGCGACCTTGCCGCCGCCGATCTCGATCGGCGGCTGCAGGCGCTCGCCGACAGGAGCGAACGGCTGTTCCGAGAGACGGACTTCACGTTCCTGTTCGACCCGACGCGGAAACTCTTCTCGATCGGGTTCAGGGTCACCGAGGGGGCGTTGGACTCGAGCTACTACGACCTGCTCGCCTCGGAAGCACGCCTCGCCAGCTTCCTCGCGATCGCCAAGGGCGACGTTCCCCCGGAGCACTGGTTCCGACTCGGCCGCTCGCTGACGCCCGTCGGTCGCGGGTCGGCGCTGATCTCGTGGTCAGGGTCGATGTTCGAGTACCTGATGCCCGCACTGGTGATGCACGCGCCCGAAAATAGCCTCCTCGAGCAAACCAACCGGTTGGTCGTGGCTCGCCAGATCCGCTATGGCGTCGAGCGCGGCGTGCCGTGGGGAATCTCCGAATCGGGGTTCAACGCCCGAGACATCGCCCAGACGTATCAGTACTCGAGCTTCGGCGTGCCGGGCCTTGGCCTGAAGCGCGGGCTCAGCGAGGACGTCGTCGTGGCTCCGTATGCCACGGCCCTCGCAGCGATGGTCCGGCCGGAGGCGGCGGTGCGCAACTTCGAGCGATTGAGCAAGGAGGGCGCGGATGGGCGGTACGGCTTCCGCGAGGCGCTTGACTACACGGCGCGGCGGCTCCCGGAAGGGGCTTCGGTTGCTGTCGTTCAGAGCTACATGGCGCATCACCAGGGGATGGCGCTGGTGGCTATCGGCAACGTCGTCAATCACAACGTGATGGTCGACCGGTTCCACGCCGATCCGATGATCGAGGCAACGGAACTGCTGCTGCAAGAACGCCTGCCGCGGAGCGCACTGGTCGCCCGTCCGCGCGCTGAAGAGGTGAAGAGCACGGCCGACGTCCGCGACCTCGTTCCACCTATCCTGCGCCGATTCTCGTCCCCTCACGACGCCATCCCGCGGACCCACCTGCTGTCGAACGGTCGCTACGCCGTCATGGTCACTGCGGCGGGATCCGGCTACAGCAAGTGGGGCGACATCGCCGTGACCCGTTGGCGAGAGGACCCCACACGGGACTCGTGGGGCGCGTATCTCTACGTGCGCGACATGCACTCCGGTGCCGTGCGATCCGTGAGCCATCAGCCCACTGGTGTCGAGGCAGACCGTTACGAGGTCACCTACTCGGAGGACCGCGCCGAGTTCTCACGTCGCGACGGCTCGATCGTCAGCAACCTGACGATCGTGGTGTCGGCCGAACACGACGCCGAGATCCGACGTGTGTCACTGACCAATCTCAGCATCCACCATCGCGAGATCGAACTCACGTCGTACGCCGAGATCGTTCTCGCTCCCCAGGCGGCCGACGTCGCTCATCCCGCATTCCAGAACCTGTTCGTGCAGACCGAGTACGTCCCCGAGATCGGTGCGTTGTTGGCCAGCCGACGCCCGCGGTCCGCCGGGGAGAAACACATCTGGGCGGCGCACGTCGCTGCGGTCGAGGAGCAACCCGGTGTGGCGCTGCAGTACGAGACCGACCGCGCCCGCTTCCTCGGTCGTGGCCACTCCGTTCGCGAGCCGGTGTCGGTGCTCGACGGACGCCCGTTGTCGAACACTGTCGGCGCGGTGCTGGACCCGATCTTCAGTCTTCGTTGCCGGGTCAAGCTCGCACCCGGCGAGACCGTACACGCGACCTTCTCGACGGTCGTCGCCGAATCACGCGACGAGGTCATCGACCTCGCCGACAAGTACCGCGAGTCGGCCACGTTCGAACGGGCGGCGATCCTGGCGTGGACGCACGCGCAGGTGCAGCTTCATCACCTGGGAATCGACACCGACGAAGCGCACCTCTTCCAGCGCCTGGCCAACAGGATCATCTACTCCGATCCGTCGCTGCGACCGACGCCGACTTTGCTGGCCAGCAACGAGCGGGGTGCGCGGGGCCTGTGGCCGCACGGGATCTCTGGTGACCTGCCGATCGTCGTGGTTCGGATCGACGAGGTCGACGACATCGACATCGTGCGCCAGCTACTTCGTGCGCAGGAGTACTGGCGACTGAAGCTCCTCGACGTAGATCTCGTGATCATCAACGAGCACGGCGCGACCTACGCCGACTTGATGCAAGGATCGCTCGAGGCCGTCGTGCGGGCCATCCGGTTGACCTCGGGCGGGGACAGCGAGCCAGGCCGCGGCGGCGTCTACGTCTTGCGCGGCGACCAGTTGGCGGGCGAGGACCGCACGCTCCTGCTGGCCGCGGCCCGTGCCGTGTTGCTGAGCCGACAAGGAAGCCTCGCCGAGCAGGTCGTCCGCGTCGAACGGCCGGAGAAGGTAGCGCCGCGTCCCGCAGCGCCCGTCGTCACTGCGACACACAGCGAGACAGCGGCGCCGCGCCCGGAGCTGGAGCACTTCAACGGCTTGGGCGGTTTTGCCGACGACGGTCGGGTGTACGTCACCACCCTCGGGCCCGATCAGGCGACTCCCGCGCCGTGGTTGAACGTGATCGCCAACTCGTCGTTCGGGTTCCAGGTCTCCGAGTCCGGCTCGGGCTACACGTGGTCTGGCAACAGCCGCGAGAATCAGCTGACACCGTGGTCGAACGATCCCGTTTCAGATCCCGCGAGCGAGGCGATCTACATCCGCGACGATGACTCCGGTGAGCTTTGGGGGCCGACGGCTCTCCCCGTTCGGCGCGGTGGGTCGACGTACGTTGCCCGTCACGGGGCCGGCTTCAGCCGGTTCGAACACCTGCACGAAGGGATCCGGCTCGACCTGCTGCAGTTCGTGCCACTCGACGAGCACGTGAAGATGTCGGTGCTCACCATCGAGAACCGATCCGGCCGATCAAGGCGGCTCTCGGTCACCGCCTACGCGGAGTGGGCGTTGGGGAGCTCGCGGCACGCCAACGCGCACTCGATCGTGACCGACCTGGAACCGGAGACCAGGGCATTGCTGGCGCGCAACGCGTGGAACACCGAATTCGCCGGCCGGGTGGCGTTCTTCGATCTCGGCGGACGCCAGACCGCATGGACGTGCGATCGTACGGAGTTCCTGGGTCGCAACGGCGTCGTGGCCCTCCCGGGCGGCCTGGTGCGCGGCCACCAGCTTCAGGGCACTGTCGGAGCTGCCTTGGATCCCTGTGCTGCGCTGCAGACCAGCTTCGAACTCGCCAATGGGGCGAAGACCGAGGTGATCGTCCTGCTCGGCGAGGCGGACGACGAGAGCGCGGTAGCCGACATGATCCGGCGCGTGCGAGACATCGATCATCGCGATGCCCTCCGCCGTGTATCGAACTACTGGGACGATGTGCAGGGAACCATCCAGGTACGAACCCCCGATCGTTCGATGGACATCATGCTCAACGGATGGCTGATCTACCAGACACTGGCATGCCGGCTGTGGGCGAGGTCAGCCTTTTACCAGGCGGGCGGCGCTTACGGCTTTCGTGATCAGCTGCAAGATGTCATCGCGTTGCTTACGTCCAACCGCGAGCTCACCCGCGAGCATCTCCTCAGGGCGGCGGCACAGCAGTTCGTCGAAGGCGACGTGCAGCACTGGTGGCACCCGCCGTCGGGGCGAGGTGTGCGCACCCGAATCTCCGACGATCGCGTCTGGCTGCCGTACGCAGTCGATCGCTATCTGGCGGTGACCGGCGACATGAACGTCCTCGACGAACTCGTCACCTACGTCGAAGGTCCCGCGTTGCGAGCCGACCAGACCGACGCGTACTTCGAGCCAACTCGATCCGCGGAGTCGGCGTCGCTGTACGAGCACTGTGCCGCTGCGCTCGATCGAAGCCTCGCGTTGGGCTCGCACGGCCTCCCCTTGATCGGGTCCGGCGACTGGAACGACGGCATGGACCGGGTCGGCCACGAAGGGCGCGGTGAGAGCGTGTGGCTCGGCTGGTTCCTGCACATCGCCCTGGCAGCGTTCGCGCCCATTGCCGAGGCTCGGGGCGACCGCGTTCGTAGCGACCGGTGGCGAGCTCACATGACACGTCTGGCTGCATCGCTGCAAAGTCACGGCTGGGACGGCGACTGGTATCGACGCGCCTACTTCGACGACGGGACCCCGCTCGGGTCGGCGACGAATGCGGAGTGCCGGATCGATTCGATCGCCCAATCGTGGGCCGTCCTGTCCGGCGCTGCGAATCCTGCAAACGCCGCACGGGCGATGGCCGCTGTGGACGAGTTCCTCGTCAGGCTCGGTGACGGTCTGGTGCTGCTCTTCACTCCACCGTTCGATCATTCCGAGGTCGACCCCGGGTACATCAAGGGCTACCTCCCCGGAATCCGCGAGAATGGCGGTCAGTACACACACGGCGCCATCTGGTCGGTGCTCGCCTTCGCAGCGCTCGGCGACGGAGACAAGGCCGGGGAGTTGTTCACTGTGCTCAACCCCATCAACCATGCCAGCACCCGTGCCGGGGTCCATCGGTACAAAGTGGAGCCGTATGTGATGGCGGCGGATGTCTATGCCGAGCCGCCGCACGTCGGTCGTGGCGGTTGGACGTGGTACACGGGATCAGCCGGGTGGATGTACCAAGCGGGAGTCGAGTGGATCCTGGGGTTCCGCCTGCGCGGGGCGACGCTTGTGATGGACCCGTGCATCCCTCGGGCGTGGCCGCGCTTCGAGATCGTGTTCCGCTATCACAGATCGCGGTATGAGATCGTCGTCGAGAACCCGCACGGGGTCTGTCGAGGAGTTGCCTCGGCTGAGCTCGACGGGCAGAGACTTGCCGGCGACGGGGCCTCGATCCCGTTGGTCGACGATGGGGGCACTCATCGTGTGCAGATCGTCCTTGGCGAGCCACCCGGAAATATCGGGTGATTGATAGGGGATGTCCCCGATTCTTCTGAGATGATCCGGCGCGACAGTCAGCGCATGACCAACACGCGCCAAGCCGATACGGCAATGATCCAACGCTTCGACCTGCGAGCCGATGTCACCGACCTGCTCGACGGACTCGAGCGCGACGGAGCCGTCATTGTCGAGGGATTGCTCTCGCCCGAAGTCGTGGCGCGTGTGAACGACGAGGTGGAGCGGGCTGTCGCCGCAGCCGATCCCGACGGACCAATGTTCAACCCCATTGCGAAGGCGTTTCTCGGTGCCTTCACCAAGAATGTTGCTGGTGTGCCGGGGATCTCGCCAACGTTCGCGGCGAAGGTGATGTGTCACCCTTTGTTGCTGGCGCTCGCGGATTCTGTGCTCGGCGCGAATTGCGCCCGATTCCAACTCAACCTCGGCCAGATCCTCGAGCGTGGGCCGGGGTCGGAGGATCAGTGGCTGCATCGCGACGAGGGAGTGTGGGTCGACGTCCCCGCACGGTCGTTCGAACTGCAGCTCGCATCGGTGATCGCCCTGGTCGACTTCACGCAACGGAACGGGGCGACGAGGGTAGTGCCCGGCAGCCACCGTTGGCCCGACCGCGGCCTGCCGATGGACGCTCAGGCGACACCTCTCGACGAGCAGATCGCTTGCGCCGAGATGCCAGCAGGATCTGCCGTGATCTACACCGGCGGCGTGATCCACGGCGGCGGGGC
>JANOCR010000216.1:0-14401 GCA_031412355.1 Ilumatobacteraceae bacterium | reverse complement strand
GGGCAAGCCGCCAGCGCCGCCTACCGCGTACCCACCGCGCGGCGTGGCCTCATTCGAACCGGCCCCCTGCGCGCGCTACGCCGCGACGTGTTGGGTCTGACCCAGAGAACCACCACATTGGCAGGCACGGAAGAGGTACTCGTCGTGCCGCATACCATCGCTCTGCCGTTTCCCTCGGTCGGCTCGTCGGGCCGGCTGGGTCAGCACCTGCGAATGAAGTCGTGGGGGCAGACCGGCACCGAGTTCCATTCGCTGCGCGAGTACCAGCGTGGCGACGACATTCGCCGGATCAACTGGAAGGCCTCGGCGAGAGCTACATCGTTGATCGTCCGCGAGACAGCGCTCGAGGGCATCCGCCGCTGCACTGTGGTGCTCGATACCTCGGCCGCCGAGTACCTGCGCGGCTCGTTCGAGCAAGCCGTCGTCGCCGCGGCCAGCATCACGGCCAGCTCGGCGCACACCGGCGTCAACACGCGCTTTGTCACCCCCGAAGTCGACCTGCGCGGCCCCGACGTCGCCGCCAACACCCTTCGCTGGCTGGCAACCGTCGAACCAACTGACGAGCCGCAAGAGATCGCCTCGATGAACAGCGGCATGATCGAGGGAATGGGCCTGCTGGTCATCGTGACGGGCTCGTCGGCCAGTGCCGCTGTCGCTCAGCTTCGGGCGGCGACCAGCCAGGACGAGACACTGGTCGTGGTGTGCGCAACCGAGTACCACGCCAGCAGCCGCTTCATCGTCGACGCCACCTCGACGGAGGCAATGATCGCCTCGTGGACGATGTTGATCGTCGGCTCCAGCCAGGCGGTGTTGTCGTGACAGCAGCGACGACTACCTCGCTCGGCTCAAGCCGGGCCAGAACCGCGCCTACGACCAACAAGGCGATCTACGGCCACATCCCGGCGACGGTTGCGCTGACGCTACTGACTGTCGTCACCGCGGTCAGCTTGTGTCGCGTTTTCCCCGATTGGGCGTACCTGCGACCCATGCTGGTCGTCTGCGTCGGCGTTCACGCCTCGATGTGCGTGTTTCGTGTGCTCAAGATCACCGCGTGGCTGGCGCTTCCCGCCGGTCTCGCCGCAATGGCGATCCTGCTCGGCCTGATCTACTTCCGCGACTCGACGCGCTTCGGCATCCCCACGGGCGAAACAGTCGAACAGTTCCGCATCAGCATGCGACTGGTGTGGCGGCAGTTCCCGCGAGCAGTGTCCCCGGTGCCAAGCGAAGGAAGTTTCGCGATCGCCGCGACGACCGCGCTGGCCCTGTGCGCCTGGCTCGCCGATTCGTTTGCGTTCCGCGCCTTCGGTCGAGCCGAGGCAGTCGTTCCGGCCGGGGTCGTGTTCATCTTCACCTCGGCACTTGGTGTCAATCGCAACCGGGTCTCCGTCGCTGCGCTGTGGATCGGTGCGGCCATCCTGACGATCGCCGCGTTGCGGATGGCACATGCCCGCGACGATTCGGCATGGATGGGCAAGCGTCGCCAATCGCTGTGGTCCGCACTCCCGGCAGCCGTGGCGTGCGCCTTGTTCGCGACCACCGGTGCTGTCGCCGTCGCGCCCCAGTTGCCCGGGGCGGGCGCCAAGGCACTGCTCGACACCCGCAATCGCGAGGGCGACGTTACCGAGGTGGTCAGTCCCCTGGTCGACATTCGCTCGCGACTGGTCAACCGGGGCAACGTCGAGTTGTTCACGGTCGCCACAGAAAGCCCGCGCTACCTCGGCCTGTCCGGACTGGGCCAATTCGACGGCACACAGTGGACGACCCTGCCCGAGGACTTCCGGTCTGCCGACGGAGCCCTTGCGCAGACTCCGGCGAGCGCCGAACTGGTGCTGCAGCAGATCACCATCAAGCGGCTCGGTGGCGAACTGGCGCCAGCAGCGCGAACCGCCATCGCAGTGTCGTGGCAGGGTCGAGCCATGTCGTGGGCCGACGAAGGCGGCGCGCTCTACGTGCAAGATGGATTGGAGTCGGGATATCAGTACCAGGTCACCTCGGCAAGCTACGAGCCAGCAGACGAATTGCGCAGCGCCACCGTCGACCGCGCCCCGAACCCGGTGTACTACGACCTGCCGCGCAGTGTGCCCGCCGAAGTTCGCGATCTCGCCGCGCAGGTCACGGCTCAATCACCAACTGCATACGACAAGGCCAGGACACTGCAGGACTACTTCCGCACACAGTTCGAGTACTCCACGAATTTGCAACGCGGTCACAACAACGACGCGATGCTCAATTTCCTGAGCATCAAGATCGGGTACTGCGAGCAGTTCGCGACGACGTACGCAGCCATGGCCCGCGCCGTTGGCCTGCCGTCGCGAGTGGTGGTCGGCTTCACGCAGGGCCGGCTGGGTGCCGATGGCTTGTACCACGTCGCCGGCCGGTACGCGCACGCATGGCCCGAGGTGTGGTTCGACGGATACGGATGGGTGGCGTTCGAGCCGACGCCGGGTCGCGGGATCCCTGGCGCCGAGGCACGCACCGGCGTGCCGGCTCAGCAGGAGGAACGCACCGGCACACCTGGCGGCACCGCCGGGCAAGCACCGACACCTTCGTTCACACCCGCCAGCGCCCCGCGCGATCGTCCCGAGAACGAGGGACCGACCGGGCCGACGACCCCCCGCAACCCAGCGCTCACGGGCAACTCCGACGGTGGATCGGCGGGCGGCTGGATCATCGCTGCGCTCCTTCTGGTCGTCGCCGCCTGGGTCATCGTCATGCCGCGGATCCTCAATCGCTGGTCGCGACACCGCGCCAGAGACCCGCAGGAACGAGTCACCTCGGCGTGGGCGGCAACGGTGCGGTCCCTCACGATGGCCGGCGCGCCGCGCGTGGCCGGCTCCACGCCGCTCGAATATGCACGATCGGTCGACGTCGGCAGAGCCGAGACGATCGAGATCGCCCGACTGGTGACCCGCGCCGTTTACTCACCTCGCGGCGTCGATGCGGGCGCCGCCGATCGCAGCGAACTGTTGCGCGGTGAGGTCGACGCCGCCTGCCGGGCACGTATGAGCCTGGTCACCAGGGTGCTGGATCATCTCGACCCGCGCTCTGCGTGGGGACGGATAACCGGTTAGCTCAGGGAGCGGGATTCACTCGCCGCGACTGCCGGCGGAACCACCAAGGCGACTGCGCACACTGTCGCTGAGATGATTCAACCCTGCCTCGCCGATTGCTGCCACGTGACGCTCGGCGATCGCCAGCGCGGCGATGGCAGCAATGAACGCAGCGAATGACAGATACGGGCTGACGCCGAGCAGTACAACGGTCAGCACCAAGCACAGCACGGTCGAGGTCGAGCTGACTATCACAGCCCTGCGGGACCCGACGTGGCGCGGCTTGATGTCGCGACCGAAATTGGGGTCGCGCTGGAGCTGCTCTTCGATCTGTCGCAGAATGCGTTGTTCATCTTCTGAGAGCGGCATGGCGAACTCCTGACCGATTGCCTTCTGACATCTTTCCACGATTCCGCGCTGGAGACAACGCAGGATGCGAGGTTTAGCTGCTCGCCTGCTCGTCGGGACCCCACTGCTGCGCGCCCCGGCGAACGATCCGGAGCCCACCATCACTCACCGCGCTCGCAGGACCAATGGCAGTGGTGCCGAATCGCTTGCGGATGGCGTCGACGGTCTCCTCGGCCAGCAGCCAATGGTGCTCGTCGTCGACGCCATCGCCGAGTAGATCGTCGAGGCTCAGCTGCTGCGAGCCGGTGGTGAAGTTGCTGCAGCTGACCCCCAGCAGCCGGACTCCCGGCGATGGGTCGACAGCGTGCAACAGCGGCTCGACCGCCGCGACGATGGCGTGTGCGGTCGATAACGCGCCTGCGACAGTGGTCGATCTGGTGATGGTCTCGAAGCCGGCGAAGCGAACCTTCAGCGTCAACGTACGCGCGGTCCGGCCATGTGCACGCAGTCGTGCTGCGACGGCATCGGCGAGCCGCACCAGTTCGCGAACCAACTGGGCGTGCGTGTGCAGATCTGCGGAGAACGTCTCTTCGTGTCCGATCGACTTCATCTCCCGATCCACCTCGACCGGCCGATCGTCGACACCCCACGCCAGCCGGAACAGGTGTCGACCATGCGCCACGCCGAGACAGCCGACCAGTGCCGGCTCGTCGAGTTCGGCCAGATCGGCAACGGTGTGCACGCCGAGCCCCTGTAACCGCTGCAGGGTCGCCGGCCCCACACCCCACAATGCCTGAACAGGCAGCGGGTGCAGAAAGCCCAGTTCCTGCCCAGGCAGCACCTCGACCACGCCCTTTCCGTCGCGTACCCCGTCCGGTGCTGCAACCGGCTTGGCAGCAACCGACGCCAGCTTGGCCAGGAACTTGTTGGGCGCGACCCCGACGGAACATCGCAACTGCAGTTCGCTCCAGACCCGATCTCGGATGGTCTGGGCGATGACCGCTCCCGGTCCGTGCAGCCGCAGCCCGCCAGACACGTCGAGAAAGGCCTCGTCGAGCGCCAGCGGCTCGACCAGCGGGGTGATCGAGGTGAAGATGTCGTGGACCTCGGCGCTGACCGACGCGTACAGGGCGTGGTCGCCGGGCAGGAACACGGCGTCGGGACAGAGCCGTTTCGCGGTGACGCTGGGGAGCGCCGAGCGCACTCCGAAGCGACGGGCTTCGTACGATGCCGCGGCGATCACACCACGTGCACCGGTGCCACCCACCACCACAGGCTTGCCGACGAGATCGGGGCGTCGACGTAGTTCGACACTGACATAGAAGGCGTCCATGTCGACGTGCAGGATCACCCGCTGGCCGGTCATGCGATGCGCTCGACCCGCGAGTTGGCACGATCGGTACCGAACACCCGGAAGCGGAACGATCCCGCCGGCTCGAGCGAGCCGGTCAGCCAATGACCGACTGGAACGTGCACCCACTGTGGACTGCTTGCCAGCAGCGCCGGGGCCTCGGCGCTGGCGACCTGACGAACGTCTTCGACGATCCCGTCGGGGTCAGCCAGCACGATGTCGCCGACGACGTCGGCCGTCTCCCACGCCTCGACCCGCAACCTCCAACCCAACTCCGGGGCCTCGACGACGACGGAGTATCGAAGGCCTGCCCAGCCGGCGACCGTCAGCCCGGTCTCTTCGAAAACTTCGCGGGCAAGGCCT
This sequence comes from Ilumatobacteraceae bacterium, assembly GCA_031412355.1. Lineage (GTDB taxonomy): Bacteria > Actinomycetota > Acidimicrobiia > Acidimicrobiales > Ilumatobacteraceae > JAENVT01. Next base: position 9,289 of record JANOCR010000216.1, on the reverse strand, counting down.
TGCCGAATCGATTCACCGCTATCGATCACCCCGCCGGGTGGCGTCCACTCGATGGTGCGATCCCGTCGTCGATTCCCGACCAGTACGAGCCCATCGAGGTCGACTCCGCCGATCCGAGGGATCAAGGCCCCTCCGACGACCCAGTTCCTCACCTAACCGCCCTGGGCCCGCCGCCGGCGACGGCCGCCGAAGTCGGCGACCCACAGCTTGATCACGATCACGAGAGCCTCGCGCACGATCCCACCCGACATCTTCGACTCACCCGTCGTGCGCTGGCGGAACGTGATCGGAAACTCGACAACCTTGCCGCCGATGCGCACCAGGCGATAGGTCATCTCCACTTGAAACCCGTAGCCCTCGGCCGTCACAGTGTCGAACTCCATCCGCTCGAGGGCCTCGGTGCGGTAGGCGCGGTAGCCGGCTGTTGCGTCGTTGACGGCCAGCCCAAGGACACCGGCGGCGTACCGATTTCCCCACCGCGAGAGCCAGCGGCGGCGCCTGGGCCAGTTCTCGGTCAGGCCACCCGGCACGTAGCGACTGCCGATGGCCAGATCGGCTCCATGCTCGGCGTTGGCGATCAACGCTGGGAGTACCGCGGGATCGTGGGAGAGATCGGCATCCATCTGCACGCAGATCTCGGCGCCGCGATCGATCGCGGCGCGCAACCCGGCGCGATACGCCGCGCCGAGCCCCGTCTTGTCGGATCGTCGGATGACCGTGATCTGACCGAGCGTGCGACTGACATCGTCGGCCAGTTGGGCGGTGCCGTCGGGGCTTGCGTCGTCGACGATCAGCAACTCGGCGTGCGGCAGTGCCAGGCGTACCTCGCGGCACAGCCGCTCGATGTTGCCGGCTTCGTTGTAGGTCGGCACGACCACGGTCACACGCACGACCGCTCAGCCTAGGATGTCGCCGTGGTCGACCCAGAGGTTCCGCTCTCCGCGTTGCCGCCTCCCAAAGCACGCTTCGCCGCATTCGTGGCGATCCTCCTCGGTGGATTCGCCGGTGGGTTGATCGGCTACACGCTGGTCGATCTGCAATGCCACGGCAGCTGCTCGACACAACGCGGGCTGGGTGCGCTGGCCGGAGCAATCATCGCCGCGATCGGCATGAGTGTGGTCGCGGTCCTGGTGCTCCGCGCCCTCGGGGAGTGGAAAGAGATCGAGCGCCGACAGCAGAGCGACCGCGCCACGTGACGGATCTTGCCCTCGAGCTGTGCGATCTGGCCTCGCGACTTTCGGTCGCAGCCGGTGAACTCGTTTTCGAGGGTCGCAAAAGCGGCCTGACGTCGATATCGACCAAGTCGTCCGACACCGACGTGGTCACCGAGTTCGATCGCGCGTCCGAGCGACTGATCGTCGCCGGTTTGATGGCCGAACGGCCGGACGATGCCGTGATCGGCGAGGAAGGCACCGACGCTGCGGGGGCCTCGGGAGTCCGCTGGCTGATCGATCCGATCGACGGCACCACCAACTTCCAGTACGACCTGCCGGGGTACGCGGTCTCGATCGCCGCATTGTCAGTCGATCGGGCCCTGGCCGGCGCCGTCTACATTCCCGCCAGTCGCGAGTTGTTCACCGCGGTCGCGGATGGTGGCGCATTCCTGAACGGCTCCCCGATCCGGTGTGGTTCCACGACATCGCTGCAGCAAGCGCTGGTCGCCACGGGCTTCTCGTATCAGGTCGAGCGGCGGCGCGATCAGGCGCAGCGGATCGCCCAGGTGATCCCTGCGGTTCGCGACATTCGGCGGTTCGGCGCCGCGGCTCCTGATCTCTGCTACCTCGCTGCCGGACGATTCGACGTCTACTTCGAGCAGTGGCTGGGGCCATGGGATTGGGCAGCTGGTGAACTGATCGCCAGGGAGGCAGGGTGCCGGACAGGCCGCTTCGACGGTGGTCCGATCGGCCGCGACGAGCTGTTGGCTGCCAACCCGGCGTTGTTCGACAAGATGATCGAGTTGCTGGCGGTCACGGAACCCGGGCGCAACCCTGGCATCATGTGAGCCGTGGGTACTCGCATCCTTTCCGTCGAAGACGACGAGCGCATCCGAACGGCGGTCAAACTGGCTCTTGAGGACGAGGGCTGGACTGTCGACGAAGCCGGCAGTGGCGAGGAAGCCATCGATCTATTCCACCGAGCGCTACCGGATGTCGTCCTGATCGACATCATGCTGCCGGGCATGGACGGTTTCGAGCTGTGCCGCACCCTGCGCCGTCACAGCGACGTGCCGATCGTGATGGTAACGGCACGCAACGACACCCACGACGTGGTGGCAGGCCTCGAGGCGGGCGCCGACGACTACCTGACCAAGCCGTTTGCACCGAAAGAGCTGTCCGCTCGTATCCGCGCCCTGCTTCGACGAATTCGCCCGATCAGCCCCTCGCATGCCCGTCTGGTGTTCGGCGACCTCGAGATCATTCCCGACGAGGGCAAGGTGTTGCGCTCCGGAACCGAGTTGCACCTCACCAAGACCGAGTTCCGGCTGCTGTGCGAGTTGGCTCAGAACCCGGGCCGCGTCTTCAGCAGGGAGAGCCTGCTCGACAAGGTGTGGGGCTATGACTACTTCGGGGACGGCCGGCTCGTCGACGTCCACGTTCGCCGCCTGCGCACCAAGGTCGAAGCCGACGCCGCCAACCCACGCCACGTCGTGACCGTGCGCGGCCTCGGGTATCGCCTTCAGTCGTGACCATCACGCACGACGTCGTCGGCTCGGAGCCGCGGCGCGGGCTGGGCAAGTTGGCGCTCGGCCTGTTTGCCAAGTGGCGGCCGGCGAGGTTCGGGCTCCGAACGCGGATCATGTCGATGTTCGTCATCGGAGCCCTGCTGCTGTCGACGTTTCTCGCGGCGGTCGCCTACTCGTTCACGCGGAGCAGCCTCATCAACCAGCGCGAGCGCACCAGCACGGAACAGGCGTACCGCAACGCCCGGGTCGCGCAACGCGAGATCAGCGCCAGCAACACCAGCGCCAACACCATCATCGATCGACTTCAGCAGGTGGGCGTCACCCAGGTAGCGATCAACATCGACGGTGCATGGGCCTCGCCATCGGCAAGGTTCACCTCCGATGTGATCCCCGCAGCCATGCAAACGAGGGTCATCACCGAGCGAACCCCGGCTCGGATGATCATCTCCTTCGACGGGATCCCGACGCTGGTGATCGGGATACCCCTGGAATCGTCGAATGCGGCGTACTTCGAGTTCGCGGACTTGGCGAACGCCAACACGACCCTGCGCAACGTGGGTCTCAGTCTGCTGTTCGGTGGCATGATCACGACCCTCGCCGGCGCTTTGACGGGCATGATCGCCGCCAAGCGTGTCATCCGCCCATTGGGCGACGCCGCGCAGGCGGCCAAGGCGATCGCCGGGGGCCGGCTCGACACACGTCTCGAGAACACTGACGACCACGACCTGCAACTGCTGTCGACGGCCTTCAACGACATGGCCGAGGCATTGCAGAACCGCGTCGAACGTGACGCCAGATTTGCCAGCGACGTCAGTCACGAGTTGCGGTCACCGCTGATGACCCTCGCAGCCAGCGTCGAGGTCATGCAGGCCCGCCGCGACGAGATGCCGGAACGTGCGCAGGCGGCACTCGACCTCTTGGTCGGCGACGTTGCCAGGTTCCAAGGGCTCGTCGAGGATCTGCTCGAGATCTCCAGATTCGACGCCGGCGCGATCCGCCTGCATCTCGAAGATCTGCTGGTGGCCGAGTTCATGCGTCAGGCGGTGGCCGTCAGCAGCATGCCACGCACCAAGCTGACCGTCACCGACCGCGCCGAGGGCCTGATCCTGCACGGTGACCGGCGCAGGTTGGCGCGTGTGGTTGCCAACCTCATCGACAATGCCCGGGTGCACGGCGGCGGAGCGCCGGAGATCACGGTGACCGAAGCCGAGGGCGAAGGCGAGCCGTTGGCGCACGTGTGGATCATCGTCGAGGACCACGGTCCTGGCGTGCCGAACGAGGAGCGCAACCTCGTGTTCGAACGGTTCGCTCGCGGGGCCGTGGCCGGCCGGCGGTCCAGCAGCGACGGAGCCGGTCTCGGGCTGTCGCTCGTCGACGAACACGTGCGAATGCACGGCGGCCGGGTGTGGGTCGAAGACCGGGCCGACGGCGAGCCGGGGGCACGATTCGTACTGGAGTTGCCAGCCGAAGAGGTCGGCGTCGGATGATCGGGCCGCGCCGAATCGGTGTCGTGGTTCTCCTGGTGCTTGTCGCTACTTCGTGCTCCATCGATGCCGAGAGCACCCCCCGCAACATTGCGGTTCGCGACCGGCGCGATCTCAGCGCGTTCGATCAGGTGGCCGGCGCTGCCGTCGGCTCCGGCCGGATCTACCTGTTGTCGCCCGAGATCATCGGCCAGGCCCGCACGCTGCAATCAGTTGCGCGAGACGTCGGCGACACGCCCGCCGATGTCATGCGAGCCCTGTTCGAGGGTCCGAACACCACCGAACTGCAGGCGCTGATGCGGTCGGCGATTCCACCGGGCACACGCCTGATCGACGTGACCCAAGACGAATCCGAGCTGGTCGTCAACGTCTCCAACGAGCTGCAACAGCTCACAGGGGAGGCGTTGATCGACGGCGTCGCCCAGATCGTGTTGACCGCGTCGGAGATCGCGAGTGTCTCGGCCGTGTCGATCGCGATCGATGGCGTTCCCCAACAATGGCCGTCGGCCAGTGGCGAGTTGCAGAGCGAGCCGCTGACTCGCTACGACTTCCCTGGCTTGGTGGTTTCTTCTCAGCCAGCGTTTCCGGCTGTGCCCTCGCCGGCGCCTGTTCCCTGATCGCGTATTGGGTCACGACAGCAACAAGGTGCCGAGCCGACGCGCCGCGACGGTCATTGCAATTGCCGCCACGATGACCAACACCGCCACATGACCGACACTGGCCAGGGTGAAAACACCCGCATTCGCGGCGCGTACGAGCGCAACTCCGTGATACAGCGGCGACAGTTGCGCCACCCATGCAAAGGAGCCGTAGCTGCTCAACGGGAAGAACGTCGCCGAGAACAAGAACATCGGCATCGTCGCGGTCGGAACGAACTCGAAATCGCTGAAGCCACGCATGTACGTGGTCACAGCAAAGCCCACTGAGGCAAAGGTCAATCCAATCAACGCGCAACATGGCAGAGCCAGGATCACCCACGGCGAACCGACCAAGCCGAGGCCCCACATCACGCCCAGGAATCCCATCGCGTAGATCTGGCCGCGGATGAGGGCCCACATGATCTCGCCGACGGCCACGTCGCCGGCCGACATCGGCGTCGCCAGAGCAGCGTCGTAGATGTGCGCCCATTTCATCTTGAAGTAGACGTTCATCGTCGAGTCGTACACCGCACCGTTCATGGCCGACGCTGCCATCAACGCGGGAGCAACGAACTCGTCATACGGCACGGCTCGCCCATCGACCGTCACGCCGCCGATCAGATCTCCCAGACCGACACGCATCGACAACAGGTAGAACAGCGGCTCGAAGAACCCACTGAAGATGATCAGCCACTGCCGTCGATAGGCCACGACGTTGCGACCGACCATTCGCTGGGGGCGACGTACGTCGCGCAGCATCGGAGGCAACATCCGCAAAACGAGCGTCATTCGTACAACCGCGTCCGCATGAACCGGGACGACAGAAACGATCCGGCGACGATCCAGGCGAGCAGTACGGCGACGTGGCCGAGCCCGGCCGAACGGCTCACATCGGCGACTGTGAAACCGCGAGCCAGTTCGACTCCGTGCCACAGCGGCAGGATTTTGACGATCACCTGTAGCCACCCTGGGAGCTGTGTGATCGGGTAGAAGGCGCCCCCGAACAAGAAGAGCGGGATGACGAGGAACCTATTCATCGCCGCAAATCCCTCGTCCGTCTTCCGCCCAATGGAAAACGCCATCAGCGGCATCGCGAACGCCGCTCCGGTCAATGACGCAACCGCGATGCCAGCAAGCAGACCCCAGTCCCGCGCCTCGGGGAAAAATGCCAGAACGAACGCCACTGCACTGCTGGTGGCTGCACATCTGACGATGATCCACAACGCATGACCGCCGACGATGTCGGCGGGGCCGAGTGGGGTCGCCGAGATCCCGAAGTACGAACGCTGCCAGACGAACCCGCCCATGATCGGCCACAGGCTCTCATTGGCTGACAGAGCCATCGCCGTCGTGACCATCAACGCCGGCGAGATGTACGCAACGTACGACACACCGCCGAGCACATCGGTGGCACGAGATGTTCGATCGACGAGGGAACCCACACCAACGCCCAAGCCGAGCAGATAGAGCAGAGGTTGCACGATCGACGCCAGCAGGTTGCTGACCCACAACCGCTTGAACACGGTGGCATGCCAGAACGCCACACGGACCGACCCTGGGGTGGCCATCGCCATCGTCAGTCCACCAGCGTTCGTCCGGTCAGGTGCAAGAACACGTCCTCCAGGCTTGATCGCCGAACGAGGGCGCTCATCGGCTGGATGCCGCGTCGGTGAACGTCGACCAGCGCGGCCTCGCCGTCGTGGGCGTAAACCAACGTGCGATCCGGAAGCACCTCGATTCGGTCGCCGATTCCGGCCATGTCGCGGTGCTGTTCGGCGTCGGTGTTCGGCGTGAATCGGAGCTCGAGTACCTCCCTGGTCGAGTGTTGCTCGATCAGTGACCGAGGTGAGCCGGTGGCGACGATGCGACCTCCGTCCATCACGACCAGTCGATCGCAGAGCTGCTCCGCCTCGTCCATGTAGTGCGTCGTGATGATCAGGGTGACGCCATCATGTTTCAACCGGTACAGGCGGTCCCACACGACATGCCGTGCCTGCGGGTCGAGACCGGTTGTCGGCTCGTCGAGCAGGAGCAGATCCGGCTGGTTGATGAGCGAGCGACTGATCGAGAGGCGTCGCTTCATGCCGCCGCTCAACTGGTCCACGACGCTGTCGGCGCGCTCGCCGAGCTGCACGAACTCGAGCAGCTCCTTGGCACGGCGCCGACACTCGGCGCGGGGAATGTCGAAGTAGCGGCCGTAGACCACCAGGTTCTCCATCACGCTGAGCTCATTGTCAAGCGTGTCGAGCTGCGGAACGACACCCAGCCGAGCGCGGATCGAGCGCCCGTTGGTTGCTGCATCAAGTCCGAAGATCTGCAGCGAACCCGCCGTGGCGGGCGACACACATCCGATCATGCGCATGGTCGTCGACTTGCCCGCGCCGTTCGGGCCGAGGAAGCCGAACGCTTCACCGGGCTCGACATCGAAGTCGATGGAATCGACCGCCACGAAATCGCCGTACTGCTTGGCGAGGCCACGCGCCGAGACAAGGGGTTGGCTCACTTGGACCATCAGTCAGCCGAAGAACACTTCGGCGACGTCGTGGTACAGGTGGAGATCGACGTAGCGGGTCTTACCCACGGTTTCGTCGAGTGGGATCATCGTGACATCCGTGCCGCGCAGCACGGCCATCTTGCCCCACTCGTTGCTGTGAACAGCATCGATGGCGGCGATCCCGTAGCGGGTCGACAGCACCCTGTCGAACGCCGATGGTGTACCACCGCGCTGCACATGGCCGAGCAACACGACCCGAGTCTCCAAGCCCGTGCGAGCCTCGATGGCGTGGGCGATGGTGTCGGCAATGCCGCCGAGGCGCACGTGGCCGAAGCGGTCGTAGATCTTTTCGCGGGTCGGCATGGTGTCTTCGCGCGGCTCGGCACCCTCCGCGACGACAACGATCGATGCATACCTGCCGCGCTCGTGCCGGCGGTGCAGCAACTCGCAGATGTTGGCGATGTCGAACGGCTCCTCCGGGATGAGGATTGCGGTGGCGCCGCCTGCGATTCCTGCGTACGTCGCGATCCAGCCCGAATGGCGACCCATCACCTCGACGATCATCACCCTGTCGTGGCTCTCGGCCGTCGTGTGCAGGCGATCGATGGCATCAGTGGCGATCTGCACCGCCGTCGTGAACCCGAATGTCATATCGGTGCCGACGATGTCGTTGTCGATCGTCTTCGGCACGCCGACGATCGGCAGGTCGAGGTCGTGGAAGAGCTTGCAGGCGACCGTCAACGAGCCATTGCCACCGATCACCACCAGACCGTCGATCCCCATCTCTCGGAACGTTGCGGCGACCTGGGCCGGCCCGTTCGGATCGTCGTAGGGGCTGCCGCGGCGCGTGCCCAGCAGGGTGCCACCTTTGGGCAGCATGCCACGCAGTGAACGCACATCCAGCGGCATCGTTCGGCGTTCGCGAACGCCATCCCACGCATCGAGGAATCCGATCAGTTCGTCGCCATAGTTCAGTTCGCCCTTGCGAACAATCGCCCGGATGACCGCGTTGAGTCCGGGACAATCACCGCCACCTGTCAAAATGCCGACGCGCACGTGTGCAAAGGCTAGGCCACGGCGATCGAAAAGGAGGAGATCCATTTGGCGTGGGATGCAAACCGGCCGATTCCATGGCAGCGTCTGTTGCGCGAGGCGAGCATCTTCATCGTCATCGGGGCTGTGGCGATCATGTTCCTTGTCAATGACCCGAAGCCGGGTGACTTTCTCGGGCTGGTCATCGGAATGACGTTCTACGTGGGCTTTGTTGCGGTCCTGTCGAAGTTTGGCTACCAGCGGCAGTCGATGCGCGAGGCCCGCGAGCGTCGCCGCGCAGCGGTCGTCACCCAGTCCGTCGTCTCACAGACCGCCCGCCAACGCCCGGCGCCGACGAAACGAACCAGCACCGGCCCATCGCAACGCCCCAACCGTTCGACCAAGAAGCGGCGCCGCTGACGTGACATCCAGTGCGACATCAGCAGGTCATTGCGTGATCGCCATCGATGCCGGCACCACCGGCGTCCGCAGCCGGGCGATCTTCCCGGACGGCGGCGATACAGCGGCGGCCTACCACGAGTTCACCCAGATCTACCCGGAGCCGGGATGGGTCGAACACGACGCCGACGAGATCTGGGCGGTGACCAGGGCAACGCTGAACGACGTGGTCCAACGCGTGGGTACCGAGTCGATCGCCGCGATCGGCATCGCCAATCAACGAGAAACCGTCGTCGCCTGGAATCGCACCACCGGCAAGCCGTATGGAACCGCCGTTGTCTGGCAGGATCGCCGTACTGCGGATCGGTGCGAGGCGCTGCGCGAGAGCGGATACCTGCCACTGGTTCGCGAGACCACAGGACTCGTGCTCGACCCGTACTTCTCGGCGTCGAAGCTCGAGTGGCTGTTGACCAACCGAGACATCCCGATCGACGATCAGCTGGCGCTCGGCACGATCGACTCGTGGTTGATCTGGAACCTCACGGGGGGTGCAGTGCAC
>JANOCR010000215.1:0-13035 GCA_031412355.1 Ilumatobacteraceae bacterium | reverse complement strand
GCGCGGGCCGCCATCACCTGCGCAGCGGCCAGCAGCTGATCGTCGTCGACGCAGCGATGCACCAGGCCAACGCGTGCGGCCTCCTCGCCGTCCATCACCTCGCCGAACAGCACCGCAGCCATCGCCACCTGGGGCCCAGCGATGCGGCGCAGCATCCAGGTGTGACCACCCCCCGGGTGCAGGCCGATCTGCAAGAACCGCGTATCGAACTTGGCACGGCGCGCGGCCAAACGAACATCGCAGCCGAGGGCGAGATTCATCCCCGCACCAACAGCCGCGCCGTTGACTGCTGCCAATGTCGGCAGCGGACTGCGGGCGATCCGCAGAAACCCCTCGTAGATCGCACCGAGGCTGGTCTCCCCAGCTTCAGCCAGGTTGCCCAGATTGGCTCCGGCGCAAAAGGCCGGGGCAGCACCGGTGACCACGATCGCGCCGATCGACTCGTCGCTCTCGATCTCGTCCATCGCCGCGACGATCTCGTCGACCATCGCCGCGGTCAGCGTGTTGCGTTCGGCTGGATTGTTGAGGGTCAGCGTGGCGACACCTTCGGATCGGGAGACGACGACGAGCGACATGGTTCCACCGTAGCCCTGGGGCAGTAGCGTCGACGGCCGATGCTCGACCACGTGTTCACCGATGCGATCAGTGCGCTTCGAGACGCGTTCGAGTCCGCGTTTCTCGAACGCCAGGCGTTCGACGAGCACTTCCAGGTCGATGTGCTGCTGGGGGATCTCTCGTGGGAGACGTCGTACGGCTTGCCGGGTGAAGGGCAACCGCCACGGGTCGTCGCCCACGTCAGCTTCGACTGGCCCAGCTGGAGCCAGACTGCCTACCGCAGCTGGTGCGTCGACGAGGTGCTCGAACGCCAGCCGGCCATCGAGATGGAGATCGTGTTTCGCGTACAGCGCCTGATCGCCCAGCCCGAGCCGTCGGTCGTGCAGCCGGCCATGCCCGAGACCAGCCCATTGATCGGCAACGAGCGCATGGAGCGGGCCGGCCTGACCGTCGAGATAGGCCACATCGACGGCATCGACAGCGAGCCCGAATACGCCATCGAGGTGACCTACGAGGGCCTGTACGAACTTGCAGAGGAGACCTTGGCCGATGGTGCCAGCACGCTGCTCGACGAGCACTTCGGCGCCTTGGGCGGTTGGATCTCGGCGACCCTCGTGCGTTTGGGCGACCTCCGCCTCGGGTTCCGCCCCGCCGACGACGCCAACCTCTAACGAGTCAGAGGGCGCCGCCGCGGACCCGCAACTCGGTGCGGATGGCCTCGGCGATGTCGAGGGCCAGGATCTCCGCGCCGGTCTCGTTGAGATGGAAGCCGTCGTCAGCCCGAACGTCTTTGAACTCGTTGTCACGCGGGTCCTGCACGACCTCGGCGAACCCGCCGCTGAGGCCGGAGAACCGCTTCCACGTATCGATGAACACGACGTTCGATCGCTTGGCGGCCTCGGCCATGACGACCTCGTTCTGCACCTGCAGGCGAGCGGTCACGTCGGGGTTGTCGTCGTTTGGGATGCCGACCCAGATCAGGGCGCGGTTGTCGCCGCCGAGATAGTCCATTGCGTCGCCGACCCGCCGGCCGTACTCGGCGCGCCAGTCGGTGTCGTCGCTACCGGTTCCGGGAGTGTGCTCGACGGCCCACGTCTTGTCGAGATTGCGCAGACCCTGGGCATCGTTGCCCCCGAATGTCACCACGACGATGTCGGGATTGACCGCGGGAATCTGCTGAGCGAAATGTGCCGGCCAGTCGAAGAAGTCGGGCCGGCTGAGGCCCGACGACACCTTGTAGTCGAGCGTGGTGGTGACCATCCCGGTCTGCTTCAGCAACCGTTCGAGGTACGGCCCGAACGTGCCGGCATCGCTGTCGCCGGCGACGTACAACTCCGCCGGATCCGCTGCGGATGGAACGCTTTTTTCCTTTGGTTGCAACTCGGTCGTGGAAGTCGACGTCGAGGCAGCCGTCAGTGGTGTGACGCCGTCACCGACGATCAACGAGGTGCTGGGCGCCGTCGGTGCGGCCTGCGTCGGCTGGCCCGGCCCAACGAATATCGCCGAAACCACCGAGTACACCAGGAACAACACCGCAACGGCAGCAATCGCAGCCACGACGCGACGCGCGGTATAGACACGACTTGGCAGGCGCTGGCGCGGTGGTTGTACAGGGGCGAGGTACATCGTCTACCGGCGGTGATTCTATGACCCACCAACCCGGACACGAGGCTCTCCGGACCGTGATTCGACGGCGGTAGGATGCCTCCTGGAAATTCCAATCCGATAAACAACACTCCTAGGGGGAGAAAAATGCGCAATACCAAGCGATTCACATCGCTGGCAGCCGTTGCAATGCTGGGCCTTGTGGTCGCAGCTTGTGGCGACGACGACACCGATACATCAACCGGCGACACGTCTGCGGCCGCTTCCACCACCGTCGCACCATCGGCCGATGCCCCGAAGGTCGGTTTGGTGTTCGACATCGGCGGGCGTGGCGACCAGTCGTTCAACGACTCCGCTGCAGTCGGCATCGAGCGCGCCCAGAGCGAGCTCGGTATCACGTTCACTGAAGCGTCGCCCAACGACGACGGATCGAATCGCAAGGAGCTGCTCGACCTCGCGGCCGAGTCGAGTGACATCGTCATTGCCGTCGGCTTCCTGTTCGAAGCCGATGCTGCCGCTGTCGGCAAGGCCAACCCCGACAAGACGTTCGGCGTCATCGACTCTGCCATGCTCGACTTCACCACCGACCCAACCGGCGCGACGCCGTACGGTGCGAACATTGCCGGTCTGGTGTTCTCCGAGGAGCAGGGCTCCTTCCTGGTCGGCGCTGCAGCGGCACTGAAGAGCACGAGCGGACAGCTCGGCTTCATCGGTGGCGTAAAGGGCGTCGGCGGTCTGATCGAGAAGTTCGAGGCCGGTTTCATGGCCGGTGCCAAGGCCGTGAACCCCGACATCCAGATCGTGTCGCAGTACCTCACCGAGGCTCCTGACTTCGACGGCTTCAACGCTCCCGACCAGGCCCGCGACGTGGCCACGGCGATGTACGACGGCGGCGCCGACGTGGTCTACCACGCTGCTGGTGGATCAGGTGCCGGCCTCTTCGAGGCTGCCAAGGCTGCAAGCGACGCCAAGGGCACCAAGGTGTGGGCAATCGGTGTCGATAGCGACCAGTACAACACCTCTGACGCTGCGGTGAAGGACTACATCCTCACCTCGATGATCAAGCGGGTCGACGTGGCCGTGTTCGAGATCATCAAGGCTGCGATGGACGGCAACGTCACCGGCGGCGCAACTCGCTACGACCTCTCGGTCGACGGTGTCGGCTACTCCACATCGGGCGGCTTCGTCGACGACATCGCCGATCAACTCGAGGCGTTCAAGGCTCAGATCATCAGCGGCGAGATCGTCGTTCCGACCGATCCGACCCAAGCCTGATCAGGTTGTAAACCCACTGCATCTGAAGTAATGCAGGCGAGCGGGACCGGGCTACAGTCCGGTCCCGCTTCTGCGTTTTCTGGGAGGGCACTTGGCACGAGCAATCGAGTTGGTGGGCATCACGAAGCGCTTCCCTGGCGTCGTGGCCAACGACAAGGTCGACCTCGCCGTCGAAGAAGGCGAGATTCACGCCATCTGCGGCGAGAACGGCGCCGGCAAGTCAACCCTGATGAAGATCCTTTACGGCATGCAGGCCCCCGACGAGGGTGTCATGAAGGTGTTCGGCAACGAGGTGCACTTCACCACGCCGACCGACGCGATCAGCCTCGGCATCGGCATGGTGCACCAACACTTCATGCTCGCCGAGCAACTCACCGTGCTGGAGAGTGTGATCCTCGGCAGCGAGCCGACACTGTCCCTTGGCCGTATCGATTTCGCCAAAGCCAGGGCACACCTGAAAGAGGTCAGCCAGGCGTACGGTCTCGACGTCAACCCCGACGAACTGATCGAGACCCTCGAGGTCGGCGAACGCCAGCGAGTCGAGATCATCAAGGTGCTGTATCGCGGCGCGAGGATCCTGATCCTCGACGAACCGACGGCGGTGTTGGTGCCCCAAGAGGTCGAGGCACTGTTCCAGAACATCCGCGAGTTGAAGGCCAGTGGATCTACCGTGCTGTTCATCGACCACAAGCTCGACGAGGTGCTGGCCATCGCCGACACGATCACCGTGCTGCGACAGGGCCGCTCGGTGGCCACTGTCAAACCGGCCGACGTCACCGCGCACGACCTGGCCGAGCTGATGGTCGGCTCCGAGTTGCCTACTCCCGCCACCACCGAGTCGACGGTCACCGACAGCGTGGTGTTGCAGGTCAGCGATGTCGTCGTGGAAGAAGGCGACCGCGCCGTGGTCAGCAATGTCAGTATCACTGTGCATCGTGGCGAGGTTGTCGGCGTCGCCGGTGTGGAGGGCAACGGCCAATCCGAGTTGGTAGACGCAATCATCGGCACGCGGCACGTGGCCTCCGGGTCGATCGCGATGCTCGGCGAAGACATTACGCACGCGTCCGTGCGCCATCGCCGCGAGCACGGCTTGGGGTACATCCCCCAGGATCGCCAGCGCGAAGGTCTGCTCCTGTCCGCGCCACTCTGGGAGAACGCCGCGTTGGGGCACCAGACGCAGCCGCCGTTTTCGAAGGGTTTCTGGATGGATCGCGAAGGGATGCGCACCGCCACCGAACACATCCGCGAGGCGTACGATGTTCGGACTCCCAACATCGACGTGGCCGCTCATGCGTTGTCGGGTGGTAACCAGCAGAAGCTGATCGTCGGCAGGGAGATGAGCGCCAACCCGACGATGTTGATCGCGTCACATCCCACCCGCGGTATCGATGTCGGTGCTCAAGCTGCGGTGTGGGACCAGCTCCGTGCCGCACGCGCCGCCGGGCTGGCCACGCTGTTGATCAGCGCCGACCTCGATGAACTGATCGGTCTGTCCGACACCATCGTGGTCATGCTCCGCGGCCGCCTGGTGGCAACCCTTGATCCGGCCACCGTGACACCCCGTGACCTGGGGGCGTACATGACCGGTGCTGCGTTACAGGATGGCGCTGCATGAAACCGTTACTGCGCCGTGTGGCGCTGGGCTCGGCCGCTCCGCTCATGGCCCTGGTCTTCGCCATCGTTGCCTCGTCGATCGTGTTGTTGATCGCCGGCAGCAACCCGCTCGAGGCCTACGGCGACATGGTCAATCACGCCAGCAAGCTCGAGACCATGGTCGACATCCTCAACCGGGCGACGCCGCTGTTCATCTCGGGTATCGCTGCGGCCATCGGCTTCCGAATGAACCTGTTCAACATCGGTGTCGAGGGTCAGTACCTGCTGGCCGCGCTCGTGGCCGCCCACGTCGGTGGGCTCATCGAGCTCCCGGCACCGCTGCACATCGCCGTGATCCTGCTGGTCGGCATGACTATCGGCGCTACCTACAGCGGAGTTGCAGGTGTGCTCAAAGTCAGCCGCGGCATCAGCGAGGTGATCTCCACGCTCATGCTCAACATTGTCGCCACCTCAGGCTTGATCGTCGCCGGGCTGAAACTGTGGCAGGCCGGCGGGGCGGTCGGCGGCAACGTCACCCGCGTCGGGACTGAAGAGATACCCAAGTCGGGGCGGATCCCCGATCTCAATGGCTTCGTCGAGATCTTCACCCGCGACATCGGACGCGACCGCAGGCTGACCGGCGTTCTGGTCGTGGCCATCGCCGTCGGCATCGGGTATCACGTGCTGCTGAACCGCTCGCGATTCGGTTACGACCTGCGCGCCAGCGGCGGCAACCCGTTCGCCGCCCAAGCCGGCGGCGTGCCGCCAAAGCGAATGGTGTTGTTGGCGATGGTCCTGTCGGGCGCGGTGGCTGGACTGGTGGGCATGACCGAGATCATGAGCAGCGGCCTCTTCCCGGCCAACCCGATTCAGAATCTCGGCTTCGCCGGCATTGCCGTCGCCTTGCTCGGCCGCAGCACTGCGTTCGGGGCAGCAGTCGCGGCGTTGATCTTCGCCTTCCTCGACATCTCGTCGGGCATCTTGCAGAACACGGGCTCGGCGTCGCGCGAGATCGTGCAGATCATGCAGGGCCTCATCATTCTGGCCGCCGTCGTTGCCTATCAGGTCACCCAACGTCTGCGTGATCGAGAAGAAGCGAAAGCTGCATCGATTGCTCTCAGCGGAGCCACAGCATGACGGTTGTGAGCTATCTGAAGAACATGCCCGCATGGGCGCGTTGGGCTTTGTACGCCTTCGTCGGTGTCGGGGTGCTCAACATCGTGCAGGGCTTCGACGACACCAGCCTGCTGACCGCAGAAGGCACGACTCGGGCGATGTTGCGTTGGGGTGTACCCATTCTGCTGGCCGGCCTCGGCGGTCTGTTCGCCGAGCGTGCCGGTGTCGTCAACATCGGCCTCGAAGGAATGATGGTGCTTGGCACGTGGTTCGGCGCGTGGGGCGCGTTGCAGTTCGGGGCGTGGTGGGGCCTGCTGTTGGGCGCGCTCGGTGGCGCAATGGGTGGCCTGCTGCACGCCATCGCGACTGTGCAGTTCGGGGTGGACCATGTGATCTCCGGCGTCGCCATCAACATCCTCGGCCCCGGCATCGCCCGCTTTCTGTCGTCGGAGATCTTCAACGTCAAGTTCAAGGACCAGGGTGGCTCGATCACACAGTCGCCACGGGTGCCGACGGTCGGGCGATTCACCTTTCCATTTCTCGCGGGTGGCGACCTGTTCGGTTGGAAGACACCGGACATATTGGGTTGGTTCACCCGCAAGGACTGGTTCTTCGTCTCCGACATCACCGGCATCGTCCGCGGCCTGGTCAGCACCATGTCGTGGGTCACTGTCTTCACGCTGGCTCTGCTGCCGTTCATCGCCTGGCTGTTGTGGCGTACCCGATTCGGCCTGCGCCTGCGAATCAGCGGCGAGCGTCCCGAGGCGGGCGAGGCGCAAGGCGTCAACATCTACTTCTACAAGTACGTCGGTGTGATCGTCAGCGGCGCACTGGCCGGCCTGGCAGGCGCATTCATCGCCAGCCAGGAGTTGTCGGGCATCTACAAGGAAGGTCAGACCACCGGGCGCGGCTTCATCGGCATGGCTGCACTGATCTTCGGAAACTGGCGACCGATGGGCATCTTCGGTGGCGCGATGTTGTTCGGTTATCCGTTCGCCCTCAAGCTGCAGGACCTCGAGGGCAAGGCGTCGCACGCGTTGCTACTGGTCACTGCGATCGCAATGTTCGCGGTCATGATCTGGGCGATACTGCGTAAGAACCGCGGCGACACCCTGCTCGCCGCCGTGTTCGGCGGATTGGCCCTGCTGTGGTACCTGACCACAGAAACTCCGCCGGATTGGTGGGCAGCCGTCTTGCCCTACGTGATCGTTCTGGTGGTGTTGATCTTCTTCACCAAACGGTTGCGGCCACCGGCCGCCGACGGACAGATCTACCGCAAAGGCGAAGCCTAGGTCACAGCCGAAGCCTAGGTCAGCGTCGAAGCCTGGCTGCTGCACACACCGTCGAGCACAGCGCGAACGTCGGCACCGACGCGGTGCAATTGGTAGCCGCCCTCCTGCACGATCAACATCGGCCGGTCGATCGTCGCGATCGCCCTGCCGACATCGGCGAAATCATCCGTGGAGAGGCACAGCCCAGCGGTCGGGTCGCCCTCGGCCGGGTCGACTCCCAACGACACGACCACGTACTCGGGATCGAACGCAGAGACCGCGTCGATGCCCGTGCGAAGATCGGTCTGAAAGCGGTCTCCGGTGGTGCCGAGCGGCAGCGGCAGGTTCAGGTTCGCTCCGGCGCCGGGTCCATCGCCGCGCTCGTGAGCGCGGCCAACGAACCAGGGGTAGTTCTGATCCGGATCCATGTGGATGCTGACGAACTGCACGTCGCCGCGCTGGTAGAAGATCTGCTGCGTGCCGTTGCCGTGATGGGCATCGACATCGAGCACCGTCACGCGACGCACACCACTGTCGATCAACGCCTGTGCAGCGATCGCGGCGTTGTTCAGTAGGCAGAATCCGCCGAACGCGGAGCGAGTCGCGTGGTGCCCCGGTGGGCGGCACAGCGAGTAGACGATGCGTTCGCCGCCCAGGATCCGATCGACCCCCGACAAGGCGATGTCGACCGATGCCAGCGCGGCCGGCCACGATCCCTCGCTGAGCGGTGACGACGTGTCGAAGCAGAACCATCCAAGACGGCCGTAGCCGTTCGTCGCCGGTGGACGCCCGACGGGCATGTCCTCGACGAGGCCGGCATGGATGAACATCTCGGCGATCACGGCCTGCGGAGAGGGGATGACCGCGGTGTATTCCTTCCATGCGGTGGCCAGGAATTCAACGAGGTCCGGCGCGTGGACCCGCAGGATCGGGTCGAGTCCGTGAGCGGTTGGCGCGACCGTTGCAAAGCCGGCGCCGTCGAGTGCCTGCACGATGCGATCGACGCGCTGCGGCACTTCGAACCGACCGACGAGCGAACCCGAGTAGATGTCGAACTCCGGATCGTGCGAGCGATGCTCGTCGCTGGTGATGACCGAAACTGGCTGGTTGGGCATGACGCCGACTGTAGATCGCGGCGCGTTCGCTGCTACGTGCCGGGCAGCCGGGCGACAGCCTGTACCTCGATGCCGCCGCGCGGTCGCTGTGTCAGCGTGACGGAGACCCATGTGGGCTTCGCGGTGGTCATCACCTCGCGGGCGATCTCGGCGGCGAGCGCTTCGGCAAACACCGCCCGGTCACGGAATCCCCAAAGGTAGAGCTTGAGGCTCTTCGATTCGATGCACCACTGATCCGGGGCGTACTCGATGATGACGTGGGCGAGATCGGGCTGCTCGGTGACCGGGCACATCGACGCCACCTCGTCGGTGGTGAATCGCACCGTGGTGACATTGGCCGGCGCGGGAAACACCTCGACGTGTTCGATGGCATGCCGCACCGTGGTGCCCAAGACTGTCAGTTCCATCTCCAACAGGGTAGGCGTGTCTTTGCCCGCCGCCTACGCTCTGGTGATGGGATCGCTGTTGGACGACCGTCAGATCGAGCAATACCACCGCGACGGGTTCTTGGCAATCGAGGGCTTCGTCGACAAGAACGCGTGCGATGATTTGAAGGCAGCGGCAAACCAGATCGTCGCTGACTTCCAGCCGAGCGGCCAACGCACGATCTTCACGACCAGCGACCAGGAACGGGTCAGCAACCGCGAGTTCCTCGCCTCGGGTTCTGGTGTGTGGTGCTTCTTCGAGGAGGAGGCCTTCGACGAAGACGGTCGGCTGCGCACGTCGAAGGAACTGAGCATCAACAAGATCGGTCATGCCATGCACGATCTCGACCCCACGTTCGAGAAGTTCTCGTACCGGCCCGAACTGGCGGCCGTGGCAGCCGACATCGGCCTGGCCGACGCGCAGGCGTTGCAGAGCATGTACATCTTCAAGCAGCCGCTGATCGGCGGCGAGGTCGCCTGCCATCAGGACGCCACGTTTCTCTACACCGATCCGATGACCGTCACCGGCTTCTGGTTCGCCATCGAGGACGCGACTTTGCAGAACGGGTGCCTGTGGACAAAGCCCGGTGGTCACCGCACGGCCCTGCGCAAGCTGTTCAAGCGAGCAGGCGCCACCGACGACGCCAATCCCGATGAAGGGGGAACGATCTTCGAAGAGCTCGACCCGGCGCCATTGCCGCCGCCGTCGGAGCTCGTGCCACTCGAGGCTCCGGCCGGCACCTTGGTGATTCTCCACGGCCTATTGCCGCACTGGAGCGACATCAATCGCTCGCCATCCAGCCGCCACGCGTACTCGTTGCACTGCATCTCGGCTGCAGCCGAGTATCCCGCGTGGAACTGGCTGCAGCGCTCGCCCGACATGCCACTGCGATCGCTCGCCGGAGTCGCCGCGTGAACATCCGCACACTTCCCAAGGCGCTGCTGCACGATCATCTCGATGGTGGATTGCGCCCGGCAACGGTGATCGAGCTTGCCCACGAATACGGCTACAAGCACCTGCCAACCACCGATGTCGACGAGCTCGCCGAGTGGTTCAATCGAGGTGCGAAGCGCAACGACCTGGTCCTGTACCTCGAGACGTTCGCCCACACGGTTGGTGTCATGCAGCATCGCGACGCGATCGAACGCGTCTCCTACGAATGCGCCCAGGACCTCGCCGCCGACGGTGTGGTGTACGCCGAGGTTCGCATGGCCCCCGAGTTGTGCACCGAGGCAGGCCTCACCCTCGACGAGGCAGTCGAAGCAATGCTCGACGGTTTCCGTCGAGGCGCAGCGGGCACCGACCTGACGATCTATCTGATCTGTTCGGCAATGCGCACTGCGGCACGCAGCCGCGAGATCGCCGAGCTGGCAGTACGGTGGCGTGACGCCGGCGTGGTCGGCTTCGACATTGCCGGAGCCGAGGAAGGCTTCCCGCCGACTCGTCATCTCGACGCCTTCGAATACGTTCGTCGCGAGAACTTCCACACCACTATTCACGCCGGCGAGGCATTCGGCCTGCCCAGCATCTGGGAGGCGGTGCAGTTCTGTGGTGCAGAACGCCTCGGCCATGGCGTGCGAATCGTCGACGACATCACCGGTCCTCCCGGCGAGGAGGAGCTCGGGCGTCTGGCGGCGTTCGTTCGCGACCGTCGCATACCGCTGGAGTTGTGCCCGACATCGAATCTCGGAACCGGTGTGTGCAAGACCATCGCCGAGCACCCGATCGGCATGCTGCGCCGTCTCCGTTTCCGCGTCACGGTCAACACCGACAATCGGTTGATGAGCGCAACCTCGATGACGTACGAGCTGAAGCAACTCGCAGACGCGTTCGGGTGGGGCCTCGACGATTTCGAGTGGCTCACGATCAACGCGATGAAGAGCGCTTTCGCCGCGTTCCCCGAGCGGTTGCGCATCATCAACGGTGTCGTCAAACCGCGGTACGCCCTCGCCCGTGCCGAGCAGAGCGTTGGGCTGAGCTGAATTCGGTCTGTGCTGAATCTGGCACACTCGGGAAATGACCGTCGCCGTCCATCTCGTCGAGCATCCTCTGATCGCTGATTCGCTGACCAGGGTGCGCGACAGAGACACACCGAACGCACTGTTTCGCCAGGAGCTCGAACGGATCGGCACGCTGTTGATCGCCGAGGCCACGCGGGGTTTGCCGACGCACGAGGTTCGGGTCACGACGCCGTTGGTGTCGACGACCGGGCGGGCACTCTCGTCGCAACCCGTGGTGGTGCCGGTACTGCGCGCAGGACTCGGCTTCGTCCACGCCGCCCAGGAGCTGTTGCCCAACGCCGACGTCGGTTTCATCGGTGTCTCACGCGACGAGGCCACCTTCCAACCAAAGCCCTACGTCAACAAACTGCCGGAGTTCATCGCCGGGCGACAGATCATCGTCCTCGACCCGATGCTGGCCACCGGAGGTTCCCTTGCGCACACCTGCCAGCTACTGCTGGAGCGTGGAGCGACCGGCACGATCATCGTGGTGTGCGTGTTGGCTGCGCCGGAAGGCATCGCCCACTTGAAAGAAGCGGGTCTGGACCTGGCGATCTACACCGCAGCAGTCGACGAGCACCTCAACGAGCACGCCTTCATCGTCCCCGGCCTCGGCGACGCCGGCGATCGCCAATTCGGCTCCCCCGCCTCGTCATAGGGCGCCGAACGAGTGTCTGCGGCTCACCCGGGGTGGCGCCAAGCACTCGGTCAGGGTTGTAGGAGGGCGGCGAGCGACTGCAGGTATGGGGCGGGGTCGATGTCGATGCCTTCGCCGTAGAGCTTGACCTTCGGCTCGGTGCCGCTGGGTCGCAGCTGCAGGCGCAACTCCGTGCCGAGTTGCAACCGCAGCAGGCCGGCCTCGTCGAACCACTCGACCGCCGTGACCACGCGATCACCAACGGCAGTTGGTGCTGCGGCACGCATGCGGCCGACCGCGGCAACACCGTCGACCGGCGGCATCTTGATCGAGAGATCAGCCATGACATGCCGCCCGAAGCGGGCACTGATCGCGTCGAGCCGACCCTGCAAGGTCACACCTTCGGCGGCCGCGAGGGCCGCCACCTCGGCCATCAGCACCGCTGCAGTGATGCCATCCTTGTCGAGTGGCCGCCCACACACCAGGAACCCGAGTGCCTGTTCGTACCCGAACACGAAGTGCGCGTCGGGTTGCGACAACACGGTGTGACCGATCCAGTTGAATCCGGTGTACGTCTCGGCGAACCGCACGCCGTAGGCGGCCGCCATCTTCGACAGCATCGACGACGACACCAACGTCGTGATCACCAGTCGATCGTCACCCGTCGTGTGACTCAGGATGTGGTCGGCTAGCAACCAACCGATCTCGTCGCCCTGCAGGCGACGCCATCCACCACCTGGCGTCGGTATCGCCGCACCGAGGCGATCTGCGTCGGGGTCGTTGCACAGCGCTACCCCGGCGTCGCATGCCGCAGCGAGAGCCAGCAACAGATCCATCGCACCAGGCTCCTCAGGGTTGGGGAAAGCGACCGTTGGAAATGCCGGGTCGGGTTGTTGTTGCTCGGCCACGACGAACGGCGTGGGCAGCCCGGCCCGGTCGAACGCGGCCACCAACGTGTCGCCGCCTACGCCGTGCATGGCCGAGTAGGCCACCGATCCACCCTGCAGTTCGGGTCGCAGCCGAACCGCCGGCACGGCGGCGAGATATGCCCGAACGTAAGAATCGTCGAGCCATTCGATCAAGGGATCATCGGGGGCCGACAGCGGCACAGCACAAGGATCGACAAGGTCGATGCACTTGGCGATCTCGGCGTCGACGGGCGACACGATCTGCGCCCCGTTGGCTGTGAACACCTTGTACCCGTTGTCGGCCGGCGGGTTGTGCGAGGCCGTAACCACTACACCTGCCGCAGCACCGATACCCACGATGTTCCAAGCCAGAACCGGGGTCGGTACGACGTGGGGAAAGATCATCGCCCGCACACCGCGGGCGGCGCAGACGCGGGCCGTGTCGAGCGCGAATGCATCGCTCTTGCGGCGCGCGTCGTACCCGATGATCACGCCACGTCGCGCAGCATCGAGCTCTGCCTCCAACAGGTACTC
>JANOCR010000214.1:0-4180 GCA_031412355.1 Ilumatobacteraceae bacterium | reverse complement strand
CGAAGCCGACACGGTGGACACCAGGGTGTGTGGCCAACACCGCCGCGAAGTGAGCGACTGCATCGAGTGGGCAGTTCTCGTCGGGAACGATGTCGGGGTCGGTGACGACGTACGACTCGTCGTGTGCAAGGTCGAAGACGGCGCCGCTGAGCCAAGGTGATCGGTGGCCCATGTTCCATCCGCACCGCACGACCGTGTGTGGTGTTGCAGAGAGATACTCGACCATCGGCGTGTAGGTCGAGGCGTTGTCGACCAGAACGATCCGCTCGTGCCCAGCTCGTTCAAGCCAAGCGACCAGTTGCTGAAGCGGCGACAGCAGATCTCGGACGACGATGAAGATGGGTGGCTGGGTCATTTCGTTCGCGTGCGCCGCACCATGCGAACCAACTTGCGTGGCACCCGAATAAGTCGAACTGCGGTTGAACTCTCCAACGCGCGCAGACGAGAGTCGAGTGAGTCGACTTGAAGTTCGAGTTCGCCAATCGTGACCTGCAGTCCGTCGCGGTCTGAGGCCAGGCGATTCACGAGGCGCGCCAGTCGCACACGCTCCTCCACCTGGCTTTCCGCGAAGTCGGTCAGCACATTGCAGCGATGAAGATAGGCCTCGACATCGGCGATGAGCTCATCGACGAAGGCTGTGTCATACGTCGGGGACGTCATGGTGGCGCAATCTACTCGGCCGCCCGCCAGGTCCACAGAGCCATGATCTCCTCGTCACTGCCGGTCGCGAAACTCGGACGGCGTTCGAGTTCATCACGCCAGCGGTGCAGGAACACCGATCGATTGTGATGCCACAACGCCTGCGAAAGAACAGGCGTCACGGTTCCTCCACCGAGGTGGATCACCCGGCTGGCGGGCTCACCCCACACCTGCAGGCCGCGCTCCCACAGTCGCAGGCACAAGTCGACGTCCTCGTAGTACGCCAGGCGATAGGTGGGGTCAAAGCCATCGAGTGAACGGAATACGTCGGTACGCAACAGCAGGCACGCTGCGGACGCGTAGTCGACCGCCATGCGGCCCGATGGAACCGGAACGGGGTGGCCGAACCCGCGGGTACCGACCGGGCCCGTGTATCCCCAGTGGTCGACTATTGCCCCGACCTCTTGCAGTTCTCCGTCCGCTCCGATCAGTGCCGGCGCCACGGCGCCAACATGCGGATCGTCGAGCACTGCAAGCAGTGGTTCGAGCCAGCCGTGTGTTGCTCGAGCATCTGGGTTGAGCATGCAGATCACCGGCGCTCGGGCTTCGCGCGCGGCTCGATTGTTTCCGCCACCGAAGCCGAGATTGTGCGTTTCGCTGATCAGCGTCAGGCCGACAATCCCATCCCGGATGGTCGAGACCGAGTCGTCGGGGCTGGCATTGTCCACGATGATCACCTCGAACGGGTGCTCGGTGTGCTCGACGAGCGATGCGACTGCGTCGATGGCTAGCGCTCCGCCGCCGTACACGACTATGAGCACTGATAAAACCGGCGAATCTGTTTCAGGGATCACCACCGGCACGGGCAGAACTATACGCAGCCGCCTGAATTGGCCTGATGACCGATCTAGCCTCTGACGCGATGGAGGACCTCGCGATCGAAGAGCTCATCGCCGACGTCGTCGCCAACCCCACGCCAGTTCGCGTGGCATGCGCACCGACGTCGGTGGTCGCACTACCCGCTGCCGGTCCGGGGCACAGAACCGTTGCCCGCGCGGCACGCGGCGTCTTTCGTCGCGCCAGGGTTCTGGTGCGGCGATGGTTGAGCAACCACCGGGGATGATCACTTGGACATTATCAATTTGCAAAAATTCCCCAGTATCTGGTTGACAATGAAATAGAGTCGAACTAGTGTTCGATTCATGAAACGTCTGGAGGTTGTCGAGCTCGTGGACCTGTTGGCCGCGATCGACGTCGCCTGCGCTGACGTCGATCGTTGCACAACCCTGCTACAAGGTTTCTCCCGCCTGATTGCTTGGGCCGAGGCCGGCAAGGTCGAGGTTGCCCAACGGTTGGCCGTGTTGTCCGTCGATTCTCCGTCGATCTGTCCCGAACATGTTGTCGCTTCCGCGACCCAGGTTTCACTCGGTCAAGCGATGGAGCCGTTCAAGCGAGCTGCGGCGATCGACGCCCTTCCCCAATTCGGTGAGGCGCTTGCCACGGGTGCGGTCTCGGTCGCCCACGTCGACGTGCTCACGTCAGCCTTTGGCAAACTCGACGCCGTCGAGCAGGAACGTCTCGCGGCCCGCGGTGATTTCCTGGCCGATGTTGCTCAACGATCCACTCCGGGTCATTTCGCGCGCACCGTGCGGGCTGAGGTCCTGCGAACTCAACGCGGTGATGGACTCGAACGACTTCGCCGCCAGCAGAAGGCCACTTATCTCAAGACCTGGGTCGATGCGGCCAGCGGGATGTGGTGCATGCACGGCGAATTCGATCCCGAGACCGGTATAGGCCTCCACAACCGGCTGACTCGCACCCTCGAGAAACTGTTCCACGACAGCACTCCCGACACCGCACCTCGAGACCCGATCGACAAGCAACACCACCTCCGCGCGCTCTCGCTCGTCGCTCTCGTCAATGGCGCTGGCGCCAAGCCCGGCGGTGTCGACATGTCGATCCTCATCGACTCGACCACCCTGGTGAATGGCCACCACGACGGCACGGTGATCGATTGCGGTCTTCCAATTGATCTCCCTATCGAAACCATCCGGCGAATGGCCTGTATCGCCGACGTCAGCCCGATCATCGTCGGCGCCGATGGGGTCCACCTCTACCTCGGCAACACCACGCGGCTGGCGACACCCGAGCAACGCCGTGCGTTGCGAGCGATGTATCGCACCTGCGCCATCGAGGGCTGCTGCGTGTCGTGGGACAGGTTGGTCATCCACCACCTCAAGTACTTCCACAACGGTGGACCGACGGATATCGACAATCTGTTGCCGTTGTGCACCAAGCACCATCACTGCGCGCATGAAGGTGGGTGGCGTCTCTCGCTAGGCGCCGATCGAACCTTGACCATCACTCTTCCCGACGGCACGATCAAGTGCCACGACCCTCCCAAAGCACTCGCCGCGTAGACGGCGCGGTGCTAGCTGAACTGCCATTCCGGTCGCAGCGTCACGAGGCCAGACGACTCGTAGGGGCGGCCGGTCGTGACATCGAACCGTGTTGCCAGTTGCAGGTGGTCGTACTCGTGTTGGCGATTGAAGTCGTGGATGGCGGTGTGCACGTCGTATGCGCCGGGCAGCAGGCTGATGTCGCGCATCACCACGTCGATCCAACCGTCACCGATCACCGAATCGGGAATCAGGCCGACGTCGCGGGTGCACGGTGACGTCACCGTGGCACCGCCGAGCGTGTCGATCAGCAAGCTGAAGATCGGTCGAGGCACCGCCTTGACAGCGGTGTAGAACAACCGGAACCGCACGGTGTCACCCGTATTGAAGCGTGTGACGGGACGCGGATCATCGCCGACGTACAACTCCACGCCGGTGATGATCAACTCGCCGGAGCCGCGGCGCGTGCTGCCGGTCTCGTCGTGAACGGTCGACCCCAACATGCTGTCTGTGTAGGCCGCAACGAGACTCTTCGGGTCGCCTTCGCCGCTGACTCGTCCCTGCTTCAGCCAGATCGCGCGATCGCACATGTTGCGCACGCTGGCGAGGTCGTGCGTGACGAGCACGATCGTTCGGCCGTCGTTGCGGAACTCGACGAACTTCTCGAGGCATCGCTGCTGAAACGTGACGTCGCCGACGGCAAGCACTTCGTCGATGATGAGAAGACGAGGATCAACGTTGATGGCCACCGAGAACGCCAGGCGCACGTACATGCCCGACGAGTACGTCTTGACGGGTTGATCGATGAACTGTTCGAGACCGGAGAACTCGACGATCTCGTCGAACCGCTTGGCGATGTCACGCCGGTTCATCCCGAGGATCGCAGCGTTGAGGAACACGTTCTCGCGCCCGGAGAGCTCGGGGTGAAACCCTGCCCCGAGTTCGAGCAACGCAGACATGCGGCGATGGACCTGCACGTTGCCTTGATTGGGCTGAAGGATGCCGGCCATGCACTTCAACAGCGTCGACTTGCCCGAGCCGTTGTGCCCGATCACGCCGAAAACTTCCCCTTCGCTGACATTGAACGTGACGTCCTGCAGGGCGACGAACTCGTCGAATCGATTGCGGCCTTTTGCGGCGAG
>JANOCR010000213.1:0-7828 GCA_031412355.1 Ilumatobacteraceae bacterium | reverse complement strand
CCTGCCGCCCGGCGCTGTGTGTCTTTCGGCGCCGGACCTCGCATAACAACGTGCTCCACATCAGCCGAACACACCTCGTCCCCCAGCGCGGACCCCACGGATTCTTCGGACCAGAACACATCCCCCCAGCCGGAGCCCCGACAGCAACAATCTTCGCCGGATACCTCGGACGACCCGTCTGACACCACGACGTCACCATCGCCAACCGCGGTACCGCCGAGGGATTCGAGCGGCTGGGGTTGCCGCTGGCAGAGATGCAGATCGCCGACATCAACGGTTGGATGTACGCAGCGCTGCTGCCCGTACCGGACGACATGTTCATGACGCACATCGAAACCGCCGATCGAGCCCTCACAGAACGAATGTGGCGGACCATTGCTGCTGAGTGGCACGCAACCGAACGCAACCGCTCCCGCATCCACGACGCTCTCGACCTGCTAGCCGGTACTCCGTTGCCGATCATCGTCTGTGATCGGAACCCCTTCGCGTGCAGGTGCTTGCGAATCGCCGTGCGAAGCTCGTCGAGGAACTCGCCCGGTACGCCGGTCACCCACGCAGACCCGAACGCCTCGACCTCCGCGCCGATGACCGAGACGAGCACCTCGATCCCGGGCCTGGACTCGAGGAGGTCCGGTCTTTCGGGCGTGGGATGAAGAAACGCCGCAGGGCTTTCAATCCGAGCGTCTGCGGCGGGAGCCGACTGCCCAGGCGATGAGGCCGACGCCGAGGGCACCGCCGATGGTGGCAATGTTGAATGGTTCGCCGGCGTAGAGCGCGGCGAGGACTGCAAAGGCGATCAACGCAACGCCGACCACAACGAGGAGGCTGCGACGGGTACGGCTCATTCGATGAAGCACCCTTCGAACGGGACGCCCATCGCGTCGATGTGCTGCTGGGCACGTGCCTGGAGGTCGAACAGGGCCTCGGATTGGGCCGCCTCGTCGCCCGCTTCGGCCTGGTCGAGCTTGTCGGCGGACTCCTCGAGCAAGTCCAGCGCGGCGCGCCAATCATCGGCAACCGACGCGGGGGCGACGAGAGTGCGCAGCTGGGTCACCCAGTCACGGACGAAGCCACCCAGCCCGATCGGCTTCGCGCCGCCTTCGCCGTCAGGGTCGTCGAGTTCAACGAAGTGGCTCGCGACATCGGCGCAGATGCGGTCGGCCGCAGCGATGAACTCCGCCTGCGAGAGCTCGGAGCCTGTGCCATCCGCGGCGGTCGTGCCGTCATCACTGCAGGCGACAAGTAGGAGTGCTGCGACTCCGATACAACCCAACGCGGCACGAGACAACATGGCCACGATGATCTCGTTACAAGGGTGCGGTCGTAGTGGACGTTGGACGTCGACGGGTCAAGTCGTGGTGAACGGGCCGGCGGGAGGCGTCGTGGTCGACCGCTGGCTCGCGCCAGAGGCGCCAACCAAGCCAAGCAAGTCCAGCCGCGGTGATGCCCACCGGCGCCAGAGTCATCGCGAGCGGAATGTCTCCCCCGTCTTCGCCGGCCACGGTCACCCCGGCGGCCAGCGCGGCGACACCGAGGGCGCAGATCGGACCGGCCGCAAACAACACCAACGGGACGACGGGCAGCACCGAGGCCCGCAGCAGCTCGATCGCGAAGACCACCAGGGCAAGGCTGAGGAGCACCACGAAAGCGACGAACGCCGCCCAGCCCGCGGCCAGCGACAAGATCGGCGACAGCAGCGCGAGCACGAACGCGGTAGGTACCAGAGGCCCAAGACCACCGTGTCGGGCCCGCAGGCCCCACAGCCCGAACAACAGCGCGGGGAACGCCGCGACAAGGAGGGCAATGGCTACGCCATGCGCAACGCCCCGTTCGATGCTGAGGTTCCCGGTTTGCCCTGCCACCAACAGCGTCGGCGCGAGGAGCGCCGCGAGGCCGGCCCGGCGGGTCCGGATGGTCGGCACGGCCGCACCCCGCCCCGATTCGCTGATGCACACCCGGGCGACGAGTGCCGCCGAGCCGAAGCGGGCCACGGCCTCGGCCTCGGCTTCCGGTGGGGTGCGCCCGTTTGCCAGGAGGCGCTCCGCCACCTCGAGCAGATGGTCCTCGGCTTCGGCGACGCAGTCGTCCGCGTCGGCGAGCGTCGCCAAGCTGTAGCGCAGCTCCCGCAGATAGGCGGCGATCAGGCCATCGTGGGCCACGCCGGCGCTCCCACCACTCGTTGCACGGTGGAAGCGAAGGCCGTCCACTCACGGCGTTTCTCCCGGGCGGCGTGCCGTCCGCCAGACGTGAGGGAATAGCTGCGTCGCCGGCGACCGTTTACCTCGTGCCACTCACTGGTCAGCAGACCGGCGCATTCAAGACGATGAAGGGCCGGATAGATGGTGCCTTCCGGTAGGTCGATCGCGCCGTCGGTCCTGCGCCGCAGTTCCTCGATCACGGCGTAACCGTGCTTGGCGCCATCCTCGACGATGATCAACAACAGCAAATCGAGGTGACCCTTGAGAACATCTGCTCGCATACCTCGCTATGCTACCCCTAGAGTCCCTAGGGGTCAAGCAAGGCGCGTCAATGGCAGTACCTGACGGCGTAACCGACCGACGTCGAGTTCGATGTGGATCGTCGGGTCGGCGAGCAGTCCTCGCGTGCCTGTTCTGCGGGCCCAGAGTGCCGACCTAGGATCGGCATTTCGGCGATGTGGAGGAGAACCGATGGATACGACTTCAGTCGGCGCGTTGGCAGGTATCGGGAACACTCCGCTCGTCGAGCTTGTCCGTGTGGTGCCCGAGGGTTCGGCGCGTGTCTTGGTCAAGCTCGAGTTCGCTAATCCGACAGGCAGCATGAAAGATCGGATGGCCCGCACAGCGATCGAAGGGGCGATTCGCAACGGGCACCTCCTTCCCGGTGACACCGTCGTCGAATACACCGCAGGTACTACGGGCATCTCGCTGGCGTTCGTGTGCGCCGCGCTGGGGTACCCGCTCCACATCGTGTTCTCCGACGCGTTCAGCGTCGAGAAGCGTCGCACGATGCGCGCCTTTGGCGCCACGGTCGAAGACGTTCCCAGCGACGGCGGTCGGATCAACGAGAAGCTGATCAAGAGCATGATCGCCCGAGCGGGAGAGGTGGCCGCCGAACCTGGGCGGTGGTGGTGCGACCAGCTCAACAACCATGACGCGATCGCTGGTTATGTGCCACTCGGTGAGGAGATCTGGGTCCAGACCGACGGGCGGATCGATGCGTTTGTTCATGCAGTTGGCACTGCTCACTCCATCCACGGTGCGGCCGGGGCGATACGCGCCCATGGCACCGAACTGCATGTCACCGCGGTCGAGCCGGCGGAGTCCGCCGTCCTCTCCGGAGGGGCGACCGGCTCGCACAAGATCGAGGGAATCGGCATCGGCTTCATCCCGCCGCTGTGGGAACCGGACCAGGTCGACGACATCCAAACCGTCGCAACGGACGACGCAATCGCAATGGCCCGACGGCTCGCACGCGAAGAAGGACTGTTCGCAGGCGCTTCCTCCGGAGCCAACGTCGTGGCTGCGCTGCGCGTCGCAGAACGTCTCGGTCCCAAAGCCACCGTCGTCACGATCCTGTGCGACTCAGGACTGCGCTACTTATCCACGGATCTGTACAACCAGCCATGACAACGACGTCGCCGCGATGACGCCCGACGGCGTCGCGCCCGACCCCGCTGGCGATGTGCCCGATCGATCGAAGCCCCGATTCGGGGCACTGGTTCTGCCGAACGAACCATGGACCGATCTCGTCAGCCGATGGCGTCGCCTCGAAGATGGCGGCCTCGATTCGCTGTGGTCCTGCGATCATTTCACCAACCCGCACCGACCAGGCCAACCATGGTTCGAGGGATGGACCAGCCTGACCGCGCTCGCAGCAGCCACCACTCGAGTACGCGTCGGGCTCCTCGTCGGCGCCGTGGTATCTCGAACGCCGATGCTGCTCGCCAAGCAGGCACAGACAGTCGACCACCTCAGCGAAGGACGTCTCGAGATCGGACTTGGAGCAGGCGGCGCACCGAGCGATCAATCAATGTGGGGAGTCGCCGAATGGTCCGACATCGAACGCGCAGAACGCTTCGGGGAGTACGTGACATTGGTCGATCGCCTCACTCGTGAAGACACCGTGACCTTCACCGGGCGCTGGTACTCCACAGACAGGGCAGCGATGGCACCAGGATTCGTTCAGCGTCCACGACCACCATTGGTTCTGGCGGCACACGGCCGACGAACACTCGCAGTCGCAGCCCGATACGCAGACACCTGGAACACATTCGGTCCGACACTCAACGACGCCATCGAGAGCCGAAACCGATTGAAAGAGGAATGCGCAGCGATCGGACGCGATCCTGCCGAAATCCGCTGCTCTGTGCTACTCGGCCTCGTTGAACGCACCTCGTGGACGTCGCCCGCACAGTTCGAGGATCTCGTCGCAGCCTGGAGCGACGCCGGATTCGACGAGTTCTTGTTCTACGACCCACCATACGCACGCGCCGGTGTCCAATCGGCCGAACCACATGCCGTCGACGAGATCCTCGCCTCCAGCCTGCCTCGCCTTCGCCACGATCTCCCCTGACCGCCACGACCTGATCGATCACAACTCTCGCAGATGCAGAACTCGCTGCCCTCGGGGTCAGTCATCATGATCCAGGTGCTGCCCTGCTCGCTGCAAAGTCGTGGTTGGTCGATGATCATCAATGCGTGCAGCGAGATGCGCCAGCCTCCCTAACACGGTCTCGACGGTGATCGTCAGGTGCGTCGGGTGACGTTGACTTCCGTGGGGTTTGCCAACATGTCAAACACCGCCGAGTACTTCGCCCCGGCGGCCAGCAGCGCATCTTTCTGCTCGCTATCGCAGTCGGCGTCGATGTCGAACTCGATGTCGACGTTGCTGAACCCCTTGCGAACATCAGGATCCACACCCAGAACGCCTCGGACGTCGATGTCGGCGCTCACGGTCGAGGTGACCTTGTTCAGCTGGATCTTGCGCGCAGCTGCGCCCGTTGCGATCCCGGCAGTGATGCACGCGGCGAGCGCGTGGAGGACGTACTCCTGAGGTGTGGGGCCGTGGCCGTGGCCGAGCGTGGGGTGGTCGGCTTTGAAGGTGAACTCTTGGACGTGCTCATGGTCGCCGCCCATGCCGTACCACTCGTGGATGGTGGATTGACTTGCCGTCCCCTCGACCCAGTCGTTCCTCGCGGAGAACCGGAACTGCGCGAGTTCGCCATTCTCGCGGGTCTTGGCGATCGCTCCGAACAACTTGTTGCACGGTACGCCGTTGATTTCTTCGTCCATGGTGCAGCCCCCTGTCGTGGGCACTGACCCTAACGCCTCGCCGGCAGCCCTGTCGAGGGTCGACAGTGGTGGCTGGGGCTCCTACGATCGTGGCCGGACTCCAGGGGGCTGCGCCATGTCATGGGAAATGGTCGATGAAGGTTGGGGACGTCGCGCCGTCGAGTTCGCGACACTGAGTGAGCCGTCGGCCTGCCGCGAATACGTCGCCGTGCACCATCGGCTCGACGTCGGCGGCGGCGACCGTCTGCTCGACGTCGCCTGCGGCTCGGGGCTGGCCATCGAACTCGCCAGGATGAGAGGTGCCGCCTGTTCCGGGCTCGACGCCTCCTCGCGTCTCGTCGCGGTGGCCAAGGACCGCAACCCTGACAGCGACATTCGGGTGGGCGACATGAAGGCCCTTCCGTGGGACCGCGAGACCTTTGAGGTCGTGACAAGTTTCCGTGGGATCTGGGGGACGACGCCCACTGCCGTCGAAGAGGCACACCGTGTGCTGGTTCCGGGCGGCCGGCTTGCGATCACGGTGTGGGGAAACGTCGGCAAATCTCCGGGCGCGTGGATGATGGCACCTTTCCGATGGGCGACGGACGACAAGGTCCAGCACCAGGCCGACATGGTGTCGTTGGGACGACCGGGCGCCGGCGAAGCGTTCCTCGATCGATGTGGCTTCGACGTCGCCGAGCGGTTCGAGATCCCATTCGTGTTCGAGTTCCCCGATCCGGACACCTTCGCCCGAGCGCTTGCGTCGACCGGCCCTGGCTTCGAGGCAATCCAGAGCATCGGCGAGGACGAGTTCCTCGACCGGGCGACCCAGCTCGCCGCTGAACACGTACGCGACGGCCTCGCGTTACGCGGCGAGGTTCAGCTGTTCGGTTACATCGGCACGAAGCGCTGATCAACCACCGGCAGAGAGATGACCGACGAGGTGGTCGGCCAGATCGTTGCTGTCGTCGACCGCTCCGTGCAGGAAGCTCGACTTCCGTCGGCGCAGGAAACTCGCCCCGAGGACATAGACCCCGGGGGCGTCCACCACGCCGCCGTCGTGGCGGAGTTGGCCGGCACCGTCGAACACGGGGAGGTCGACCCAGGAGAGGTCCGGACGGAATCCGGTCGCCCAGACGATCGTCGTGATCTCCCCGCTCGTCAGATCAAGCGTCAGCGGAGCACCTCGTGTGACCCGCGTCGGTTCGTAGCGCTCGACGGGTCCGGCGTGACCGCCGAGGCCCTGTTCGCCAACCCATCTGTCGATGTCGTCGAGCAGGCGGCCGAGCTTCTGGTCTGCCAACGCGCAGTGGTTTCGCAACCCACCCGAGAACATCGCCACTCCGTCTCGGATCGCGCCGAGTCGACCCCGGAGTTGCACCCCCGCGTCGGTGGCAGAGTTGAGATCGAGAGTTCGACGTTCTGGTGTGCCGATGAGTTGTGGTGACGCCACCTTGCGGGCTTTGACGATGTCTTCGACTTCGTCGTAACGCTCGTCGAGTCGCCCGATCGATTCCATCCAGTGTTGGATGTCAGACCCGCGGTACGTCCTCGGCATCCGAACATGCTCGCCAACCGACAGCGTGACCGGTCGACCCGACGCGTGGATCTCCTCAGCGAGTTGGAGTCCGGTCGCGGCAGCCCCAATCACGAGGACGCCGCCGTCAGCGAGCTGACCAGGCTGCCGGTACTCGAGTGGGTTGACCTGGGTGACGCCTGCCGGAACGACTGAAGCGACGTCCGGGATGACGGGGATGTTGCACGCGCCCCCCGCCAACACAACGCACCGGCAACGCCACGTACCCTGGTCGGTGACGACCTCGTAGCCGTCCTCGATCGGTCGAACCGCGGTCACCGTGGTGCCGGTCTCGACCGGCGCCCCGATCGTGGCGGCATAGGTCTCGATGAAATTCACGACCTCGCCGCCGGTCATGAATCCGTCTGGATCGTCGCCGTTGTACACCCGGCCAGGCAGCCGCGCCTGCCAGTTCGGTGTGAGCATCGTGAACGAGTCCCAACGCTGAGTCCGCCACGCGGCGGCCACCTCGCTCCTCTCCAAAACGACGTGATCGACACCCCGGTCCGACAGCCGCTTGCTCATCGCCAGCCCATTGTGCCCACCGCCCACCACCACCGCCGTCACCCGACGTTGCCTCATCATCGGGCCATCTTCCCAGATCTCCTGATTCGGTCATTCAGCGCGATGTCGGCGTCGATACCACCCGGCGTTCCTCGTCGACGTCGACGTGTTCGCTCCGTCGATGTGTGCGCTCGATGATGAACTGCGGCCTGTGATGCTCCTCTTCGACTGTGACGCCATCAGCGGCGTCGGGCGCAACGATCGTCGCTGACCGTGTGCACCTGCGTACGACGGGGTCGATCGACGTAGTTGTCGCCGCACACGGAGCCGCACACGGCTCCCTGATCAACTTGGGTGTTCGGGCGAGGCACGAGCATGGACCGTAGGGAGGTGTGACAGGCTTGGACGACCATACGGATCAGTGCGACCTTGACACGAGAATGATTGTTCTCATAGAGTGTGAGAATACACCTTCTCAACAGGGCGAGCGAGCCGA
>JANOCR010000212.1:0-3523 GCA_031412355.1 Ilumatobacteraceae bacterium | reverse complement strand
TCGCGGATGCATCGCCCGCAGACAGCACTGCGGTGATGCGAACCTCGTCGCCGCGCATGTACGCCGCCAGGGAATCGAGCCCCGAGGCGTCGACAGGCGACGGATAGACCTCTTGATCGCCGAAACGGATGATCACCTTCGGCTGGTCGACCTCGTCGGCAGTGGTCGATTTGCCGATTGCCATCGCCACGCGACCCCAGTTCGGGTCGGCGCCGTGCACAGCTGTCTTGACCAACGGAGAGTTGACGATGGCCTTCGCGACTCGCTTGGCCTGGTCCGGTGACGCGGCCCGTTCGACGTATACCTCGATGAGTTTCTCTGCACCCTCGCCATCGCGTGCTACCTGTTTGGTCAGAGACGCGGCCACCTCGTACAGAGCCTGCTCGAACGCGTCGATGTCGACAGGCCCTGCCGCGCCATTGGCCAGGATGATCGCCGTGTCGCTGGTCGATGTGTCGGTGTCGATCGAGACGCAGTTGAACGTGCGATCGATCACCCGCCGAAAGATCGGCTCCAGCGCGTCGGCGCCGAGTCGTGCGTCGGTGAACAGCAACGTGATCAGGGTGGCCATGTTCGGCTCGATCATGCCGACACCCTTGGCAACGCCCACGATTCGAGCCTCGCCCACCGATGCTGTGGCGATCTTGGGAACCGTGTCGGTGGTCATGATCGCGGCGGCGACGAGGTCGGCCTCGGTCGAGGGCAGTGGCGAAGGGATGGCGGCGAGCCCGGCACGGACCCGATCCATCGGATACTGGCGCCCGATCACACCGGTCGAGGCGATCAGCACGTCGCCGGTGTCGCAGCCAATGGCCGCGGCGACACCGGCGACGACCTCGCGTGCGTTGGCCAGGCCCTCGGCGCCTGTCGCCACGTTGGCATTCTTGGAGATCACGACGACGGCCCGAGCCTGCAGGGTCGACAGGTGCTCGCGACTTACGATCACACTGGGACCAGCGAAACTGCTGGTCGTGAACACGCCGACCGACGAGCATCGCTCGTCGCCGGCCACCACGACGAAATCGTCGGTCGTGTCCTTGATGCCAACGTTGGCGACGTAGGCGTGGAACCCGGCGGGCAGCGCCGTCACTCGGGGCACGCCGCGAGGTTGGCTTTCACCGTCTCGAAGATGTCGCCGAGCGCATGCACCTGGTCGCGGCTGAGACCCTTGAACAGTCGACTGCGCACGCTGGCGACATGGTCGGGTGCAGCATCGGCCAGTTTGGCGTGTCCCGCCGGCGTGAGCGCGGCGAACATCACCCGCCGGTCTGCTGGGCTGGCTACCCGTGCGACCAGTTCCGACGTCACGAGGCCGTCGAGTCGTCGTGTGAGGCCACTGGGGGACAGGTGTAATGCGGTCGCCAGATCGCACATTCGCATCCGCTGGTTCTCCGATTCGGAGAGCCGCACCAGTACTTCGTAATCGCCCAATGTCAGTCCGGAGGGGGCGAGGTCACTCTCCATCGCGGCGGACATCGTGCTGACCGATTCGATGAAGTTTCTCCAGGCGCGCATTTCGCTCGCCGACAGCCAGGTGGTGGTCGCCATGGAGGAAGCATAGCTGAGTTTGGGGGAAAGGTTGCGCGCACAAGTAATTGTCGCTACAATTGTTGCGGTCACAACAAACAAGGAGTCATTCAATGTCGTCAATCACCGATCTCACCCGGGAACTCACCCCCGATCTCACCAGCGGCATCTGGAACATCGATGCCAGCCACTCGACGATTGGATTCGTCGCTCGCCACCTGATGGTCACCAAGGTGCGCGGCCGGTTCGCCACCGTCACCGGGACGTTGACGATCGCCGAGGATCCGCTGGCGTCGCACGTCGAGGCAGCGGCCGAGACGGCATCGGTCACCACCGGCGACGAAAGCCGCGACGGCCATCTGCGATCGGCCGACTTCTTCGACGTCGAGAACTTCCCGACGATGACCCTGGTCAGTACCGGAATCGAAAAGGACGGCAAGGACTACGTGCTGCACGCAGATCTGACGATCAAGGGTGTCACCAAGCCGGTCGACTTCGAGCTCGAGTTCGACGGTGTCAGCGGCGATCCGTGGGGCGGCACGCGAGCAGGGTTCAGCGCAGAGGCCGAGGTAAACCGCAAGGATTGGGGACTGGAGTGGAACGTCGCTCTGGAAACCGGTGGCGTGCTGGTCGGCGAGAAGGTAAAGATTCAATTGGAAGTCCAAGCAGTGAAAGCGGCCTGACGAATGATTCGACGTCTCAATCACGCGGTGCTGTGGGTGCGCGATGCCCAGGCATCCGCGGCCTTCTACACACAGGTCCTCGGCTTCGAGGCCGTCGCCACGATGGGCAGCCAGGCTGTCTTCCTCCGCGCCGACGGCTCGACCAACGATCATGACCTCGGTCTGTTCAGCGTCGGCGACCGCCCGCGACCTGCAGCACATTCGCCGGGCCTCTACCACCTCGCCTGGCAGGTCAACACCATCGAGGATCTCGCGGCCCTGCGAACCAAGCTCGTCGCCGCCGGTTCACTGGTCGGCGAGAGCGACCACGGCGTGAGCAAGAGCCTGTACGCAAAGGATCCCGACGGCATCGAATTCGAGGTGATGTGGGCCGTGCCGAAAGAGAACTGGCCATCCGGTCCGTCGACCGATCGGCTCGACCTCGACGCCGAACTGGCTCGCTGGGCCGCGGTGGACACTGCCGATCAGTAGTCGTCGCTACTTGCGGTGCAACAGGTCGCGCAGTGCTGCGTCGAGCGTCTCGTGCTGGAACTCGTAGCCGCTGCGCTGCAGCGCGGTCGGCGACACGCGCTGACCGCCGAGCAGTAGCGACTCAACCAGTTCACTACCCAGCACCAACTTCGGCGCGAAGGTCGGAACCGGAATGAACGCGGGCCGGCGCAGCACCTTGGCGAGCGTCGTCGTGAACTCGCTGTTGGTCACCGGGTCGGGTGCCGTGAGGTTGACGGCGCCGCAGGTTTCCGCCGACAAAAGGTGGACGATGGCACCAACTTCGTCGTCGATCGAGATCCAACTCTGCCATTGATGGCCATTGCCGAAACGTCCACCGAGGCCGAGCTTGAACAGCGGAAGCTGCTTCTTCAGCGCGCCGCCTTTTGGCGACAAGACGATGCCCGTGCGCAGGTGCACCGTACGAATCCCCGCCTTCTGGGCGGACATCGTGGCGGCCTCCCACTCTTGTGTCAGCTCGCTGAGAAAACCCTCGCCCGCCGACGAGAGTTCATCGAGCCGTTCGTCGCCGCGATCGCCGTACCAGCCGATCGCCGATCCCGACAAGAAGACCGACGGCTTGTCGTCCAGATCGGCCATGGTGTTGGCCAGCAGCTCGGTGGTCTGCACGCGGCTCGACATCAGCCTCGCCTTGTAGTCGTCGGTCCATCGCTTGTCGCCGATGCCCGCGCCCGACAGGTTGATCACTGCGTCGCATTCGTCGAAAGCCGCCGGATCGAGCTGGCCGTTGGCAGGGTCCCACGGCACCTCTCCCGGCTTGGCCTGGCGCCGTACGAGGCGCGACACCGTGTGGCCGTCGGCCG
>JANOCR010000211.1:0-4950 GCA_031412355.1 Ilumatobacteraceae bacterium | reverse complement strand
GACGCGTACCAGTGGGTTCGGTGCCGAGTTGGCGGCAACCGTCCAGGAGCTGTGCTTCTATCGCCTCGAAGCGCCGATCGAGCGGGTCACCGGCTGGGATACGCCATACCCCCACGCCCAGGAGTGGGACTACTTCCCCGGACCAACTCGCGTCGGTGCCGCCTTCCGTCGAGTGATGGACGCCTGAGATGGCCGATTACGTGGTGAAGCTGCCCGACGTCGGCGAGGGCATCGCCGAGGCGGAGATCGTGGAATGGCACGTCAATGTCGGCGACACGGTGACCGAGGACCAGGTGATGGTCGAGGTGATGACCGACAAGGCAACCGTCGAGCTGCCCTCGCCGGTGACGGGCACCGTCACGTCGATCGGAGCCGCCGTGGGCGACATCTTGGCCGTCGGTTCGGCGTTGGTACACATCGACACCGGCGGGGAACTGCCGCCCGATCCTGCGCCGCCCCCCGCCGACCAGGAGGCACCAGCACCGGCGGAGGTACCGCAGGTACCGCGGGTTGCCGCCGAGCCTCCCGCCGCTCCGGCTTCCGCTCCCCCGCCCGCTTCGGCTTCGGCGGCACGGCCGACCGCGGCGCCCGCCGTGCGCGGTCGAGCCGCAGCACTTGGCATCGACCTCGCAGGTCTCGCCGGCAGTGGGCCCGACGGCCGAGTGCTTCACGCCGACATCGACGCCCATCTAACGCGCGATGGGGCGCGCGTGTCGCCCAAGAGTTTGTCGCCGGACGACTCGGACGACGCGGTAGACGACGTCGCCGTCGTGGGGCTACGTCGCAACATCGCCCAACGAATGCAGCTCGCCAAGTCGCGGATCCCACACTTCACCTATGTCGACGAGGTCGATGTCAGCGAGCTCGAGCGGCTGCGCGCCGAGCTCAACCGGCAGCACGCCGACCGCGAATCCAGGCTGACTGTCCTGCCATTCCTGATGCGCGCCGTCGTTGTGGCTGTCGGCGAGTTCCCGCAGATGAATGCGCGCTACGACGACGACAACGGTGTTGTGCACCGGCACCGATCCGTCCATCTCGGCGTGGCGACGCAGACGGCCAAGGGTCTGATGGTTCCGGTCGTGGCCGCCGCCAACGAGCTCGATCTGTGGGAGTGCTCGGACGAAGTCACGCGCCTGTCGACCGCTGCTCGAACCAACAAGATCACGCTCGAGGAATTGAGTGGTTCCACGATCACCATCAGCAGTCTCGGGTCGTTGGGCGGGATCGTGTCGACGCCAATCATCAACTATCCCGAAGTGGCGATCATCGGTGTCAACAAGATCGCGGTGCGACCCGTGTACGTCGACGGCGCGGTGCTGCCTCGCCAGATCATGAACCTGTCGTCGTCGTTCGATCACCGCGTCGTCGACGGCGCCGACGCCGCTGCGTTCATCCAGCGAATCAAGGCGCTGCTCGAAACCCCTGCGTTGCTCTTCATGCCCTGACGCCTTGGCCTGGCATGCTGGTGCATCCATGACCGTCGCAGCACCCACCCTCACCGGCAGCCACGTTCAACTCGAGCAGCTTCGTCCCGAGTTCGCCGAGGAACTGGTCGCAGCAGGCAACCAGGACCGATCGACGTACGACTGGACAGCGGTGCCCCCGACGGTCGACGGGATGCAGAAGTACATCGGCGGCCTGCTGAACGACCAGCGGGGGCGCACCGCGGTGCCGTTCGTGCAGCGCCGGCTCAGTGACGGCGCCCTTGTCGGCTGTACTCGCTACCTGCGCCTGGAGTGGTGGGGTGGCAATGCCGTGCCCGACGAGGTCGAGATCGGCGGCACCTGGCTGGCCGCCTCGGCGCAACGCACGCCGATCAACACCGAGGCCAAGTACCTGCTGTTGCGAAACGCATTCGATGCATGGAACGTGCATCGAGTATCCATCTGCACCGATGCCCGCAATGAGCAGAGCCGCGCGGCCATTCTGCGGATCGGCGCGACGTTCGAGGGGATCCTGCGCAGCCATCGGGGCTCGTACGCTGCTGGTGAGGAGAACATCTTCGCTCGCGATTCAGCCATGTACTCGGTGGTTCGCGCCGAGTGGCCGCAGGTGAAGCAGCTCCTGGAGGAGAAACTGAGGTGAGCGAGCCAAAACCCGTCATGCTGGTGACCGGCGCCAGCCGCGGTATCGGCGCGGCAATCAGCCGAATGGCCGCCGGCGCTGGATACGCGGTGGTTGTCAACTACGCAGCGAGCGCCGATGTCGCCTCGGCATTGGTCGACGAGATCGGCAACGACTCGTTCGCCGTGCGGGCCGATGTGGGCGACGAAGCCGCTGTCCTGGCAATGTTCGCCGAGATCGATTCGCGCTTCGGCCGACTCGACGTGCTGGTCAACAACGCTGGAATCGCGGGGGGATACGGAACGCTCGACACGTACACCACCGAGGCCCTCCAGCACCTGTGGGCAGTGAACCTGACCGGTCCGTTCATCTGCGCGCGCGAAGCGGCGAATCGCATGCGAGCCGCCGGAGGCGGCGGATCGATCGTCAACATCTCGTCGAAGGCTGCGGTGCTCGGTGGCCCCAACGAGTGGGTCCACTACGCCGCATCGAAGGGTGCGATCGACACGATGACGACCGGCTTGGCCAAGGAGCTGGCGCCGCACGGCATCCGCGTCAACGCGGTACGTCCAGGCTTGATCGAGAGCGACTTTCATCTGCACGCCACGCCGGGCCGCGTCGAGCGCATGACACCACTTGTCCCGATGCAGCGTGTCGGTACGCCGGACGAAGTGGCCGAGGCGGTGCTGTGGTTGGCATCGCCTGCCGCGAGCTATGTGACCGGAGCGTTCATCGAAGTCACAGGAGGTCGCTGAACCCCCGACACATGCACCAGGTGCCGCACCCACAGGCCGACGGCAACCGTCGCCACGCACGCCGCGAAGGTGACCGGCGGCAGCACTCCGGGTCCCTGCGAATCAAAGAGTTGGCCGAGCGTCCACGGCATGACCAACCCTGCCAGACCCGCGGCACCGATGAATGCCGATGTGGCCGCGCCCGACAAGGCCAGGTGGGACTCGGCGTAGGCGATCATCGACGCGAACTGCGGCGCGATCGACACCCCGAACAGGAACGTCACGATCCACAAACCGATGTTGCCGCCGTTTACGACGACGAGTGCGGCGGTCGACGCCATCGCAACAGTCATCGATCCAACCAGCATCCATCCGGCACTGAAGCGACCGGCCAGCCAGATCGAGGCGACCCTTCCGATCGAGAAGCCAACCCAGAAGATCACGGTGACACCCGTCGCGGTGTTCGCATCGCCATATCCGATCTGCTCGACGTACGAGTGGATCCAGTTTGCAAAGCCGATCTCGAGGGCGACATACACGAAGAAGAACAGGCTGACGACGGCCAACTGCCCGCGGCGGATGCTTGCGGCCGCCGCCGCGCCGTGCTCGTGAGTGCGGTCTGCTGCGCGGGTCTTCATCGGCGCCGGGGTCGACAACAGCACGGCACAGCAGATCACGGCCAGAACCGCCAAAGGCACGGCGACGGGCCAGAGCGAGTCGCTCCACGCAATGGCCCGATTGGTCAACAGGGGTGCCGACAACGCACCGAGAGCGAAGAACAGGTGAAGTGCATTGAGCGCCGCGCCCGGCGAATCGGGACGGCTCCACACCACCAGAGTGTTGCCCGAGACGTCACCTGCGCCACATGCGACACCCAGCACCACGAAGACCGCGACCAGTGGCACGAGTTCGCGGATCTGCGAGACCACTGCGATCCCCGCTACCGACACGATCATGCATGCGGCCCACATCCGGTGTCCGCGACCGCGGTCGAGCCATCGACCCCCGAGAAACGAACCGAACATGTAACCCGTCGACGACCCGACAAAGATCAGGCTGATTCCACCATCGTCGGTGCCTACCCGATCGCGCAGGTGCGACAGCGCTGGACCCGCAAAGCTCAGCGAGCTACCGAGCACGACGAAACTGACCAGATAAGCCCATACAGGGACAAGCCGAGGTCCCTGCAGTTCCATCAGCCACGATCGTAGGGGCGCAACTAGCGTGCGGACAGCATGCGTGTCGTCGTTGTCGTTGCTCATCCAGACCCCAACAGCTTCAACCACGCGATTGCGTCGACGGCAGCCAGTGCGCTGCGCGAAAGCGGCCACGACGTGACCGTGCTCGATCTGTACGCCGAGGAGTTCCGTACGGCGATGAGCCACGACGAACGATTGGCCTACCACAGCGAGCGGCCGATTCTGGATCCAATGGCCGAACGCCACGCCGAGATCGTCAAGCGAGCCGAGGCGTTGATCTTCGTCTACCCAACATGGTGGAGCACGATGCCGGCAATCCTGAAGGGCTGGCTCGAACGGGTGATGGTCCCGGGCGTCGGGTTCGTTTTCGACGACCACCATCACGTCCGTCGCGGCCTCACCCACGTCCGCCGCATCGTCGGCATCTCGACGTACCGCGCCCGTTGGCTCTACGTGAGGGCTCTGCACGACAACGGGCGGCGAATTCTGCTGCGCGCACTCAGGCTGAACATGGCTACGTTGGCTCGACGGTCGTGGCTCGGGTTGTACGAGATCGACACTCGTACCGACGAGCAACGCATCGCCTTCTTGAAGCGGGTCGATCGCAGAATGCGCACGCTGTGAAGGCCTATCTCGTCTACTGCCATCCGGACCCGACATCATTCACGGCGGTGGTACACCAGCGTGCGGTCGCCGCCCTCGAATCCTCCGGCCATCAAGTTCGAGTGTCGGACCTCTACGCCGACGGCTTCGAGCCGACACTGTCACTGCAGGAGCGGCTCGACTACCTGGCTCCGGCTGCGCAGCAACCAGACATTGCGCGGTACTGCGACAATTTGCAGTGGTGCGACGCGTTGGTGTTCATCTACCCGACGTGGTGGAGCGGACAGCCGGCAATGTTGACAGGGTGGCTCGACCGCGTGCTGATTCGCGGCATTGCCTGGGACGTAGCA